>CAIMXF010000419.1 GCA_903845345.1 uncultured beta proteobacterium
CGTGATGATCGCCGCCGGCGCCGAGAGCATGAGCATGGTGCCGATGAGCGGCAACAAGCCGTCGTTCAACCCGCACGTCTTCGACAAGGACGAGAACATCGGCATCGCCTACGGCATGGGCCTGACGGCCGAGAAGGTCGCCAACCAGTGGAAGGTGTCGCGCGAAGACCAGGACGCGTTCGCGCTGGCCTCGCACCAGAAGGCGATCAAGGCGATCGCCGACGGCCAGTTCAAGGACGAGATCACGCCGGTCGAGGTCTTCACCCGCACGCCGGACCTGGCCACGGGCGAGATCGCGGTCACCAGCCGCATGGTCGACACCGACGAGGGCCCGCGCCCCGACACGTCGATCGAAGGCCTGGCCAAGCTCAAGCCCGTGTTCGCGAACAAGGGCAGCGTCACCGCCGGCAACAGCTCGCAGACCAGCGACGGCGCCGGCTGCCTGATCCTGTGCAGCGAAAAGGCGCTCAAGCAGTTCGGCCTGACGCCGCTGGCGCGTTTCGTGAGCTTCGCGTCCAAGGGCGTGCCGCCCGAGATCATGGGCATCGGCCCGATCGAGGCGATCCCCGCCGCGCTCAAGTCCGCCGGCCTGGACATCTCGCAACTCGACTGGATCGAGCTGAACGAAGCCTTCGCCGCGCAGGCGCTGGCCGTGATCAACACCGTCGGCCTCGATGCCACCAAGGTCAACCCGATGGGCGGCGCGATCGCCCTCGGCCACCCGCTGGGCGCGACCGGCGCGATCCGTTCGGCCACCGTCGTGCATGCGCTGCGTCGCAACAACCTGAAGTACGGCATGGTGACGATGTGCGTCGGCACCGGCCAGGGCGCTGCAGGCATCTTCGAACGCGTCTGAAATTGACGGGCCCCGGTTGCCGGGCACGGCGACCACCCCCCGAGGGGCGCCGGCCTTGCTCCGGAGCGGCCGGGCGCGGCGGCCGGCGGCTGACGCCCCTGGCTGTGCTTGACGTTCCCTTCGAACGGCCGCATCTTTGGCGGCCGTTTGCCGTTTGATACTTGTTCATGGAGTCACAGACATGACCATCCGCACCGTCAACACGAACGGCGTCGCCGTCATCGAGATCGCGCGTCCCGAGAAGAAGAACGCGCTGACGCAGGCGATGTACACCGCGATGGCCGAGGCGATCATCGCGGCCGATGCGGACGCCGCGATCCGCGCGCTGCTGATCACCGGCCAGCCCGGCATCTTCACGTCGGGCAACGACCTCGAGGACTTCATGCAGCGCCCGCCGCAGGGCGAGGACTCGCCGGTGTTCCGGTTCATGAAGGCGCTGGCCGAGTGCGGCAAGCCGGTGGTGGCGGCGGTCACCGGCGGCGCGATCGGCATCGGCACGACGATGCTGCTGCACTGCGACCTGGTCTACGTCAGTGACGAGGCGCGCCTCGCGATGCCGTTCGTGACGCTGGGTCTGGTGCCGGAGTACGCGTCCAGCCTGCTGGTCCCGCAGCGCGTGGGTCATGCCAAGGCCACCGAGCTGCTGCTTCTGGGCGAGCCCTTCAACGGCGAGACCGCGGTGGAACTGGGCATCGCCAACGCGGTGCTGCCGGCGAGCGAGGTGGTCAACCACGCGCGCCGCATGGCCGA
>CAIMXF010000420.1 GCA_903845345.1 uncultured beta proteobacterium
AGCACGACAGTCTGTATCCACAGCGCATGCAGGACGTGATCAACCACGGTCGTGCTCCTTCAAGAGCCGGCGCAGCGCCTCGATGTCCGCCTTCTTCAGCTTGCGATGGCTCGAAAAATGCGCCACCAGCGGCGCGAGCCGGCCGTCGAACAGGCGGTCGACCAGGCCCACGCTCTGCTCCTTCAACCACGCGTCGCGCGTGAGCACCGGGCTGTACAGGTAGCGGCGGCCGTCCTTGTCCGCGCCGATCGCGCCCTTGGTCAGCAGGCGATTGACCAGCGTCTTGACGGTGGCGAGCTGCCAGTCCTGCTGGCCCTCGAGCGCCTTGGCGATCTCGTCGGTGGCCAGCGGGCTCTGGTGCCACAGCACTTCCATCACCTGGGCTTCGGCGTCCGATATGGTCATGATGATTACATTCGTAAACGATGACTCATGTTTACACGCGTAATCGCTCTTGTCAATGCTGATCGCGGTACGCCGTTCGGTCAGCTGTGCAGCGCGGTGTTGGCGAGCCGATCGCGCACGGCGATTGAACTGGCGTCGTTGCACGCGGCAGGATGCCCGGCGCGCAGCGGCGGACAACCGCGCGGCAGGCTGGTCAACGCAAGATCAGACAGCCTTCCACAACGTCGGCAACCCGTCGAGATTGCGGAACACCGACGACAAGGCCCCTTCGGCAACGAGCGCGGTCGCCCGCTCGATATCCGGTGCCAGGTAGCGATCGGTCGGCATGGGTGCGCACTGCGCACGCAGGAGCGCATGCGCCTGCTCCAGCGCGGCGGAACTGCGCAGCGGCCGCAGGAACTCGATGCCCTGCGCCGAAGCCAGCCACTCGATCCCGAGGATCACGGCCACGTTGGAGATCATCGGCTGCAGCCGGCGTGCCGCGAACGTCGCCATCGACACGTGGTCTTCCTGGTTCGCGGACGTCGGCAGCGAATCGACGCTCGCCGGATGCGCGAGGGACTTGTTCTCGCTGGCCAGCGACGCCGCCGTCACATGCGCGATCATGAAGCCGGAGTTGAGCCCCGCATCGGCCGACAGGAAGGGCGGCAGTTGCGACACCCCCGCGTCGATCAGCATCGCGATGCGGCGCTCGGCGATGGCGCCGACTTCGGCGATGGCCACGGCCATCGCGTCGGCGGCCAACGCCACCGGCTCCGCATGGAAGTTGCCGCCGGAAACGAGTTCGCCCGCGAGCGCGCCGTCGTCCGCGAACACCAGCGGGTTGTCGGTGACGGCGTTGGCCTCGCGCACGAGGATCAGCGCGGCATGGCGCAGCTGGTCGAGGCACGCGCCCACGACCTGCGGCTGGCAGCGCAGGCAATACGGATCCTGCACGCGGTCGTCGCCCTCGACGTGCGACTGGCGGATCTCGCTGCCCGCGAGCAGCGCGCGGTAATGGCGGGCGACGTCGATCTGGCCGGGCTGGCCGCGCAGCGCGTGGATGCGCGGATCGAACGGGCCGTCGCTGCCACGCGTGGCGTCGACGGTCAGCGCGCCGATGACCAGCGCCGACTCCAGCACCGGCTCGAACGTGATCAGCGCGTGCAATGCCAGCGCGGTCGACGTCTGCGTGCCGTTGATCAGCGCGAGGCCTTCCTTGGCCTGCAGCGTCAGCGGCGCGATCCCGGCCTCCTCGAGCGCGGCCAGCGCGGGCAGGCGCTGACCGTCGACCAGCATCTCGCCTTCGCCCATCAGTGCCAGCGTCATGTGCGACAGCGGCGCGAGGTCGCCCGAGGCGCCCACCGACCCCTGCGACGGCACGTAGGGCACCAGTCCGGCGTTGTGCACGGCGATGATCGTGTCGACCACTTCCTGCCGCACGCCCGAGTAGCCGCGCGCGAGCGACGCCGCCTTCAGCGCCAGCATCAGCCGCACGACCGCGGGCTGCAACGGCGCGCCGACGCCCACCGAGTGCGAGCGGATCAGGTTGCGCTGCAGCGCCTCGAGCTCGCCCTGGCTGATGCGCTTGTTGGCCAGCTTGCCGAAGCCCGTGTTGACGCCGTAGACCGGCGCGTCGCCCGCGGCCGCGGCCTGCACGACAGCGGCGCTGGCGGCGATGGGCGCGTGCGCGGACGGATCCAGCGTCAGCGTGAGTCCGCCGGCGTGCAACGCCTGCAGGTCTTCGAGCGTGAGCAGGCCGGGGTTGAGCTGGAGCGTCGTCATGGTGTTCACTTGAGCATCGGCAGGTTCAGGGCATGCCGCCTGGCGGCCTCGCGGGCATCTTCGTAGCCCGCATCGGCGTGGCGCATCACGCCGGAGGCCGGGTCGTTCCACAGCACGCGCTTCAGGCGCTCGTCGGCCTCGGGCGTGCCGTCGCAGACGATCACGATGCCCGAGTGCTGCGAATACCCCATGCCGACGCCGCCGCCGTGGTGCAGCGACACCCACGTCGCGCCGCCGCCGGTGGCCAGCAGCGCGTTGAGCAGCGGCCAGTCGGACACCGCGTCCGAGCCGTCCATCATGCTTTCCGTCTCGCGGTTGGGCGACGCCACCGAGCCGGAGTCGAGGTGGTCGCGGCCGATCACGATGGGCGCCTTCAGCTCGCCGCTGCGCACCATCTCGTTGAACGCCAGGCCGGCGCGGTCGCGGTCGCCGAGTCCGATCCAGCAGATGCGCGCGGGCAGGCCCTGGAACGCGATGCGCGAGCCGGCCATGTCGAGCCAGCGGTGCAGGCCGGCGTCGTTCGGGAACAGCGCCTTCATCTTCGCGTCGGTCTTGCGGATGTCCTCAGGATCGCCCGACAGCGCGACCCAGCGGAACGGCCCCTTGCCCTGGCAGAACAGCGGCCGCACGTAGGCCGGCACGAAGCCGGGGAAATCGAACGCGTTGCGCACGCCCTGGTCGAACGCGACCTGGCGGATGTTGTTGCCGTAGTCGACGGTCGGGATGCCCATCTGCTGGAACGCCAGCATCGCCTCGACGTGCGTCGCCGCGCTCCTGGCGGCCGCGTCGCGCAGCGCGGCGTGCTGCGTGTGGTCGGCACGCGCGGACAGCCACTGCTCGACGCTCCAGCCCGCGGGCAGGTAGCCGTTGACGAGGTCGTGCGCCGACGTCTGGTCGGTGACCAGGTCGGGCCGCACGCCGCCGGCGGCCGCGCGGCGCGCCAGTTCGGGCATCACCTCGGCCGCGTTGCCCAGCAGGCCGACGGACACCGCGCGCCCTTCGGCCGCGTAGCGCTGCATGCGCGCCAGCGCGTCGTCGATGCTCGTGGCCTGCTCGTCGAGGTAGCGCGTCTTCAGGCGGAAGTCGATGCGGCTCTGCTGGCACTCGATGGTGAGCGAGCTCGCGCCGGCGAAGCTCGCGGCCAGCGGCTGCGCGCCGCCCATGCCGCCGAGGCCGGACGTGAGGATCCAGCGGCCGGCCATGTTGCCGCCGAAGTGCTGGCGGCCGGCCTCGACGAAGGTCTCGTACGTGCCCTGCACGATGCCCTGGCTGCCGATGTAGATCCACGAGCCGGCCGTCATCTGGCCGTACATCATCAGGCCCTTGCGGTCCAGCTCGTTGAAGTGCTCCCACGTCGCCCACCTGGGCACCAGGTTGGAATTGGCCAGCAGCACGCGCGGCGCGTCGGCGTGGGTGCGGAACACGCCCACCGGCTTGCCCGACTGGATCAGCAGCGTCTCGTCGGCCCTGAGCGCGCGCAGCGCGGCCAGGATCGCGTCGAAGCAGTCCCAGTTGCGCGCCGCCTTGCCGATACCACCATAGACGACCAGGGCGTCCGGGTTCTCGGCCACCTCCGGGTCGAGGTTGTTCTGCAGCATGCGGTAGGCGGCCTCGATCAGCCAGTTCGCGCAGGAGATCTCGGTGCCGCGCGGGGCGCGCACCGGACGCGGCAGCGCGGCGGCGGAGACGGGGACGTGGGACAGGTCGTTCACGGAAGTTCTCCGGCAGGGTGGTTCGGTGCGGCGTTCGACGCAAAGCCCGGATACGGTACGGCATACCGTAAACAGGGTATGCCGAATGCACCGAAATTCGTGTAACGCTCGAGAAAACACCGTCAGTTGCGAGGCAACGGCAAGCTCGATACGGGTCGCACTCTACTTGTCTAGACAACCTTGTGCAAGTAGGATCCCTCCATGCAATCGCCCACCCGTCCACGCCTGCGCGCGCTGCCCGCCTCCCCTGCCGCGCACGCGCCGCGTGCAGCGCAGGACGTGTTCCTGATCGGCGGGGGCGCTGCCAACGGCGCGGCCGTGCAGCGCTCCTCGCCGCAGCCGCCCTACGCCCGCGTCAAGCAATACCTGAAGGACGCGCTGGAGGCCGGGCGCTGGGCGCCGGGCGCCCAGATGCCGTCCGAGGCCGATCTGGTCGCGCAGTTCGGCGTCAGCCGCATGACCGTGCACCGCGCCCTGCGCGAGCTGCAGGACGCCGGCCTGATCACGCGCCTGCAGGGCGTGGGCACCTTCGCGGCGCAGCTCAACCGGGTGTCGTCCACCCTCACCATCAACGACATCCAGGACGAGATCCGCCAGCGCGGCCATCGCCACGATGCCGCCGTGCACCTGAAGCGCGCCGAGGCCGCGCCGGCCGCGCTGGCCGCGCGCCTGGGCCTGAATCCGGGCGACACCGTATTCCACACGCTGATCGTGCACCACGAGCACGGGGTCGCGCTGCAGTGCGAGGACCGCTACGTGAACCCGGCCTGCGCGCCCGACTACCTCGACGTCGACTTCACGCAGATGACGCCCACGCACTACCTGCTGGACGTCGCGCCGCTGTGGGAGGCGCACGTGGCCATCGAGGCGGCGGTGCCGACCGCGCAGGAAGCCAAGCTGCTGGGCATCCCGCGCACCGACCCGTGCCTGATCGTGGTGCGCGGCACCGTCAGCCGCGGCGTGCCCGTCACGCTGGCGCGGCTGGTGCATCCCGGATCGCGCTACACGCTCGAAAGCCAGTTCCGGCCGTGATCCGGGCCGACGCGTCCGCCGCCACGCCGGTGCCCTGGAAGAACGGCGGCGGCGTCACCCGGGAACTGCTGCGCCTGCCGGCCGATGGCGGCGACGACTGGACGCTGCGGATCAGCGTGGCCGACATCGGCGCCGACGGCCCGTTCTCGCCCTTCCCCGGCATCACGCGCTGGTTCGCGGTGCTGACCGGCGCCGGCGTGCGGCTGACTTTCCCGGAGCGCACGCTCGACGTGCGCCGCGGCGATCCGCCGCTGCGCTTCGACGGCGCCGTCGCGCCCGGCTGCACGCTGCTGGACGGCCCGACGCGCGACCTCAACGTGATGGTGCGCGCCGACCG
>CAIMXF010000421.1 GCA_903845345.1 uncultured beta proteobacterium
CGGCCGCGCGCATCGGCTCCGACGAGATCTGGGACAAGGCCGAGGCCGCGCTGATCGCCAGCCTGGAGGCTTCCGGGGTGGAAGTGGTCATCGCACCGGGCGACGGCGCTTTCTACGGCCCGAAGATCGAGTACACCCTCAAGGATGCGCTGGGCCGCCAGTGGCAGTGCGGCACGATGCAGGTCGACTTCTCGATGGCGCAGCGCCTGGGCGCCGAGTACGTGGCCGAATCGGGCGAGCGCCACGCGCCGGTCATGCTCCACCGCGCCATCGTCGGCAGCCTGGAGCGCTTCATCGGCATCCTGATCGAGCAGCACGCCGGCGCGCTGCCGGCCTGGCTCGCGCCGGTGCAGGTGGTGGTGTGCGGCATCACGGACCAGCAGGCCGATTACGTGCAGGAGACGGTCAATGCACTTCGGAACCAAGGTGTCAAGGTGCAAGCCGATTTGCGCAACGAAAAGATCACCTATAAAATCCGCGAGCATTCATTGCAAAAGGTTCCGTACATCCTCGTCGTCGGCGACAAGGAAAAGGCAAGCGGGGCCGTTGCGGTGCGCGCCCGGGGCAACCGGGATCTCGGCGTGATGCCTCTCGCAGACTTCCAACAGAAGCTCGCTGAGGACATCGCCACCAAGGTCTGACGAGCCCCGCCGGTTTGTCGGCTCGACAACGCGCTTCCGGCGCGTTTTCGTGTTGGCGGGTCGGCGGTTTGCCCCTCGCGTTCACCACCCCATGCTTTTGCGTCCTGATCTTGCCCAGACGCCTTAAGGATTTGCACCATCGCTACCTTTGCTGACCGCCGGACTCCCAATGTCGAGCGCAAACACCGGCTCAACCGAGAGATCACCGCACCCATGGTGCGACTGAACGGCCCCGAAAACGAGCCGCTCGGCGTTGTGAGCCTGATGGAGGCCCTGCGGCTTTCCAGCGAGTACGACGTGGATCTGGTCGAGATCTCCGCCACGGCCGAACCGCCGGTCTGTCGCCTGATGGACTACGGCAAGTTCAAGTATCTCGAGCAGAAGAAGGCCGCGGACGCCAAGTCCAAGCAGAAGGTCATCGAAGTCAAGGAAGTGAAGTTCCGTCCTGGCACCGATGATGGCGACTACCACATCAAGATGCGCAATCTTCGCCGCTTCATCGCCGAAGACGGCGACAAGGGCAAGGTCACGCTGCGCTTCCGTGGCCGCGAGATCACCCACCAGGACATCGGCATGCGGATGCTGGAACGCATCCGCGACGAACTGGCCGACGTCTCCGTGGTCGAGCACATGCCCAAGCTCGAAGGGCGCCAGATGATCATGGTGCTTGCCCCGAAGAAGAAAAGTTAGTCTATAATCCTGGGTTCCCCGGCTCGCCTTTGAGGCGAGTCGATGGAATCCACGGTGAGTCTCGTGGAAAGCGCGTCTTAGGATGCGCTTTTTTGCGAGATGTCGCCAGAAGCCCGGCAGGCAGACAAGTAACGCCGATCATCGACGTTCGCCTGGACCAGGGTGCATTAAAAGGAGCATTCACATGCCCAAGATGAAGACCAAGAAGAGCGCGGCGAAGCGATTCCGCGTCCGTCCGGGTGGTACCGTCAAGCGCGGTCAGGCGTTCAAGCGCCACATCCTCACGAAGAAGACCACGAAGAACAAGCGCCACCTGCGCGGTTCGACCAATGTGCACGAGACGAACATGGGCCACATGGCCCAGATGCTCCCGTTCGCCGGTCTCTGATCTTCAAGTAACGGACTGAAAGGAACTACTCATGCCTCGCGTCAAACGTGGTGTAACGGCTCGCGCCCGCCACAAGAAGATCCTCGCCCTGGCCAAGGGCTACCGCGGTCGCCGCAAGAACGTCTACCGCGTTGCCAAGCAAGCGGTGATGAAGGCCGGTCAATACGCCTACCGTGACCGCCGCACCCGCAAGCGCGTGTTCCGCGCGCTGTGGATCGCTCGTATCAACGCCGGCGCCCGTTCGCACGGCGTCACGTACAGCCGCTTCATCGCCGGCCTGAAGAAGCTGTCGATCGAACTGGACCGCAAGGTCCTGTCCGACATGGCGATCAACGACCCGGCCGCCTTTGGCGCCATCGTCTCCAAGGTGAAGGCTCAGCAGGCTTGAACGCGATCACGCTGCCACCGGCTCCGGCTGGCGGCGGTCAAGCCCGACGGGGCACTGCTCAGGCAGTGTCCTGACGACAAGGCGCCCCGGCGGGGCGCCTTTTGGCTGAAGCCGAAAGGCCGACACCCTGGGTGCCGGCCTTTTCTTTTTCCTGTCTCCATTCGCGGTCAAGCTGCACGGCTCGATCGACTGACGGCCAACATGAACGACCTCGACCTCCTGGTGCAGTCCGCCGAAACCGATTTCTCCGCCGCCGCCACGCCGGCCGACCTGGAGAACGCGAAGGCCCGATTCCTCGGCAAGACCGGTCGCGTGACC
Organism: uncultured beta proteobacterium; assembly: GCA_903845345.1. Taxonomy (GTDB): domain Bacteria; phylum Pseudomonadota; class Gammaproteobacteria; order Burkholderiales; family Burkholderiaceae_C; genus Scleromatobacter. Next base: position 2,426 of record CAIMXF010000421.1, read on the forward strand.
GAACTGCTGAAGGGCATGGCCGCGCTGCCGGTCGATGAGAAGAAGACCCGCGGCGCCGAGATCAACATCGTCAAGCAGCGCATCGAGACGGCGCTGACGGCGCGCCGCCAGGCGCTGGCCGACGCCGAGTTGCAGGCGCAGCTGAAGGCCGAGGCGCTCGACGTGACGCTGCCGGGCCGCTCGCGCGGGCAGGGCGGACTGCACCCGGTCTCGCGCACGCTCGAACGCATCGAGCAGATCTTCGGCTCGATGGGCTTCGACGTGGCCGACGGCCCCGAGATCGAGGAAGACTGGTTCAACTTCACCGCGCTGAACACGCCGCAGGATCATCCGGCGCGCTCGATGCACGACACCTTCTATGTCGAGGGCGGCCACTTGCTGCGCACGCACACCAGCCCGATGCAGGTGCGCTACGCGATGCAGCACGTCAGGCGCCACCAAGGCAGCACGACGATGCCCGAGATCCGCGTCATCGCCCCGGGCCGCACCTATCGCGTGGACAGCGACGCCACGCACTCGCCGA
>CAIMXF010000422.1 GCA_903845345.1 uncultured beta proteobacterium
CGGCACTGCCGACCCCCGGGGACAGTCCCGCCATGAACGGCCCCCAGCGCATCGTCTGCCTCACCGAGGAAACCACCGAGTGGCTGTACCTGCTCGGCGAGGAGCACCGCATCGTCGGCATCTCCGGCTATACCGTGCGTCCGCGCCGAGCGCGCGACGAGAAGCCGCGCGTGTCGGCGTTCCTGGACGGCAAGATCGACAAGATCGTCGCGCTGCAGCCCGACCTCGTCATCGGCTTCTCGGACATGCAGGCCGCGCTCGCCGACAAGCTGATCCGCGCGGGCCTGAACGTGTTCATCACCAACCAGCGCAGCGTCGCCGAGATCTTCGCCACGCTGCGGCTGGTGGCCGGCCTCGTGCAGGCGGGCGGGCGCGCCGAGGCCTGGATCGCGGCGTGCCAGGCGCGCCACGCCGAGATCGCCGCGGCGTCGGCCGCGTGGCCGCGCCGGCCGCGCGTCTACTTCGAGGAGTGGGACGAGCCGATGATCAGCGCGATCCGCTGGGTCTCGGAGCTCGTGGCCGTCGCCGGCGGCATCGACGTCTTCGCCGAGCTCGGGCTGAAGGCCGGCGGCAAGGATCGCATCGTGCACGACCTCGCCGAGCCGCCGCGCCGCGCGCCCGACATCATCGTGGGCAGCTGGTGCGGCAAGAAGTTTCGCGGCGCCAACGTGGCCGCGCGTGCCGGCTGGGCCGACGTGCCCGCGGTCGCCAACGGCGAGCTGCACGAGATCAAGTCCTGCGACATCCTGCAGCCGGGGCCCGCAGCCTTGACCGACGGGCTGGAGCAACTGCACCGACTCTGCGCGGCGTGGGCGGCGCGCCAGGGCGGCTGAGGCGCCCTCAGTTCATCGCCAGCGGTGCCTTGCGCACCGGCCGCGGGAACTGCCGCTCGATCGCCTTCAGCTCGGAGTCGCTCAACGCGACGTCGACGGCCGCCAGGTTCTCGCGCAGGTGCGTCGCGCCCGTCGCCTTCGGGATCGCGAGCACGCCGGGCTGCGCAAGGATGGCGGCCAGCGCGACCTGCACGGCGGTGAGGCCGCGTGAACGGGCGATCTCGCCGAGCACGGCATCCTGCGCCGCCCGGCCCTGGTCGATCGGGCTGTAGGCCATCAAGGGCATGCCCCGCGCGTTCTGCCAGGGCAGCAACGAGAATTCGGGATCGCGTTCGCCCAGCGAGTACCAGACCTGGTTGGTGGCACAGTCCTCGCTGATCGCGGCCAGCTCCTGCATGTCGTCGACGTCGAAGTTGCTGACGCCCCAGCGCCGGATGTGGCCCGCCGCGGCCAGCCCCTGCATCGCCTCGACGGTGTCGGCCAGCGGATGTTCGCCGCGCCAGTGCAGCAGGTAGACGTCGATGTGGTCGAGCCCCAGGCGCCTGCGGCTGCGGTCGCAGGCGGCGCGGGTGCCGGCCAGGCTGGCGTTGTGCGGGTACACCTTGCTCACCACGATCACCTCGTCGCGCCGGACGTCGCCCGCGCGCACGGCCTCGTCCAGCGCGGCGCCCACCACCTCCTCGGCGCCGCCTTCGCCGTACATCTCGGCGGTGTCGATCAGCCGGTAGCCCAGTTCGAGCGCGACTCGGACGGAGGCGATCTCCGCGGCGCGCGTGGCGCGCGACTCGCCGAAGCGCCAGGTGCCCAGGCCGAGCACGGGCAGGGAAAGCGGCGTCGCGCCGCGTGGCAGGGGAAGATGGCGCATGGGTCGTCCGGGAGTCGGCGTAGCGCCGATTCTGCACCGTGCCGCGCGGGCCTGCCGCGACGCGGGCGATCGTCGCGCGACCGGTTGACGAGCGGCGATATAGATCTTAAGATATGTTTTACGACACAATCTAAAGACATGATCATGAATCCATTCCAAGCCTTCTTTTCCGGCCATCGCGGCCCCCACCATCACGGCGGACGCCATGGCGATCACCACTGCATGCGCCGGGGCGGCCACGGTGGCCCCGGCGATTTCGGCCGTCACCACGGCGACCGCTCCGAGCGCGGCCACGGCCTCGACGGCTTCGAACGTGGGCGCAAGTTCGGCTCCGCCGAGCTGCAGCTGCTGATCCTGGCGCTGCTGGCCGAACGGGCGCGCCATGGCTACGAGCTGATCAAGGAGATCGAGCAGCGTTCGGGCGGCTGGTACGTGCCGAGCCCGGGCATGGTCTATCCGGCGCTGAGCTACCTGGAGGACGCCGGCTATGCCAGCGTCGAGGCCGCGGGCGCGAAGAAGCTCTACACGATCAGCGTGGCGGGCCTGGCGTGGCTCGACGAACACCGCGCGGAGTTGGAGGCGCTGTGGACGCAGCTCGCGCGCTTCGCCGAACGCATGGGCCAGGTGCGCGAGGAGGCCCGCTTCTCGCGCGACGTCGGCGCCGGCCGCGTGGAGCTGCACGCCGCGATGCACGAACTGCGCGAAGCGCTGCGGTCGCAGCACGCCGCCGCGCCCGAAGCGGTCGCCCGCCTGGTCGAGATCGTGCGACGCGCCGCAGCGCAGGTGCGAGGCGAGGCGTGACGCCGCCGTCCCCGGCGAGGGCCGCCGCATGACCGCGCCGGCCTTCGCGGCGCTGCGCATCCGCGGCTACCGCGCGCATTTCACGACCTATCTGCTGGCGATGATGGCCGACAACATCGAGCACGTCATCAGCTACTGGATGTGCTGGCAGAAGTTCCATTCGCCGGCGCTCGGCGGCTTCGCCGTGGTGTCGCACTGGCTGCCGTTCCTGCTGTTCGCGGTGCCTGCGGGCGCGCTGTCCGATCGCTTCGACCCGCGGCGCCTGATCCAGATCGGCATGGCGCTGTTCATCACGGCCTCGCTGGGCTGGGGCATGTTCTTCCTGACCGACACGCTGCAGATGTGGCACGCCATGCTGCTGCTGGTGCTGCACGGCTGCGCCGGCGTGCTGTGGCAGACCTCGAGCCAGATGCTGCTGCACGACATCGTGCCCACGGACACCCTGCAGAGCGCCGTGCGGCTCAACGCCACGGCGCGCAGCCTGGGCGTGCTGGTCGGCCCGGCCGTCGGCGGCGTGCTGATGCTGCTGCTCGGGCCGACGCGCGGCCTCTTCGTCAACGCCGCGTTCTACCTGCCGCTGGTGCTGTGGCTGGTGAACGCGCCGTACGGGCCGCGCTTCCGGCCGGATCATCGGCCCAGCCCGCGCGCGGTGCGCGGCTTCGCCGACATCACGCAGACGCTGCGCGACATCGCGCCGAGTCCCGTGCTCACGAGCATGCTGGCCTTGGCCGGCGCCGCGTCGTTCTTCATCGGCAACAGCTACCAGGCGCAGATGCCCGCGTTCGCGCACGACCTGGGCCACGGCGACCCGGGCGCGTCGTACAGCGCGCTGCTGGCGGCCGACGCCGCGGGCGCGTTGCTGGCCGGCGTGCTGCTGGAGAGCGTCGGCCGGCTCAAGCCGGCGCCGCGCACGGCGATGCTGATCGCCGCGGGCTGGGCATTGGCGCTCGCCGGCTTCTCGCAGGCGCGTGCCTACGGCCTGGCGCTGACCTTGCTGTTCGCGGCGGGCTTTCTCGAGCTCTCGTTCAGCAGCATGGTGCAGACGCTGGTGCAGCTGAACGCGCCGGCCGGGATCCGCGGCCGCGTGATCGGGCTGTTCAACATGGCCTCGCTGGGCATGCGTACTTTCAGCGGCGTGATCGTCGGCGTCGTGGGCAGTGCCATCGGCGTGCACGGATCGATGCTGGTGGCGGCGCTGCTGATGGGCGCCACGGCCTTGGCGTTGCGCGTGCGCGCGGCGCGACCGGTCACCGCCTGACGCGGGCGCGGCTGGCGACAAGGCTCAGGGCTTCCAGCCCCTGGCCCTGGCGGCGGTCTCGCCGGCGGCGTCCAGCGTGTCGCCGTCGCGCATCGCGTCGATGGCCTGCAGCAGCGACGGGCTGAACGCGCTGCCCGCGGTGCGGTACGCGCCGACCGCGCTCGCCGGCACGCTCGTCGCGCGCTCGAGGTCGGCCACCACCCAGCCGTCGGCCTGCCTGCAGGCGATGCCCGACGACGCGTTGTCCAGCGTGAACGTGCGGCAGTACTGCTGCGCGCGGTTGCGGAAGGTCAGGCCCACCGCGACGTTGGAGTTCGGGTCGAGGTCGGTGCCGGCCACGCGCTGCTCCAGCGCGTCGCGCAGGCGGCCTTGCGCGGTGATGGCGCCGTCGTTGGCCACGCTCAGGGCCAGCGCGTCGCCGCCGGTCGACGGATGCGGCGCGAGCAGGCGCGAACCCAGCAGCAGGCCCAGCACGAGGCTCGCGGCGATCGCACCGAACTGCGGCCAGGTCCAGCGGCGCGCGTGCGGTAGCGCGGCGCGGTGGGCGTCGTTGCTTCCCGTGGGCAAGACGTCGTTGGCAGCGGCAGGCACCGCGGTCGGCTCCGGCAGCGCGAGCAAGTCCAGCAGTCCGGCCGGCACGGGCTCGTCCAGTTCCGCGGCGAAGGCCGACTGCAGGCTCGAGCGCAGCGCACGCTCGCGCGCGACCGCGCTCGCGAGCGCGGGCTCGTGCGCGAGGCGCGCCTCGAACGTCGCGTGGTCGGCCGGCGGCAGTTCGCCGTCGACCCAGGCCATCGCGGCGATGCGGTCGTCTTCGGTCAGTGAGCTCATGGCGTCAAGTCTCCGTCGCCCAGCATCAGTTGCAAGGCCTCGCGGCCGCGCGCGAGGCGGCTGGTCAGCGTGCCGATGGGGATGTCCAGCACCTCCGCGGCTTCCTTGTAGGGCAGGCCTTCGACCAGCACCAGGCTCACGGCCATGCGCTGGTCCTCGGGCAAGCGGCCCATCGCCTTCTCGATCGACAGCCGGATGTCGCGGCTGCCGGTCTCCGAGAAGCCCACGTGCTCGCCGGCCTCCTCGGGCGCCAGCACCTCGTCGCGGCGGCCGCGCGCACGCACCTCGTCGATCCACGCGTTCTTCATGATTCGAAACAGCCAGCTGTCCAGTCGGGTTCCATCCTGCCAATGATCGAGGTGCTTCAAC
>CAIMXF010000423.1 GCA_903845345.1 uncultured beta proteobacterium
CGACTGCGCCGCCTTGCTGCACTGGCCCGCCGACTGGGCCACGCGCGCCGACTGGCGGGCCATCGACGTCCTCACCGGCCGCGCCGCCTGGCCCGGCCTGCAGACGATGGCGACGGTCTACAGCGGCCACCAGTTCGGCGTGTGGGCCGGCCAGCTCGGCGACGGGCGCGCGCTGCTGCTGGGCGAATGGCAGGCCGAGGCGGGTGCGCCGTCGTTCGAGCTGCAGCTCAAGGGCGCGGGCCGCACGCCGTATTCGCGCATGGGCGACGGCCGCGCCGTGCTGCGCTCGTCGATCCGCGAGTTCCTGTGCTCGGAGGCGATGCACGCGCTGGGCGTGCCCACCACGCGTGCGCTGGCCGTCGCCGGCTCGGCGCTGCCGGTGATGCGCGAGACGATGGAGACCGGCGCCGTCGTCACGCGCGTCGCGCCCAGCTTCCTGCGCTTCGGCCATTTCGAGCATTTCGCGCACTCCAACCAGCATGACGCGCTGCGCCGTCTCGTCGACTTCACGATCGCCAGCCACTTCCCCGAACTCGTCGACGGCCGCGACGGCCTCGACCCGCTGCACGCCTGGCTCGCCGAGGTGGTGCGCCGCACCGCGGCGATGGTCGCGCACTGGCAGGCCGTCGGCTTCGCGCACGGCGTGATGAACACCGACAACATGTCCATCCTCGGCCTGACGATCGACTACGGCCCGTTCGGCTTCCTCGACGGCTACGACCCGAACCACATCTGCAACCACTCCGACAGCGGCGGCCGCTACGCGTTCGGCCGCCAGCCGCAGGTCGCGTGGTGGAACCTGCACGCGCTGGGACACGCCCTCAGGCCGCTTTGCGACGACCCCGACACCACGCTGCCCGCGGTGCTCGACACCTTCGGCGACCAGTTCATCGTGGCGTACTCCGACCACATGCGCGCCAAGCTGGGCCTGGTGCTCGCGCAGGACGGCGACAAGGCATTGCTGGACGACCTGCTGTCGCTGCTGGCCGGCGAGCGCGTCGACCACACGATCGCGATGCGCGCGCTCGGCGCGTTCGATCGCGGCGCCGGCGCGACGCCGCCGGCCTTCCGCGACCACTTCATCGAGCGCGCCGCGGCCGACGCCTGGGGCGAGCGCTACCTGCGCCGGCTGGAGTCGGAGCCGCGCTCCGACGCCGAGCGCCACGCCGCGATGAACTGCGTCAATCCGAAGTACATCCTGCGCAACCACCTGGCGCAGGCGGCGATCGACCGGGCCGTCGCCGGCGACTTCGGCGAGGTGCGGGGGCTGCACGAACTGCTGCGCCGGCCGTACGACGAGCAGCCGCAACACGCGCGCTACGCCGCGCTGCCGCCGGACTGGGCGCGCCACATCGAGGTGTCGTGCTCGTCCTGAGCCCGACAGGAGCCGACACCTGCCTGCGCTAGACTGCGGGCCCGCGACTGTCCGTTCGTCCGCCCCTGGCGCTGCCGCTCCGGCCGCCGCCTGCGCACCACCTCTCAGCCTCATCGGGCGCCTCGATCGACCATGAAATTCCTCTTCGACATCCTGCCACTGGTCTTCTTCTTCGTGACGTACAAGATCGCGGGACGGATGCCCGACCAGGGCGCGGGCTTCGCCACGCACTACCTGGGCGCGGTCGTGCAGGGCGGCATCGTCGGCGCCACCGAGGCACCGGCACTGCTGGCCACCGTGGTCGTGCTGGTGGCCACGCTGGTGCAGGTCGCGTGGATGAAGGCAACCGGCCGCAAGGTGGACCTCGCGCTGTGGATCAGCCTCGCGCTGATCGTCGTGTTCGGCGGCCTGACCGTCTGGTTCCACAACCAGATGTTCATCATGTGGAAGCCCAGCATCTACTTCTGGGGCTCGGGCCTGGTGTTCTGGGCCAGCCAGACGCTGTTCCACAAGAACCTGTTCCGTTCGATGCTGGGCGCCGAGATGGAATTACCCGACACCGTATGGCAGCGCCTGAATTTCTCGTGGGTCGCGCTGTGTGCGCTGATCGGGCTGCTCAATCTCGTCGTCGTGTATTTCGTGCGCGATTACTGGGTCTCGTTCCACACCTTCGGCACCACCGCCCTGATGCTGGCGTTCGTCGTCGGCGTGTTCTTCTATCTCAACAGGCACCTCGAGCCCGAACCGGCCGCCGAGAAACCGGCGCCCTGAAAACCATGCCAGAGATCTCGCTGCACGACGCGCTGACGCAGGCGCTGACCACGCAACTCGAGCCCGTGACGCTCGAACTGGTGGACGACAGCGCCGCGCACGCCGGCCATGCCGGCGCGCGTTCCGGCGCGCATTTCAACCTGCGCATCGTGAGCACCCGGTTCGCGGGATTGCCCCGTATTTCGCGACATCGCCTCGTGTATGATGCCCTTCGCCCCTGGATGGCCGAGGGTGTCCATGCGCTCGCCATCGACGCCCGCACGCCGGATGAAGTCTGAATACTTGCTTCTGCTTTGTTTCCGTGCCGGAGATTCTCGATAGAGTTTCTCGATGGGTGCCTTTTGATGTGTCCGGGAGGTTTCGGGTTTCCCCAACCTGAACAACGCCTGCGACATGGTGAAACCCCCAGGAACTTCCGCGTTCCTGTTCACGTCCAAAACCGTTTGCTCGAAAGTCTCCCAGCATGAATTTCAAATCCTCGGCCGCGCTGATCGGCACCCTCGTGCTGCCGTTCGCAGTGATGGCGCAGAACGTGGCCATCGTCAATGGCAAGCCGGTGCCGCAAGCGCGCGTCGACGCGCTGATCAAGTCCGCCACGCACGGCGCCGCGGATGCGCCGCCGGAACTGAAGCAACAGGCCAAGGACACGGCCGTGATGCGCGAGATCTTCGCCCAGGCCGCCGAGAAGGCCGGCGTAGCCAACACCGCCGACTACAAGGCGCAGCTCGAACTGGCACGCCAGACCGTGCTGATCGGCATGCTGTTCCAGAACTTCGTCAAGGACCACCCCGTCAGCGACGCCGACGCGCAGGCCGAGTACGACAAGATCAAGGCCGAGCAGTCGGGCATGGAATATCACGCGCGCCACATCCTGGTGGACAGCGAAGACGAGGCCAAGAAGCTGATCGCCCAGATCAAGAACGGCGCCAAGTTCGAGGACGTTGCCAAGAAGAACTCCAAGGACACCGGCTCGGCCGAAAACGGCGGCGACCTCGACTGGGCCAAGCCCGGCGCCTACGTGCCCGAGTTCGCCACCGCGCTGCAAGGCCTGAAGAAGGGCCAGATGACCGAGACGCCGGTCAAGACGCAGTTCGGCTATCACATCATCAAGCTCGAGGACGTCCGTACCGCACAGTTCCCGGCTTTCGCCGAAGTCAAGGACAAGGTCAAGCAGCAGATGGAACAGGTCAAGCTGCAGGAGTACCAGGAAAGCCTGCGCAAGGCTGCCAAGACCGACTACAAGTTCGCTGCGGAGCAGAAGCAACAGCAGCAACAAGCTCCGGCCGCCAAGTAAGACCAAGCCGCACCGGCCGCGACGCTCTGCGTGCCGCGACCGAACGCGAAAGCGCCCGCCTGTGAAGGTCGGGCGCTTTTTTCATGGTGCGATCCGCGCGAGGCAAGTGCGTTGATTCCGGAGCGCGACGTGTGGATCTGGACATGCCATGCCAGCCGCGCCGCAGGCTCTCTCCTGCAAACCCAAAGGCAAAGGTGTCAGGCCGACACTTCGTCCAGCAACCGCCCCGCCTCGATGTGCAGTTGCCGATCGCAGCGCGCCGCGATCGCCTTGTCGTGCGTCACGAGCACCAGCGTCGTGCCGATCTCGCGGTTGAGGTCGAACATCAGCTGCATGACCTTCTCGCCGGTGGCGAAGTCGAGGCTGCCGGTCGGTTCGTCGGCCAGCAGCACCTGCGGGCGCACGACGAACGCGCGCGCCAGCGCCACGCGCTGCTGCTCGCCGCCCGACAGCACGCGCGGATAGTGGCCCAGCCGCTCGCCCAGGCCGACGCGGGCCAGCATCTCCGTCGCGCGCGCGCGGGCGTCGCGCGCGCCGGCGAGTTCGAGCGGCAGCATCACGTTCTCGAGCGCGCTGCGGTGCGCCAGCAGCTGGAAGCTCTGGAACACGAAGCCGACGCGCTCGGCGCGCACCGCGGCGCGCGCGTCCTCGCTCAACGAGAACAGGTCGCTGCCGGCCATCCTGACCGAACCGGAGGTGGGAACATCCAGGCCCGCGAGCAGTCCAAGAAGCGTGCTCTTGCCCGAGCCGGAGGCGCCGACGATGGCGGCCGACTCGCGCGCGTTCAGGGTGAACGAGATGTCATGGAGAATCGTCAGGGTTCCGGTGGCGTCGCTCACCTGCCGGGTGAGACGATCGACGACGATGATGGGTTCAGACATGCATTCACTTTTCGGGGCGCGGCCGACGCGCCGCAGGTTCCTCCACTTTAGCGCGAGCCTCGTGACGGCGCTGGCCGGCGGCTTCGCGAGCGTCGCGCAGGCCGCGCCGGCGACTGGTGAGATCGTCGTCGTGGGCGACAGCATCTCCGCCGAGTTCGGCCTCGCGCGCGGCTCCGGCTGGGTCGCGCTGCTGGGCCAGCGCCTGGCTGCCGAGAAGCTGCCCTGGACGGTGGACAACGCGAGCATCAGCGGCGACACCACGTCGGGCGGACTCGCGCGCCTGCCCGCGGTGCTCAAGCTGCGCCATCCGAAGATCGTGGTGATCGAACTGGGCGGCAACGACGCGCTGCGCGGCACCGCGATGAGCGAGACGCGCAAGAACCTGGACGCGATGGTCACGCTGGCCACCAACGCCGGCGCGCGCGTGGTGATCGCCGGCATGATGGTGCCGCCCAACTTCGGCCGCAAGTACCAGGCCGAGTTCGGGCAGATGTACGACGACGTGGCCAAGGCCCATCACGCCGCGCTGGTGCCCTTCATCTTCGCCGGCATCGCCGACCGTCCCGACGCCGACGACTGGTTCCAGGCCGACCGCATCCACCCGATCGCCAAGGCGCATCCGATCATTCTCGACAACGTGTGGTCGCGGCTGGGGCCGATGCTGAAGTCCTGAGACGCGCCGCGTGCACGCACGCGCGTCTTCAGCGGGACGCGAGGGTCGCCGATACCGGCACCACGATGGGCTTGATCAGCGTCGGCGCGGCGACGGGGGCGATGGGCGCGACAGGCCGCGCGACCGGCAGCGGCGCCAGGGCCACCGGCGTGGCGATGCCGGACTCGGCGACACGTCCACCCGGCTTCGCGGAAACCGCGGGCACGACCGGCGCGGCGGGCGCGACCGGCTTGCCGACGCCTCTGGCGCCGCGCACAGGCTCGGCCGCCTTTGCCGGCCCGATCGCCACCGGCAATGTCAGCGCGGAGGGCGCCAGGGCCGTGTGACCGACGGGCGCGGGCGGCGGCGGCAGCGCCACCGACTTGTCGACCTGCGCCACGAACGCCGGCCTGCGCAGCTCGGCGCAGCGCGGCCCGGGCATCGTCGACACCGGCACATGCGGCAGCAGGCCGGCCAGGCCGACCACGCTCAAGGCGCCCCGCGCCGCGCGGTTCGCGTACGACACCGCCCCCGACGGCACGAGCCGCGCGCGTCCGGAGATCGCCACGGCAGGCCGGTTCGCCGGCGCGACGCTCGCATTGGTCAGCGCATTCCAGGTTTTCACCGACACCGCGTAGCCCGGGAACACGGGCTCGTCCGGCGCGAGCGCCACCCAGCCGACGGCCGGCGCGCCGTCCACCGTCAACGCCGGTCCGCCGAACCAGCCCACGAGCGCCGGCGCGTAGACGGGCCGCGCCGTGCCCCACTGGCCGGGCGTCCACGCCCAGTGGCCCTTGATGCTCAGCCAGCGCCCGTAGTGGAACGGTGCGAAGCCCCAGGGCTGGTCATCGACCCAGGTCCAGCCCCAGGGCGAGTTCCACGACCACGCGCCCTGCTGGTAGGGCGCCCAGCCGGCCGGCAGCTTGGCGGGCATCCAGACGTGCGTGCCGCCATCCACGCTCCACGTGCCGAAGCGCGCGAGGTCGGCCGCGCCGGTCATCTCGGGCGGCACCTGCGCCGCCGTGTCGGCGGCGGCCAGCTTGTCGTCGGCCTTGTCGGCGGCGAGCACCGCGTCGCCGAACGCGTCCTTGACGGCCGGCACCAGGCGATAGTGCGTCGCCTGCTGCGCGCCGCTGCGCCACACCTCGGCGCGCTGCGGCGCGGCCACGGGCAGCGAGCTGTCCGGCGCCTCCAGCAGCATGTCGCCGCTGAACGCCTGCGCGCCGAGCACCTGGTGCGCCACGCGGTCGAAGCGGTATTCGCCCGGGTGGTGCGGCACCCAGGCGCCTTCGTCGGTCTCGATGAACAGCTCGCCGGGGATGTCGTCCGAGCGCACTCGCACCGCCAGCTGGCCGTGGTCGAAGTGCAGGCGGATCTTCTGGTCGTCGAGCTGGGTCACCTGGAGGTCGGAGTCGGCGCCCACGCGCACGATCGTCGAGCCGAACTGCAGCGTGGCACGGCTCGTCTTGCCGGTGGTGATGCGGTCGCCGGTCGCCAGCGGCTGGTTGCGCACGAGCGTGTCCCACGCCCCTTCCGGGTTGATCGTGCGGACGTCGCCCGCAATCTCGGCCACACGCCCCACGCGACCCGGCGGATCGTCCTGCGCGCGCGCCGCGGCGCTGGCGAGAGTCGCGGCGACGAGCGCGCCGACGAGCGCAACGCGGCGGCGAACTCGACGGTGAACGGGGGCGGGCAAGGTGTGCATGAGGATTCAACGCGGGACAGACGTCGCAGGCCGACCGACTCGGCCGTTGCAGGCTGCCGGGCAATCAGCGTGCTCAGTCGTCGGCGTTCGGGTCCATGTCGGGGAACAGCACGCTCGTGAAGCCGAACTGCGTGAAGTCGCGCATGCGCGTCGGGTACAGGCGTCCGATCAGGTGGTCGCATTCGTGCTGCACCACGCGGGCGTGGAAGCCGTCGGCCTCGCGGGCTATGGCGTTGCCCAGCTCGTCGAAGCCGGTGTAGCGGATGCGCTCCCAGCGCGGCACCACGCCGCGCAGGCCCGGCACCGACAGGCAGCCCTCCCAGCCGTCGACCTCGGCCGCGGCCAGCGGCGTGATCACCGGGTTGATGAGCACGGTCCTGGGCACCGGTGGGGCGTCGGGGTAGCGCACGTTGCTGTCGTAGCCGTAGATCACGAGCTGCAGGTCGACGCCGATCTGCGGCGCGGCCAGGCCGGCGCCATTGGCGTGCTTCATCGTCTCGAACATGTCGGCGATCAGCTCGCGCATCTCGGGGGTGTCGAAGTGCTCGACGGGCTTGGCGATGCGCAGCAGGCGCGGATCGCCCATCTTGAGGATTTCGCGAACGGTCATGGCGGGCTGAACCTGGTGGATCTTGAAGAGTGTGCTGGCGTGATTCTGCAACGCGGCGAACAGGCGCATCGTCAGGCGGCCGGCGCGGCGTCGTCGGCCGCGGCGTCGACCACGTCGGCCGGCGCGGCCAGCAGCGCCTGCAGGCCGGCCTCGTCGAGGATCTCGATGCCCAGCTCGCGCGCCTTGTCCAGCTTGCTGCCGGCCTCCTCGCCGGCGACGAGCCAGTTCGTCTTCTTCGACACCGAGCCGCTGACCTTGCCGCCGGCGGCCTCGATCAGCTCCCTGGCGTCGTCGCGGCTCAGCGTGGGCAGCGTGCCCGTGATGACCAGCGTCTTGCCCAGCAGCGGGCGGTGCGCGTCGCTGGCGGTGCCCTCGATGGCCGGCCACGTGATCCCGGCTGCCATCAGGAGATCCACGATGGTCTTGTGGCGCTCCTGCTGGAAGAACTCGAAGACGCTGTTCGCGACGATCGGACCGACGTCGGGGACTTCCAGCAATTGCTCGACGCTCGCCTTGACCAGCTTGTCGATGTCCCCGAAGTGGCGCGCGAGATCCTTGGCGGTCGTCTCGCCGACATGACGGATGCCGAGTCCGAACAGGAACCTGGGCAGCGTCGTGGCCTTGCTCCGCTCGATCGCATCGACCAGCTTCCGCGCGCTCTTCTCGCCCATGCGTTCGAGCTCGTTCAACTTGGCAAAGCCCAGCTTGTACAGCTCGGGCAGCGTGCGCACGATGCCCATGTCGACCAGTTGCTCGACGATCTCGTCGCCGAGGCCTTCGATCTCGACGGCGCGCCGGCTCGCGAAATGCAGGATGGCCTGCTTGACCTGCGCGGGACACGTCACGCCGCCCGTGCAGCGCCACGCGACCTCGCCTTCGCGACGCTCGATCGGACTGCCGCAAGCCGGGCACTTGCCGCCGATGTGCGTGAACAGCTCGAACGGCGCCAGCGCCGCCACATCCGGCGTGCGCCGCTCGAGCACCGGGCCGACCACCTGCGGAATCACGTCGCCGGCACGCCGCACGATCACCGTGTCGCCGATACGGATGTCCTTGCGGCGAATCTCGTCCTCGTTGTGGAGCGTCGCATTGCTGACGGTCGTGCCACCGACGAACACCGGCTGCAGCTTGGCGACCGGGGTCAGCGTGCCGATGCGCCCCACCTGCACGTCGATATCGAGCAGCGTGGTGACCTGCTCCTGCGCCGGGTACTTGTGCGCGACGGCCCAGCGCGGCTCGCGGCTGACGAAGCCGAGCCTGGCCTGCAGCTCGCGCGAGTCGACCTTGTAGACGACGCCGTCGATGTCGTACGGCAACTGGTCGCGCGCCGCGCCCATCGCCTCGTGGAACGCGACGAGTCCGTCGGCGCCAAGGCTGACCGCGCGCTGCTTCGCGACCGGAAAGCCCATCGCGGCCAGCGCGTCGAGCAGCCCGCTGTGCGTGGCCGGGACGTCCCAGCCCTGCACCTCGCCCAGGCCGTAGGCGAAGAAGCTCAGCGGACGCTTGCGCGACTGGTGGGGATCGAGCTGGCGCACCGCGCCGGCCGCGGCGTTGCGCGGGTTGACGACGGTCTTCTCGTTCTTCGCGCCGGCCGCGATCAGCGCGCGCTGGCGTTCGTTGTAGGCCTCGAAGTCGGCCCGCTTCATGTAGACCTCGCCGCGCACCTCGAGCACCGGCGGCGCGGCGCCGCGCAGCTTCAACGGGATCTGCCGGATGGTGCGGATGTTGGACGTGACGTCCTCGCCCTTCTCGCCGTCGCCACGCGTGGCCGCCTGCACCAGCACGCCGTGTTCGTAGCGCAGGTTCAGCGCGAGGCCGTCGAACTTCAGCTCGGCGCAATAGGCGACCGGCGGATCGGTCTCGGCCAGGCCCAGCTCGCGCCGCACGCGGGTGTCGAAGGCCTGGGCGCCGGCGGCGGTGATGTCGGTCTCGGTGCGGATGCTGAGCATCGGCACGGCGTGGTGCACGGTGGCGAAACCTTCGAGCACCTGGCCGACGACGCGCTGCGTGGGCGAGTCGGCGCGCGCCAGCTCCGGGTACGCGGCCTCGATCGCCTGCAGCTCCTGGAACAGCTTGTCGTACTCGGCGTCGGGGATGCTGGGTTCGTCGAGCACGTAGTACCGGTGCGCGTGCTCGTGCAGGATCGCGTGCAGCTCGTCGGCACGTTGCGTGGCGGTGGCGAGGGTCGATGTCATCGCCGACAGTTTAGTGGCCCGCGACGCCGATTCCCGGCGCCGCGGCCGCCGGAAATCGCCGCATCGGCGCGCATCGTCCTCGATCCTTGCCCTCGCGCCGGATCAGGCCCGTCAAGGCCAGGCTGGCCAGCACCGGCGCTGCCAGGCCCGGCGTCGTCTCCACCAGCTCCAGACCAGGAGCCCCCGGCCCGGCCACGAAAGCCGGGCGCCGTCCTCGCGCTCGACGCTCTCCGTGGCGACCGCTGCCGGCGCGGACGC
>CAIMXF010000424.1 GCA_903845345.1 uncultured beta proteobacterium
AGGAAATTTCATTTGACGATCGTCCCTTCGGGCGTGACGGCGTAGTTGTCGACGTCCTCGAGGCCCTCGACGTGCGCGACCTCGTGCTTGGGCAGCTCGCCCGTGCGCCAGAACTTCACCAGTACCTGCAGGAAGCGGAAGCACATCAGGTACGACGCGAGCGGGATGGCCAGGTACTCGATCCAGACCGGCAGTTCGAGGTCGGGCGTGGTCGCGCCCTCGGACAGGTCGCCGACGTTGCGGCCCAGGCGCGCGAGCCAGGCGTAGTGCATGCCGTCGTCCCAGACCAGCACCGCGCCCATCGTGCCGATGACGCCGGTGAACACGACGCCGCCGAACAGGCCGAAGATCGTGAGCCAGCGCGCCTTGGCCGGCGGCAGCGCGCGCACCAGCACGTCGACGCCCACGTGCGTGCCGTGGCGCACGCCGTAGGCCGCGCCGAACTTGGCCATCCAGATGAACATGTAGATGCACAGCTCCTGGGCCCAGCTGAGGTCGAGCTTGAGCAGGAAGTCCTGGATGAACTGCAGCGTGGCGGGGTAGTGCCAGCTCGAGGCGTAGCGATGGACGACCGCCACGAAGATCAGCAGCGTCGCCGCGCCCATCAGGAACGCGATGAGCCACTCTTCGAGGTGGTCGAGGATGCGATTGAACATCGAGGCCTTTCCGCGCAAGAAGGCGCGTTCCCCGGATCTGTGCGCCGCTGGCGTTGGCAAGCGCCGCGGCGGAAAGCCAAGGGAGGGAGGCAACGGGCTCTGCCCGGGCCGAACCGGCCGGCCCCCTCGGGGAGAGCGACCGCCAGGGAGCGTGGGGTCTTTTAGACGGCCACGAAGCCGGTGGCCTTGTAGGCGGCGGCGATCGTGTCCTTGCCGACGCGCGCTTCCATCTCGTGGTGGACGGGCATCAACGCCTTCTTCCACTCGAGCGTCTCGGCAGGCGTCAGCTGGTAGATGGTGCACTTGCCGCTGGCGCGGATCTTCTCGAGCGCCTGGATGTTCTCGGTGGCGGCGATCGCGTTGGCGTACGTGGTGGCGTCGGCCATGCACTGGTCGAGGATGGTGCGGATGTCGGTGGGCAGGCCGTCCCAGAACTTCTTGTTGACGATGGCCGCGTAGGCCAGGTGGCCGTGGTTGGACAGCGTGATGTCCTTGGTCACTTCATAGGTCTTCTGCGTGTAGAAGTTCGACGGCGTGCCTTCGGTGCCGTCGACCACGCCCGACTGCAGCGCCTGGTACAGCTCCGAGAACGCCATCACCTGCGGGATCGCGCCGAGCGCGCGCATCTCGGCGTCGAGCACCTTCGACGACTGGATGCGCATCTTCAGGCCCTTGAAGTCGGCCACGTGGTGCAGCGGCTTGTGCGCGCACATCTGGTGGAAGCCGTTGTCCCAGAACGCCATGCCGCGGATGCCCTTGGGCTCGAGCTTGGCGAACAGGTCCTTGCCCAGCGGGCCTTCGGTGATGCCCTTGAACGCCGCCGTGTCCTTGAACAGGAACGGCAGGTCGAACACCTCGAATTCCTTGACGCCCAGCGGCCCGAACTTCGACAGCGACGGCGCGAGCATCTGCACGGAGCCGAGCTGCAGCGCCTCCATCTCTTCCTTGTCCTTGTACAGCTGGCTGTTCGGATAGACCTCGACCTTCACGCGTCCCTTGGTGCGTTCCTCGGCCAGCTCCTTGAAGCGCAGCGCGCCCTTGCCCTTGGGGGTGTCGGGCGCGACGACGTGGCTGAACTTGATGTTGATCGGCGCCTGCGCGCGCGCCGGGCCGAACCCGACGGTGGCGAGCGCGGCGGCGGCACCGAGGATCTGGCGGCGGGAGGTGTTCTGCATTCGGGTCTCCTGAAAGTCGTTCGGATTCGTTGTCGGGTTCAGCCTCGCGCAAGCCTGCGCGGCCGTGCGGCAGCACGCGCGCTCGTCTCGAGTCGGGCGATTGTCAGCAGCGCACCGTGGCGCTGCAAATTGTGGACTCCCACATGAGGCCGGAGCGGCCCGCTTGCAGCGTCGCGCATCGACATAGACTGCCGCCATGCATTCCGTGCTCCCATCGCCACCCCGCCTGACGCCCGGCGCGCCGTTGGGCCGGCGTTGGGCGCGCGCGCTCGCCGGGCGCGGGTGGTGGTGGGTGCCGCTGGTGCTGTCGGTGCTGTTCACGGTGTCGGTGGCGACGTGGCTGCAGTTGTCCGACCGCGCCGACCTCGAGTCGCGCCAGCGCCAGCTGATCACCGACTCGCTGTCGCTCGAGGCGCAGATCACCGAACGCGTCGACGAGGAGCAGGTGCAGCTCAACGAGCTGGCGCGCAGCTTCGACGTCTCGCAGTCGCCCGAGGGGTTCGCCAAGCAGGAGGAAGTCGTCGACGGCCTCGCGCGGTTGTGGCAGAGCGTGAGCTGGGTGGACGCCGACACGCGCCTCGTCGCGGTCGTGCCCGACGGCATCGACATCGCCGAGCGCCCCGGCATCAGCGCGCACCTCAGCGCGCCGCTGCACGACGCCTTCGGCAAGCCGGCCGGCCACCTGGTGGTGCGCTACGCGCCGGCCACGCTGCTGCGCCAGACCGTGCCGTGGTGGCTCGCGCACGAGTACGACGTGCGCCTGGTCGACGGCTACGGGCAGGTGGTGGCCGATCCGCTGCGCGCCGGCGACCGCGAGGCGCCGCCCGAGGAATCGCATCGCCACAGCCTCGAGCCGGCGATGCCCGACACCTACCTCGAGCTGGCGCTGCACGACTCGCTGCGGCCTTGGTGGCTGCGCCTGCCCAGCGTGATGATGGGCGTGTTCCTGCTGATGATCGTCGTGGCCACCGCGCTGCTGCGCTGGCAGATGAACGAGGTGCTGCGCACCCAGACCGCGCTGCGCACCGAGGCCGCGTGGCGCCAGGCGATGGAGGATTCGCTGACGGTGGGCCTGCGCGCGCGCGACACCGACGGCACGCTGGTCTACGTCAATCGCGCGTTCTGCGACCTCGTCGGCTTCGGCCCCGACGAGCTGATCGGCCGCGCGACGCCGATGCCCTACTGGCCGCCGGATGCGATCGACGACAGCATGTCGCGCCACCTGCGCAACATGGCCGGCGGCGCGCCGCGCGAGGGCTACGAGGCGCGCTGGGTGCGCCAGGACGGCCGGCCGATCGACATCATGCTGTTCGAGGCGCCGCTGGTCGACGCGAGCGGCCGTCACATCGGCTGGATGGGCTCGATCCTCGACATCACCGAGCGCAAGCGGCTCGAGGAACGCGAGCGTCACCAGACCGACACGATGGCGCACCAGGCGCGGCTGACGATGCTGGGCGAGGTGGCCTCGGCGCTCGCGCACCAGTTGAACCAGCCGCTGACGTCGATCACCGGCTATGCCGCGGGCGTCAAGCGGCTGCTCGAACGCGCGGGCCAGCCCGATGCGCGTCTCGTCGACGCGATGACGCGCCTGGGCGACCAGGCCGCCGAGGCCGGCCGCATCGTCAAGCGCATCCGCGAGTTCCTCACGCGGCGCAGTCCGCAGCGCGAGACGATGGATCTCGGCGAGGCCGCGCAGCGCGCGCTGGCGCTGCTGGCGCGCGAGCTGCGCCGGCTGCAGCTGCAGGTGGAATGGGCCGTCACGCCCGACCTGCCCAAGGTCGACGCCGATCCGGTGCTGATCGAGCAGGTGGTGCTCAACCTCGTGCGCAACGCCTGCGACGAGATGGCCGGCGTGCCCGCGGCGCAGCGCCGCCTGCGCATCGGCATCTCGCGCGCCGGCACCAGCGCGACACCCGGTGCCCGCGACGCCGAAGGCTTCCTGCGGCTGGACGTCGACGACGCCGGCCCCGGACTGCGCGGACGCAGCGTGGAGCAGCTCGTGACCCCGTTCTATTCGACCAAGCCCGACGGCATGGGCATGGGCCTGGCGATCTGCCGCTCCATCATCGAGGCGCACCATGGCGCGTTCGACGCCAGCGCCAGCACGTTCGGCGGCGCGCGCTTCTCCTTCACCTTGCCCGTGGCCGGATCGTGGCCGTCGTCGGGGCTGCCGCTCGACGAGGCCGATCCGGCCGCGCATTCCGAGGATTTCCAATGAACGACGCCCGGCCGCCCGAAGGCGTTCGCACCGCAGCCGAAAGCCGGAGGTTTTGCACATGAATGCCACGCTCAACGCCCGTCCGTCCGAACCGATGGTGCACCTCGTCGACGACGAGGCCCCGGTGCGCGACGCGCTGGCCTTCCTGTTCCAGTCGCACGGCCTCGCGGTGCGCGCCTACGCGAGCGGGCCCGAATTCCTCGACGCCGCGGACGAGGCGCCGCTGGCCGGCTGCATCCTGCTGGACGTGCGCATGGAGCCGATGTCCGGCCTGCAGGTGCACGACGCGCTGGTAGCGCGCGGCAGCGGCGTGCCCGTGCTGTTCCTCACCGGCCACGGCGACATCCCGATGGCGGTGGAGGCGCTGAAGAAGGGCGCGTTCGACTTCATCGAGAAGCCGTCGGGCGACGCCGCGCTGGTCGAGCGCGTCACGCGCGCGCTGGCGGTGGACGCGGCGCGCCAGGCCGCCGATTCGAAGGACGAGGAGACCGCGGCGCGGCTGGCGAGCCTGTCCGATCGAGAGCGCGAGGTGATGCAGCGCGTGGCCGCGGGCAAGCTGAACAAGGTCATCGCCGACGAACTGTGCATCTCCGTGCGCACGGTGGAGGTGCATCGCGCACGCGTGTTCGGCAAGCTGGGCGTGCGTTCGGCGGCGGAAGTGGCGACCTTGCTGGCGCGGGGCCGATAGCGGATCGATAGACTGCCTCGATACGTGCAGCGGTATCGATGTTTTTCGTGAGTTTCGAGGGGGTTCGGCCGCTGCGATGCATCTCGCAAACCCTCTCCCCCCCGACGAACCCCCCGATATTTACGCGATTTTCGTGGTTCGCGAGTACCGCACCACCTATGCAAATTTCGTGAAATGCCCACAATCACGGTGCGGCGGTTCTATTGGAGCGCTGCCGTTGGAGGGTCCTAAAAATGTCAGTGCTTGTCGACGAACAAAGCCGCAGTGAAATGCTCAACCGCCTCAAGCGGGCCGAAGGCCAGCTGCGAGGTATCCAGCGAATGATCGAGTCCGGACAACCCGGCATCGACATCGCGAGCCAGCTGGTCGCGGTCCGCCGCGCGCTGGACAGCACCTACGTGCACATGACGGTCAGTCTCGTCGAGCAGGAGCTCGGCAGCCGCCTCGGCGGCGACGCGCGGGGCCGCAAGCAGATGGGCGAAGTGCTGGGCGAACTCACGGCGCTGCTGGCCAAGGTTCGCTGAGCCCGCGCCGCGGGCACCGCGCGAGCGGCGTCCCGGCGCGAGCCTTCGCGTGCCGGAAAGCGAGCCTTGCGACAGGCGTCGCGCGGCCGCTGCGTTGGAAGGGCCGGGAACGACGGCCGGGCGATGGCGCCTCGACCAACGAAACGCGCATAAGAAAGCGCGCTTCGCTTCGTTGTCGCGGTGCAGCAAGGCGCCCTAGAGTGGATGTCTGCGGAACTTTGCCCCCGTCAGGGCGGTGCGCAGAACTGCTCCCGTCGTCCTTTGCCTTTCCAAACGCCATGTCCACGCCCGCCTTGCTGCTGCGGCGCCACAGCGTGTTGCCCGGGTTCAATCTCGCCCTCGGCTTCGCGCTGCTGTACCTCTGCTTCATCGTCCTGATCCCGCTGTCGGCGGTGTTCCTGAAGACCTTCACGGTCAGCTGGAGCACCTTCGTCGACACGGTCACGTCGCCGCGCGTGGTCGCGTCGTACAAGCTCACGTTCGGCGCGTCGTTCCTCGCCGCGCTGGTCAACGGCGTGTTCGGGCTGCTGGTGTCGTGGGTGCTGGTGCGCTACCGTTTCCCGGGCAGGCGCCTCGTCGACGCCCTGGTCGACCTGCCGTTCGCGTTGCCGACGGCGGTCGCCGGCATCGCGTTGACGTCGCTCTACGCGAGCAACGGCTGGATCGGCAGGTTGCTGCCGTTCAAGGTGAGCTATACCCCGCTGGGTGTGTTCGTCGCGCTCACGTTCATCGGGCTGCCCTTCGTGGTGCGCACGGTGCAGCCGGTGCTCGAAGACCTGCAGCGCGAGCTCGAGGAGGCCGCGGCGACGCTGGGCGCCTCGCGGCTGCAGACATTCGCGTACGTGATCTTCCCCGCGTTGATGCCCGCGCTGCTGACCGGCTTCGCGCTGGCGTTCGCGCGCGCGCTGGGCGAGTACGGCTCGGTGATCTTCATCGCGGGCAACATGCCGATGGTCTCGGAGATCACCTCGCTGCTGATCATCACGAAGCTGGAGCAGTACGACTACGCCGGCGCCACGTCGATCGCGGTGGTCATGCTCGTCTTCGCGTTCGCGCTGCTGCTGCTGATCAACCTGCTGCAGGCCTGGGCGCGCAAGAGGCAGGGGCGTTGAGATGAGCGCCGTGATCCGTCCTGTGGACAAGCTCGCCGTGGCCGACGCCGGCCCCCTCGTGCGCCCGCTCGCGCCCGCACGCGTCGCCGACGCCGTCAGCGAGCCCGCCTGGGTGCGGCGCGCGCTGATCGGCGTCGCGCTGGCCTTCCTCACGCTGTTCCTGTTCGTGCCGCTGGTGGCCGTGTTCGTGCAGGCGTTCGCCAAGGGCCTGGACGTCTACTGGGCCGCGCTCACCGATTCCGACGCGCTGTCCGCGCTCAGGCTCACCCTGCTCGCCGCGGGCATTTCCGTCCCGCTGAATCTGGTGTTCGGCGTCGCGGCGGCCTGGGCGATCGCGAAGTTCGACTTCCGCGGCAAGAACGTGCTGCTGACGCTGATCGACCTGCCGTTCTCGGTGTCGCCGGTCATCGCCGGCCTGATCTACCTGCTGATCTTCGGCCTGCAGGGCTGGTGGGGCGGATGGCTGCGCGACCACGACATCAAGATCGTGTTCGCGGTGCCGGGCATCGTGCTGGCGACGGTGTTCGTCACGTTCCCGTTCATCGCGCGCGAGCTGATCCCGCTGATGCAGGCGCAAGGCCAGGAACAGGAAGAGGCCGCGCGCGTGCTCGGTGCCTCGGGCTGGCAGATCCTGTGGCGCGTGACGCTGCCCAACGTGAAGTGGGCGCTGCTGTACGGCGTGATCCTGTGCAACGCGCGGGCGATGGGCGAGTTCGGCGCCGTGAGCGTCGTCTCGGGCCATATCCGCGGCCAGACCAACACGCTGCCGCTGCACATCGAGATCCTCTACAACGACTACCAGTTCGCCGCGGCGTTCGCGGTGGCGTCGCTGCTGGCCGCGCTCGCGCTGGTCACGCTGGTCCTGAAATACATCGTCGAGCGGCGCGCGAAGTCGTCTCACGACGCGGAGTCCCGCAATGAGCATTGAGCGAAGCGAACATCATTGGGAGCGGGCCGTGCGACGGGCCGCTCCCGAGCAGGCCCGCGCCCCCATGGGGGGCTGGGTGACGTACCCATCGCACGGGGGCACTCATGAGCATTGAAGTCCGCAACGTCACGAAGCGTTATGGCGATCTCGCCGTCTGCGACAACCTCAGCCTGGATGTCCCGGCCGGCGAGCTGGTCGCGTTGCTGGGCCCGTCGGGCTCGGGCAAGACCACGCTGCTGCGCATCATCGCGGGGCTCGAGATGCCCGATTCGGGCAGCGTGCTGTTCCACGGCGAGGACGCCACGCATACCGAGGTGCGCGACCGCAACGTCGGTTTCGTGTTCCAGCACTACGCGCTGTTCGGCCACATGACGATCGCCGAGAACGTCGCCTTCGGCCTGCGCGTGCGCCCGCGCGCGTCGCGGCCCTCCGAGCGCGAGATCAAGGCCAAGGTGGCCGACCTGCTCAAGCTCGTGCAGCTCGACTGGCTCGCCGATCGCCACCCGCACCAGCTCTCGGGCGGCCAGCGCCAGCGCGTGGCGCTCGCCCGCGCGCTGGCGGTCGAGCCCAAGGTGCTGCTGCTGGACGAGCCCTTCGGCGCGCTCGACGCCAAGGTGCGCAAGGAGCTGCGCCGCTGGCTGCGCCGGCTGCACGACGAGATGCACGTCACCAGCGTGTTCGTCACGCACGACCAGGAAGAAGCGATGGAGGTGGCCGACCGCGTCGTCGTCATGCACCAGGGCAGGATCGAGCAGCAGGGCGCG
>CAIMXF010000425.1 GCA_903845345.1 uncultured beta proteobacterium
CCCCGACGCGCTCGCCGTGCGCCTGGTCAAGC
Organism: uncultured beta proteobacterium; assembly: GCA_903845345.1. Classification (GTDB taxonomy): domain Bacteria; phylum Pseudomonadota; class Gammaproteobacteria; order Burkholderiales; family Burkholderiaceae_C; genus Scleromatobacter. Next base: position 33 of record CAIMXF010000425.1, read on the forward strand.
GCCGCGGCCCGGCGCTGGAGCAGCCGGTGCTGCTCGCGCTGCCGCCCGTGCTCTCGCGCGCCGCGCGCCAGCGCGCGCTCACGCCGCGGCGCACCCGCACGGGCGTGCCGGCCTTGTCCGCCATCGCATGACGGCGCCGCATCATGCTGTGGATCGGCGTTCACCTGCCGGCGTTGTCGCTGGAATCCTTCGTCGCCACGCTGGCGCCGGAGCCGCCGCCCGGGCAGAGGTCGTCGACGGCCTCGACGAGGTCGACGCCCTCGGCCCGGTCGCGCTGATCGAGCGCCACCGCATCGTCGCCGTCAACGCCGCGGCGCGCGATTGCGGCGTGCGGCCTGGCCAGAAGCGCGCCACCGCGCTGGCGCTCGCGCCGCACGCGCGCCTGGGCGAGGCCGACCCGGCGCGCGACGAGGCCGCGCTGATGGCCGTGGCCCATGTGTTGATGGGCTTCACGCCGGCGGTCTCGTTCGGCGGCGACCACGTGGTGCTGGCCGAGGTGCAGGCCAGCCTGCGCTACTTCGGCGGCCTGCCGCGGCTGCTGCAACGGCTGCGCACCGAGCTCGCGCCGCTGGGCCATGCGCTGCGCGTCGCCTGCGCGCCCACCGCGCAGGGCGCGCAGTGGATGGCCCTGGTCAGCGACCAGGCCGAGCCCGCGTGCACCCCCGGCAAGGCCGGCTGGCGCGCGCGCGTCGGCGCGGTGCCCGTCGCCCGCATGGCCGCGGCCGCACCGCACCTGCCCGCGCTCGAGGCGCTGGGCCTGGCCACCGCGGCACACCTGTGGAAGCAGCCGCGCGCCGGCCTCGTGCGCCGCTTCGGCGCCGAACTGCTGGCCGACATCGACCGCGCCCTCGGCGACCAGCCCGACCCGCGCACGGCGTTGCAGCCGGCGCCCACCTTCGACAGCCGGCTGGAGCTGTTCATGCGCGCCGACGACAGCGCCGCGCTGCTCACCGGCGCCGCGGTGCTGCTGAACCGGCTCACGGCCTGGGCCACCGCGCACCACGGGCTGGTCGGTGGTTTCGAATTGCGGCTGCATCACGAGAGCACTCGCAAGATGCGGGACGATCCGGCGTCGCGCAGCACCGTGCTGGAGATCGGCCTGGGCGAACCGGTGGCCGACACCGCCCACCTGCATTCGCTGCTGCGCGAGCGCCTGCAGCGCCTGCCGCTGGCCGCGTCGGTGATCGAGCTGAGCCTGCACTGCCGCTCGATCACGCCCGGCGCGCCGCCCAACGCCGAGCTGTTCCCGTCGGCCGCGAGCGTCGGCAAGGGCTGGCACCGGCTGCTCGAACGCTTCGAGGCCCGGCTCGGCGCGCACAACATCCAGCGCCTGCAGCCGGTGGCCGACCACCGCCCCGAACTCGCCACCGCGGTGTGCCAGGGCGGCGACGTCGCGCCGCCCCGCGCCGGCGCACCCGGCACGCCGCTGAACCTCGCAGCGCCCGACGGCCCCTCGTCCACGACGTCGGGCGACCCTTCGCACTGGCCTCGCCTCAAGCGCCCGGTGTGGCTGCTGCGCGAGCCGCAGCCGCTGCGCGACGAAGGCGGCACGCCGCTGCTCTCCGGCAAGCCGCTCTGGCTCGTCGCCGGCCCGGAACGCATCGAGGCCGGCTGGTGGGACGGCGGGTACTCGGCCCGCGACTACTTCATCGCGCAGGACACCGAAGGCGCGCTGCTGTGGGTCTACCGCTTCCGGCACGCGCCGCAGGTGGGCGAGGTGGGGTGGTATCTGCAGGGGAAGTTCGGGTAGGGCGACGTGCTGGAGTCGACCCATGGCAGTCCGTCGAGAGCTCGGATCGGGCGCCGGCAAGCCGCCGCTCGTCCCGTCGGTCAAACCTCGGCAGGTTCGCCGGAGTTCCGCGGAACGATGGCGCCGCGTCCAGTTCGAGCTTCAGGCCTCCTGGCGCGACGAAACCGGAAATCAACGGGTCGTCAGCTGGGGCCCCGCCGCTGGCGTGAGGTCGATCGCGGCGAACTTTCGTTGCATCGATTTGACAAGGGAGCCCCGATTCTTGACGCTATTTTTTCATCGTGGTGAGTACAGTCCGTCCGTATCCGACTGCGGTCATGCCACCGCAGTTCAAACGTTTCCTACCGGAGCACCACCATGCCAATCGCCGAACCCGACGTCGTCGTTGGAGGCCTCTACGCACTTTCCAACAATCAGGAACGCCGCGTGACCGCCATCGAAGACGGTAAGGTCCGCTACCAGGTTCGCGTGGACGCCAAGAGCGAATGGACCGAAGGCTCGCACGCGGCCAACCCGCCCAAACTGAAGACTTTCGCCAAAGCCTGCAGCCACAGGATCGCGAAATAGGGGCCAGCAGCGCGACACCTGCCGCGTGGCCATCGGCTGGCTTGGCGGGCCTGGGTCATCGTCGTGCACATGATGATGACCAGGGCCCGGTTCGAGTTGGTGGCCAGGCTGCTCGAGAGCGAGCAACGTGTCATTTCGGGTTCGAGGCTCGTCATCCTGCACAAGCATTCCCAACGCCGTCCGGCCCCAGGCCGGCGGACAGCAAGGTGTTCACGGGCGACCGGCTCGTACGCACGGACGCCGCCAGCCGCGTGGTCCGCCCCGACCCCATGACCTTGCCTTCGCTGCGACTGGATCTGCAGGACAAGGCCGCCGAGGCCCTGCCGATGTTCGAGCGCTGCTACTTCGAGATGCCCGGTGCACGGGCTGCCGCCGACGCCGCCGTGGTCGCCGCCGTCCACTCCTTGCGTGACGCTGCCGAAGCCCCCGAGGCTGCGGTCGCCGAGCGCATGACGCTCGCCGTGCAGCACGCCCACGCCGCGGTGCTTGGTCTTCCCGATGATGCACCGTGGGAGAGCGAGCTCGCCGAACCCCAGGCGACGCCCGTGCTTGCCTTGATCGTTGCCGACAGGCTCTGGTATGCGTGGGTCGGCGACTCGCGGATCTTCGAGAATGCGGGCCTGAGCGCCTCGCTCCCATGATTTGAGGTTCCATGCCTGACATCCCAGCGCCTTCGCTCGTGACGAACCAGGACGGCCGCACGACGTCGGGGCCACTCGGCGGCCTGCTACTCGGGGCGCTCGGCGTGGTCTACGGCGACATCGGGACGAGTCCCCTGTACACGCTGAAGACCGCGCTGGAGTGGGCCGGGGGTGCGACCCCCGCGGTAGCGCTCGGCATGTTCTCGCTCATCGTCTGGACGCTGATCGTCACGACCTCCGTGAAGTACGTGGCGCTGGTCATGCGTGCGGACAACCAGGGCGAGGGGGGCATCCTCGCCTTGATGGCACGGCTTGCGCTCAAGGGCAAGGCAAGACCGGGCATCGTGGTGCTGGGGATGCTGGGCGCGGCCTTGCTGTATGGCGACGGCGCCATCACGCCGGCCATCTCGGTGCTGAGCGCGCTGGAGGGGCTCAAGGATCCGGCACCTGGCGTCGCACCCTACATCCTGCCTCTGACGGTCGTGATCCTGTTCGGCCTGTTCGTGCTCCAACGCAAGGGAACCGCGACGATCGGCCGCCTGTTCGGGCCCGTGATGGCCCTGTGGTTCCTGGTCATCGGCGTGCTGGGCTTGCGCGGGATCGTCGCTCACCCTTCCGTGCTGCTCGCGCTGGATCCGCGCTACGGACTCCAGTACCTCGTCAGCCACGGCTTCAAGGGATTCACGGTGCTCGGAGCGGTCTTCCTGAGCGCGACCGGTGCCGAGGCGCTGTACGCCGACATGGGGCATTTCGGCGCCCGCCCCATCCGCATCGGCTGGTACACGGTCGTCCTGCCGATGCTGCTGCTGAACTATGCGGGGCAGACGGCGCTGGTCGCTGCCGGCGCCGTGCCGCCAGGGGCCAACCCGTTCTTCGTTCTCGGACCCTCGTGGGCCACCTTCCCGCTGGTCGCACTGGCGACCGTGGCAACGATCATCGCCAGCCAGTCCATCATCAGCGGCGTGTTCTCGATGACACGCCAGGCGATCCAACTCGGGCTGTGCCCGAGGCTGAACGTGACGCAGACGTCGGCGGAAGGCTACGGTCAGATCTACGTCGCGGCAGTCAACTGGACGCTGATGATCCTGACGCTCGTGCTGGCCGTCAGCTTCGGCTCATCGGACAGACTGGCCGCGGCGTTCGGAACGGCGGTATCGCTGACCATGCTGTTGACCACGTTGCTGCTCTACAAGGTCATGCGAGAGCAGTGGGCGTGGTCGGTCTGGCTGGCCGCTCCGATCGCGGGCGCATTGACCGTGGTCGACGTGGCGTTCGTCGGGGCCAACCTGACCAAGGTCGTCGACGGCGGATGGGTGCCACTGGTCGCCGCGGCGGTCATCTTCACCCTGATGCGAGCCTGGCGCCTGGGGCACGCGGCGATGGTTCGCCACGTCGAGCGCGAGACGGTGCCGCTGTCGCTGTTCATCGACACCTCGGGCGAGGAACGCAAGGTGGCCGGCACCGCCGTGTATCTTTCGCGCCGGGTCGATGTCGTGCCCGTGGCGATGCTGCACAGCGCCAAGCACTTCCACGTCCTGCACGAGCGCATCGTGATCCTGAGCGTCGAGACCGAGCATCTGCCGAGAATCCAGGCGAACGGCCGGGCAGAGACCAGGTCGCTCGGAGCAGGCTTTCATCACGTCGAACTGCACTACGGCTTCATGCAACAGCCAGACATTCCCGCCGCCCTGGCGGCGATATCCCTCGATGGCGAGAGCTTCGACGCCATGCAGACGAGCTACTTCCTGTCGCAGATCTCCATCAGCGCCGCCGACGCGCAGGGAGATCGCCTGAATCCGCTCTGGCGGTACCTGTACGCCTGGATGCATCGCAACGAAACCGATGCGACGGCATTCTTCCAGTTACCGCCCAACCGAATCGTCGAATTGGGAGCGCGAGTCGGGCTCTAGCGAACGGTGCCCGGCGCGCAGCCAGGCGCCAGAGCCGACGTTGGCGAGCGGCAGCTTGTGGCGTCAGCCGCCTGAACCAACCCGTGCGCCCGCAGCCTAGAACACGAAGTCGTACGCGATCGACACCACTTTCGCATCGCCCGTCACGATCACCGCGCTGTGATCCAGGTCGTGGTCGAACTGCAGCTTGAGGTCGCTGCTCTTGGTCACTTCGTAACGCAGCGCCGCGGAGACGGTGCGGTTGAATTCCGGCACGTAGTCGGCGCCGATCGTCGACTTCTCGCGATAAACGCTGTAGCCCACCGTGGGCGTGAACTGGCCGATGCGCCGGCCGATGTCCAGGTAGCCGAAGGTGGCCTTGTAGCCCTGGTCGTGCCGGTCCGTCGCGGCCAGTTCGGAGCGCACCAGCCAGTCCTGCCAGTCGACGTTGGCCGCCACGCCGTAGAACTTCTGGTGTCCGGTGTAGACGCCGGTCGGAAGCTGCTGCGGCGCGCCCGTGCCCGGATCGATCTGCTGGAAGCCGGACTGGGTGTAGCTGGCGCGCAGCGTCAGCCAGTCGTTGCTCGCTTCCAGCGACGAGCCGATGATGTCCTTCCACTTCAGGTTCTGCGCCTGGTCGGAAAAGATCGTGCTGTACTTGTTCTTGCGGCTGTCCTCGCCGCCGGCGTAGGCCGTCGCGCGCAGCGACCAGTCGCCGAGGTCGGTGGAGTAGTCCACGTTGGCGCCGTTGTAGTTGACGACGTCCCAGCCGTAGACGTCCGGGCTCGGCCGGATCATCGAGTACGCGTAGCCCACGTCCTGGAAGTCGGAGTCGTAGTACAGCGGCAGGCGCTTGCGACCCACCTGCACCGACCACGACGACGAGATCTTGTCGGTGAGGTAGGCCCACTCGAGGTCGGCCTTCTGGCCCGGGCCCAGGCGCGCGACGCCCTGGGCGGTCGCCGACAGGGAGTCGGTGAAGTTGCCCGTCCACTGCAGGCCCACGCGCGACTCGGGCCGGATGCTGGCCTGGTCGTCGTAGATGCCGGCGTGCGCCCAGTCGGCGATGTAGCGGGTGCAGTTGTCGTTGAAGGCGGAGGCCAGTCCGCCTTCCGTGCAGCGACCGAAGGTCTGTCCGGCGACGAGCGAGCCGAAGCCCGACCACTTGTCGTCGAACGCATGCGCGCCGGCGCTGGCGCAGACGAGCGCGGCGACCGTGCTGATTCGAAGGCCTGCGGCGGGTGCAGCGAAGAAGTGAGGTTTCATGATCTTGATCTCTGGGGGATTCCTTCGACGGACGACACGACCCTGACGCTCGAATCGACGGCGGTCTTCTCGAGGTGGCCGATCGCGTTCGGGTTGGCGTCGAGCCGCTTCTTCGCCTCGGCCGGGGCACGGCAGAAGCGTCGCAGCCGGCAAGGCACCGAACGGTCGAAGTTTGGGCATGGGGTCCGATTCGAACGACGTCGTCGATCTCCAGCTGGAATCAGCGGTGGGCTCGTGCACGCGATGGCGAGCGCTCGTGGCGAGGCCGAGAGGCCGCTGCGGCTCTTGTCAGGGCATTCACCACGAGCGGGCCGCGCCCTCGGTTCCAGGAGGGGTGGCGCACCCCTCCCCGAATGCTTTTCGGCCGTCCCGGCCTGAACTTGAGCGCGGAGTTCTCGCCAGTTCGCGCGCGCAACGTCAGGCCATCACGGTCGACTCGAACCGCCGATCCGCTTGAATTGAGCGTTAGCGGAAAGACCTTCAGGGCAACGCATACGCCCGCAGCCAACGATGCCCGTCGCCGCCGGTCGATTCGACCAGCACGAGCCGCTTGCCGGCGATCACCCACGTACGGCCGGCGGTTCCGCCGGTCAGGTCGACCTGCGCGAACTCGCGTTGCAGCGCCAGGTTGACGACGTGCAGCGTCGTGTCGTCGGCGAAGGCCGCGATGGCGCCGTCGATGGCCGGTTCGGCACGCGGTGTCGGGTCGGAGTTGTCCAGGCGCGGCGCGATCGTCGCGCCGCTCCACCAGACGAGCCGCGCCATGCCGGGCAGCGGGCCGCAGGTGACGGCGCGCTGCGTGCCGTACGGGCCGGCGCGCCAGTCGTAGCCGATGGCCAGCGGAGTGCCGCGGGTGTCGTGGCACGGCGCCGGCGTTCGCTGGCGCTGGCCGGATGCGTCGAGCGCGAAGACCTCCATGTCGCCTTCATGCGCCGACTCGGCGCTCCTGAATTCGCGCACGCGCCTGCCGTTCGAGTCATAGTCGACCACGAGCAGGTTCAGCGGCGCGTCGTCGGCATCGCGTTCGACGGCCGTGTGTTGTCCCGCGCGCCAGATCACCCGCACGACGTCGTCCTGCACGCCCGCGATGCCGGCGCTCCAGCCGGGATGCCGGTCAACGACGCGGCGCCTGGCCGGATCGGCGGCGGAGGCGAGCGGACGCCAGGTCAGCGTGTCGCCAGCGGTGCTGAGGAAGCCGTTGCCGGCAGGTGTGACGAGGCTGCAGACGCTCTTCGTGCGCGGCGTCGGCAGGTTCGCGGCCAGCGTGCCTTTCATCGGATCGAGCTGGGCGATCCGCGCGCCGAGGTCGAGCCACACGCGGCCTTCGGACGTCCTGAACAGCGTCGGGGACAGCGGCGCGTCGTTGCAGGCGCGCAGATCCGCTGCTGCGGCCTGCGCGTCATGCGCGGCGGCGTCGGCGTCCACGTCCAGGTCGCGCGACCACAGCGGCTTGAGCCAGTGCTCGGAACGCGTCATCGCGCGCGCGCCGGGAATCTCGCCGGCTTCCTTGCAGAAGCCGCGTTCCCAGGCCTTGGCGGGGTCGCGGGGCGCGGAGGTCGCGGCGTCCGGCAGCGTCACCTGGACCAGCTGCTCGCCGTCCGGCACCACCGGCGCGCCGGCGATCGTCTCGCCGGTCTCGGGTTCGACGGGTTGCGCCGCGAGCGCGAACAGCGTGGCGCCATCGGGCGTCGCGACGAGTCCGGTCAGCGCATACTTCGACGCGGCGCGCGCCAGTTCGCGGCCGGTCGCCATGTCCCGCACGATCAAGGCGAAGCGCGCGCCGCGCGCCCATTCTCCAGCGTCGCGCGTCGCGTCGAGCGGACGCGACGAGGCGAACCAGCGGCCGTACGGATCGACGGCGATCGCCGCACCGAGGTCGTCGTCCACCGGTGCGCGCGCGCGCGGTGCCGTGCCGCACGCGCCGGGCGCGTACTGCACGATCGCCTGGCGGCGTTCGTCGACGAGGGACACGGCGCCGGTCTGCGGCGAAAAGCCGACCTGCATGGCCGCGGCGCTGAGCAGCGGCGCGTCGTCGATCTCGACGTCGTTGACCAGCGACTTGCTCGCGAGATCCCACACGGAGACGCCCAGGCTGCTCGGGTCCGGCGCGCTCTCTTCGTGCGGACCGAACGTCGCGCTGGCGACCAGCAGGCGCGCGTCGTGGTCGACGAACTGCAGCCGCAGCACGTGGCGGCCGAGCGTGGGCAGCGATGCGACGACCTGATTGCTGGCGGCATCGACGACGGCATCGGCCGTCGCCACGAACCGGCCGTCGGCGGAGATCGCCACCGGCGCCGCGAAGCGGCCGTCGCCGCAGGTCGCGGGCATCTGCGCGGTCCAGGCCGCGGTGTCCGGGCCGAGGGGCCGGCCGTCGGCGCTCAGCACCCAGGGACGCCACGACAGCCTGGCCGCGTCCGCCGCAGGCGCTCCGAAGTCCACGAGGCCGATGCATTGACGATCGGTGGACAGCGCCACCTTCAGCCCGTCGGCCGAGGCCGACAGCTGGCGCACGCCGTGCGGCAGTTGCAGCGTGGTCTGGCGTGCCGGATCGGCGAGGCTCGCGCGATGCAGCACGTCATGCGCGTCGACATGCAGGCGCCATGCGCCGTCGCCCGACAGGGCCAGCGGCGCGCGCGCCGCCTCGGCTTCGAGCAGGCGGTCTTCCTGGGCGGTGAATCCCGTCGCGAAGGCCGGGGTCGATCCGAGGACGGCCGCCCCGACGGCGGCGGTGGCGAGAAGGCGTTGCAGGGTCACGAGCGAAGTCCGTTGATGCGGTGCGCATGACGATAGCAACGCGGCACCCGCATCGCGCGGAAGGATCGCTCACACGGCGGGGCCTCTTCGCGGCGGGCGCGCAGCGCGTGCGGCTCAGCGGCCGTCGCGCACCAGCAGCACGCCGTACTCGTTGATCTCGGCCTGGCGGTACATGCCCGGGTCCGAGCCGATGCCGCCCGTGCCCTTGCTGAAGCGTGCGTACCAGGCGCTGGCGCCCGAGGAATGCGAGCTGGTCCAGAACGGCGGCGTGCTGTTGGCGATGCGCGGGAAGACCACGTTGTCGATCGCCGGCGAGATGCCCTTGTCGACCTTGTCCGGATCGATCAGCGTGGCGATCTCCTTCTCGGTCGGCACGCGCCAGGTGCCGTCGCCGGTGCGCTGCGCGGCGTCCCACTTGAAGCCCGGATCGCCGCCCTCGCAGCCGTTGCCGGCCGAGTAGTGCTGGCCCACCGCGCAACGCTGCCAGGTGAGGTTGGCGGCGGCGTCGTAGGCTTCGCCGCCGTGCACCTCGAACGTGTGTGCGACACCCCGATGCTTGTGCTGCCAGATCTTCCAGGCCCCGAAGGCCACCGCGATGACCACGACCAGCTTGATGAGCGTTCCCATTCCTCGATCCTCTTTCCTCGTCGTTGTCGGATGTCGGCGGCTCCTTGGCCGCGCGAGCGGACTCTAGCGCGGGAAAACGCCTTTTTGCGCTTGACCGGGGGCCGCGGATCGCGTTGGCGTGAATGATGCCTCGCCCGAGTTGAGGTTGGACCTCCAGAACGCGTTCTGAAAGTCAAGACAGGCCCCCTAAGGCATCGAACCTGAAGACGGCATTCAGACTGTCAGCAACTTGCGCCGCCTCGTGCTCGCATACCCCGGGCTGTACCTTGAAATGGGGATGCGCCGCTGACGCTTCCCCCATTGACGCTCATGGGCCGCGGATCGAACACTGGCGCTCCCCACCCCTCCAGGAGATTCGTGATGAGCTTCGAACCCCACAATCGGCGCGCCGCCTGCGCCGCATTCGCCGCCGCCCTCGTCGGTGCCGCCGCTGCGCCGTCCGCCTTCGCGCAGACCGCCGGCAACGACGGCGTCGGCGTCGGCGCCGAATCCCTGATGCAGGAGAACTGGCGCGAGACCATCGCGCGGACCGGCGTGCCGCACGAGGGCTGCTTCCAGGCCGAATACCCGAACGCGGTGTGGACGGAGACGAGCTGCAGCGTCGCTCCGGACAAGGTCTACGTGCCGCGCCGCAGCGGCGGCCCGCAGACGGTGGGCAACGGCGCCGACTACGCGGCCAGCGTCACCAACCTGATCTCCGCCACGGTGGGCACCTTCCCGACGGTGACCGGCGTCACCAGCGAGAAGGACGGCAGCTCCAATGTCTATTCGATCCAGCTGAACTCCAACTTCATGTCGACGGCCGCGTGCAACGGCCACTCGGGCTGCCTGGCCTGGGAACAGTTCGTGTACTCGTCGTCGGAGACCTCGGCGTTCATGCAGTACTGGCTGATCGACTACGGCAACAGCTGCCCGAGCGGCTGGAATTCGTACTCGGGCAGCTGCTACAAGAACAGCGCCGCGGTGACCGTGCCCAAGGAACCGATCACGTCGCTGTCCACGCTGAAGCTCTCGGGCACGGCCGTGAGCGGCGGCAACGACACGCTCGTGTTCACCGCGGGCACCAAGGCCTACAGCACCACGGGCAGGGACACGGTCACCGACCTGGCCAGCGCCTGGACGCAATCCGAGTTCAACATCATCGGCGACGGCGGCGGCTCGAAGGCGACGTTCAACTCCGGCTCGTCGATCACGGTCAAGGTGGCGGTGACGCACGGCTCGACGACCGCGCCCACCTGCGCGTCCAACGCCGGCACCACCGGCGAGACGAACAACCTGACGCTGGGCAGCTGCTCGGGCGTGTCGGGCTCGACGCCCTACATCCAGTTCAAGGAATCGAACTGACGGGTTCGTGGCGCCCTCTCGGCGGCACGCGGTCCGGCTGACCCCCTCCTCAGGCCGGGCCCGGCGTCGCCGAGTGGGCCTCACCCCTGCACTGTGCAA
>CAIMXF010000426.1 GCA_903845345.1 uncultured beta proteobacterium
AAGGGTTGTTGCTTGCCGATCAGGTAGGGCGTTATTACCTGGATTTGCACGACCCCCGTTCGGTGTCCGCATTGGCACTCGTTCATCAGCGCTTTTCGACCAACACGTTCCCCGAGTGGCCCTTGTCCCACCCGTACCGGATGGTGGCGCACAACGGCGAGATCAACACCGTCAAGGGCAACTTCAACTGGATGCGCGCGCGCGAGGGCGTGATGAAGTCGCCGGTGCTGGCCGACGACCTGCGCAAGCTCTACCCGATCAGCTTCGAGGGCCAGTCCGACACCGCGACGTTCGACAACACGCTCGAGCTGCTCACGATGGCCGGCTACCCGCTCGCGCACGCCGCGATGATGATGATCCCGGAAGCCTGGGAGCAGCACGCGGTGATGGACCTGCGCCGCCGCGCCTTCTACGAGTACCACGCCGCCATGATGGAGCCGTGGGACGGCCCGGCCGCGATGGTGTTCACCGACGGCAAGCAGATCGGCGCCACGCTCGACCGCAACGGCCTGCGTCCGGCGCGCTACATCGTCACCGACGACGACCTCGTGGTGATGGCATCGGAGTCGGGCGTGCTCGACATCCCGCAGAACAGGATCATCAAGAAGTGGCGCCTGCAACCGGGCAAGATGTTCCTGATCGACTTCGAGCAGGGTCGCATCGTCGACGACGAGGAGCTGAAGAACCAGTTCGCGTCGGCCAAGCCGTATCGGCAGTGGATCGACAACGTGCGCGTCAAGCTCGACGAGATCCCGGTGCTCGCGGCGCCCGGCGCCGAAGACGATGCCGCCACGCTGCTCGATCGCCAGCAGGCGTTCGGCTACACGCAGGAAGACATCAAGTTCCTGCTGAGCCCGATGGCCGTCCTCGGCGAGGAGGCCATCGGCTCGATGGGCAACGACTCGCCGCTGGCCGTGCTCAGCGACAAGAACAAGCCGCTGTACAACTACTTCAAGCAGTTGTTCGCCCAGGTGACGAACCCGCCGATCGACCCGATCCGCGAGGCGATCGTGATGTCGCTGAACTCGTTCATCGGCCCGAAGCCCAACCTGCTCGACATCAACGCCGTCAACCCGCAGATGCGCCTCGAGGTCTCGCAGCCGGTGCTCGACTTCGACGACATGGCGCGCCTGCGCGCGATCGAGAAGCACACGTTCGGCAAGTTCAAGCCGCACGAGATCGACATCGTCTATCCGATCAGCTGGGGCCGCGAAGGCGTCGAGGCCAAGCTGGCGTCGCTGTGCTCGCAGGCTGTGGATGCGATCCGCGGCGGCCACAATATCCTGATCATCACCGACCGCCGCCTGACCCGCGAACTGGTCGCGATTCCGGCGCTGCTGGCGCTGTCGGCGATCCACCAGCACCTGGTTCGCGAAGGCCTGCGCACGACGGCCGGCCTGGTGGTCGAGACGGGTTCGGCGCGCGAGGTGCATCACTTCGCGGTGCTCGCCGGCTACGGGGCGGAAGCCGTGCATCCGTACCTCGCGCTCGAGACGCTGGGCCAGCTGCATTCCGAGCTGCCCGGCGAGCTGTCGGCCGACAAGGCGACCTGCAACTACATCAAGGCGGTGGGCAAGGGCCTGTCCAAGATCATGTCCAAGATGGGCGTCAGCACGTACATGTCGTACTGCGGCGCGCAGCTGTTCGAGGCGATCGGCCTCGACACCGGCGTGGTCGGCAAGTACTTCCGCGGCACCGCGTCGCAGGTCGGCGGCATCGGCGTGTTCGAGATCGCCGAGGAAGCGTTGCGCATGCACCGCGCCGCCTTCGGCGACGACCCGCTGCTGGCCGAGATGCTGGACGCCGGCGGTGAATACGCCTGGCGAACGCGCGGCGAGGAGCACATGTGGACGCCGGACGCGATCGCCAAGCTGCAGCACAGCACGCGC
>CAIMXF010000427.1 GCA_903845345.1 uncultured beta proteobacterium
CGGCCCGGTGCCGCTTCCGCCGCCGCCGGCGTCCGCGCCGCACGCGTGAGGCCGGGCGCGGCAGGCGACAATCGGCGCCGGCTCCCGTTCGGTACGTTTCTTTGCATGTCGCCGTTGTGAACCAAGTTCAGGCGACTGGCGTTATGGAAAAGAGCGAACAACCGCTCGAAAGGACAACAATGTTTCAACGCACGATTTCTTCGCTGATCTTCGCCGCCGCCACGCTCGGCGCCACCGCCGCGTTCGCGCAGACCGCGCCGGACGTCATGATCAAGCAGGTGGCCGGTGACGTCATCGAGTCGGTCAAGAGCGACAAGGCCATCCAGTCCGGCGACGTTTCGCGCATCCAGGGCCTGGTCGATACGCAGGTCATGCCGCACGTCGACTTCCAGCGCATGACAGCCGCCGTCGTCGGCAAGTCGTGGAAGACCGCCACGTCCGATCAGCAGGCCAAGCTGCAGGCCGAGTTCAAGACGCTGCTGATCCGCACCTACGCCGGCGCGCTGACCAAGGTGAACGCCCAGACCTCCGTCGAACTGAAGCCGACGCGCTCGTCGCCGGACGATCCGGACGTCGTCATCCGCACGAACATCAAGGGCACGGGCGGCGACCCGATCGAGATCGACTACCGCCTCGAGAAGCAACCGACCGAGTGGAAGATCTACGACGTCAACGTTCTCGGCGTGTGGCTGGTCGACCAGTACAAGAGCAGCTTCGCGCAGCAGATCGCGTCGTCGGGCATCGACGGCCTGATCAACGCGCTGGTCGCGAAGAACAAGGCCCCGGCCGCGGCCAAGTGATGGCTGGGAACGGCGCGATGACCTCGCTCCCCGCCAGCCTGACGCTGAAGGACGCACCGGCGGTGCTCGAGTCGCTGCGCCAGTCGCTGGCCGCCGAGGGCAGCGACGTCTGGCGCATCGACGCGGCGCCGGTCACGCAGCTCGACACCTCCGCGCTGGCCGTGCTGCTGGAGTGCTCGCGCATCGCGACCGCCGCCAAGCGCAAGCTGGAGATCGTCAACCCGCCCGTGCGCATGACCGATCTCGCGCACCTGTACGGTGTCGACGGCCTGCTGGGCGTGGAGGCGAAGCCGTTCGAGCCGGCGGCCAATGTCGGCGAATCGAAGCCCGCCGATATTCCGGTCGTGCCGATCCTGCGCTGAGCCGGGTGCCGCTTCGAGATGAGAACCCGCCGCTGGCGGGTTGTCTCATTCCGGCGTCGTATAGCGCCGGGCGCGCAGGTTGCGCTTGATCTCCTGCAACGCCGGACGCAGGCCCTGGCCGAGCCGCAGCGCGACGCCGGTGGTCAGGATGTCGACGATCATCAGGTGCAGCATGCGCGACACCATCGGGCTGTAGCGGTCGAAGTCCTCGGGGTGGTCGGCCGCCAGCAGGATCTGCGAGTGGGACTGCGTCAGCTGCGCGAGCGGCGATGCGCTGGCGGTCATGACGATCAGCGTCGCGCCCTTCTTGCGCGCGATGTCGGCCACGTCGATCAGGTCGCGGCTGCGGCCCGAGTTGCTGATGATGACGGCGCAGTCGCCGGCGCCCAGCATCGTGGCGCTCATCACCTGCACGTGGCCGTCGCTGCTGGCCGACGTGTTCACGCCGAGACGAAAGAACTTGTGCTGCGCGTCCTGCGCGACGATGCCGGAGTTGCCGACGCCGTAGAACTCGATGCGCCGCTTGTTGAGGCCCGCGTCGGTCAGCGCCGCGATCGCGCGCTCGAACGCGTGGCCCTGCGCGTTGTTGCGGTAC
>CAIMXF010000428.1 GCA_903845345.1 uncultured beta proteobacterium
GGGCGTACGGGCAGCCGGTGTCGGCGCCGGTGCAGGTGCGGGCAACGGAGCCGGCAGCGGCGCGAGCGCCACTTGCGGTGCCGGCGCGGGCGCGGGCGCACGGACCGGCGGTGGCGGCGCCGTGAACACCGGCGCGGTGGCCGTGGTGCCCGGCTGCGCGGCCGTGTTGCGCCCCGGCGGGTCGATCAGCAGCGTGTAGGAACGGGTCAGGTGGCCGGTGGCCCACGTGAAGTCGACGATGACGTCGATGAAGGGCTCCTGGACGACCTTGTCGCTGGTCAGCACCAGCACCGGCCGGCCATCGGCGCGTCGCTGCAGGGCGACCGTGGCGCCGGCCAGCACCGAGTTGTAGTCGACGCCGGACGCCTTGAAGGCATCGGGCGACGCGAGGTTCACGCGCAGCGAAGAAGCCTCTTCCGCACTGAGGCTCGTCACCTCGATTTCCGCGCGCAGGGACTCGCCCAGGACGGATTGCACGTTCACGCGCCCCAGTCCGAGCGCCGAAGCCCCCGTCGACAGGAGGATCAAGGCAGCAGCGGCCATGACGTTCAGCGCGCGACCAGTGGTGACCAACGAGCGATTCTTCAATTTGTATCCCGAATGCGAATTGGCGATCTCCGCAAGATCGCCTTGAATGACAGGCCTCTCGACGAGTTCATCGGTAACCGGCGCGTTCGCTAAAGACCCACGCCCGCTAGGGAAAAGACCATAGCACCAGCCAGATACGCCGACAAGCTCAGGCATCGCGCCCTGGTCAGCGAACTGTCTGCCGTTTTGGCCCGAACCTCGTCCGAATATTCTCGCACTACGGCGCCGGGTTTAACCAGCGCAGGCGCGCATTTTGCCTGCGCCGCGCGCCGCGCAAGCGGAGAGTTAACCCCGAAATACTCGAATAAGCCACGGGCGAGCGTATTTCCTGCGGGCAAGCCGTTGCCTCTTGGTAACAAGATATTTCGTCTGTAGGGTTTGGCGTGCGCGCAACGTTCTCCCGAACGTTGCGCGGCCAAAAACGCCTCGCGGCGTGGATTACTTGTCGAGAAGAATCCGCAGCATGCGGCGCAGCGGTTCGGCCGCGCCCCACAGCAATTGGTCGCCGATGGTGAATGCGCCGAGATATTCGGGCCCCATCGCGAGTTTGCGCAGGCGGCCCACGGGAATCGTCATCGTCCCGGTGACAGCCACCGGCGTCAGGTCGCGCAAGGTTGCGTCGCGATTATTCGGAACGACCTTCACCCAGTCGTTGTCGGCGGCGATCATCGCCTCGATGTCGGCCAGCGGCACGTCCTTCTTCAACTTGAAAGTGAGGGCCTGGCTGTGGCAACGCATCGCGCCGACGCGCACGCAGAAACCATCCACCGGAACCGCGGCCGAGCCGAAACCCTCGCCCTGGCCGAGAATCTTGTTGGTCTCGGCCATGCCCTTCCATTCTTCCTTGGACATGCCGTTGCCCAGATCCTTGTCGATCCAGGGAATCAGCGAGCCGCCCAGCGGGACGCCGAAATTCTTCGTTTCCTCGGCCGACAGCGAACGCTGCGCGGCGGCGACCAGGCGGTCGATCTCGAGGATGGCGCTCCCGGGGTCGTCCAGCAGCGTGCGCACCGAGGCGTTGAGCGTGCCGTACTGGGTGAGCAGCTCGCGCATGTGCTGCGCGCCGCCGCCCGAGGCCGCCTGGTAGGTCTGGGTGCTCATCCACTCCACCAGCCCGGCCTTGTACAGGGCGCCCACACCCATGAGCATGCAACTGACGGTGCAATTGCCGCCGATCCAGTTGCGACCGCCCTTGGCGAGCGCGGACTGGATCACCGGCAGGTTGACCGGGTCGAGGACGATCACGGCATCGTCGCGCATGCGCAAGGTCGAGGCCGCGTCGATCCA
>CAIMXF010000429.1 GCA_903845345.1 uncultured beta proteobacterium
GGCCTGCTGCTGATCGCGGTGGCGATCTACACGGTGCAGCCGGTGCTGCCGGCGATCGTCGCGATGATCTGCTGGGGCGTGCTCCTGATCGTCGGCGGCGCCACGCTGGGCGCGTTCGAGCCGGTCGCCGCCGGTGCAAACGCCGGCATCGCGCGCGCGGTCAAGGGCGTCGGCCTCGTGTTGGCGCTGCTGGGCGTGCTGCAGTTCGTCGGCATCGCCAGCGGCGGCCGCGATCCCGCGCAACCGCTCGCGCGTCTCGCGCGCGTGGGCGGGGGTGATGCCGTCGCCGCTTCCGCCGACGCCGGCCCGCACTTCGACCGGGTCATGAGCGTCGCCGACCTCGACCAGCGCCTGCAGTCCGCCGGTCGCCCGGTCATGCTCGACTTCTACGCCGACTGGTGCGTCTCGTGCAAGGAGATGGAGGCGCAGACCTTCGTCGATCCGGCGGTGCACGCCAAGCTGGACAAGGCCGTGCTGCTGCGCGCCGACGTCACCGCCAACAGCGACGACGACCGCGCCCTGCTCAAGCGCTTCCACCTGTTCGGGCCGCCCGGCATCATCCTGTTCGACGCCCAGGGCCACGAGCTCGAGTCGGCGCGCGTCGTCGGCTTCCAGGATGCGCCGCGCTTCGCGTCCAGCCTCGCGGCTGCCGGACTCTGATGCGCCTGTCGCAGATCGTCTTCTCGCAAGGCTTCGGGGCGCGGCGCGCGTGCGAGGGGCTGGTGGCTGGCGGCTTCGTCACCATTGACGGCGTGGTGCATGACGACCCGTTCGAGGATCTCGCGCCCGAGGGCCTGGTGCTCAACGTCGAGGGCAAGGACTGGCCGTACCACGCGAAGGCGCTGATCGCGCTGAACAAGCCGGCCGGCTACGAGTGTTCGAAGAAGCCCAAGCACCACCCGAGCGTGTATGCCTTGCTGCCGCCACCGCTGCTGCGGCGCGACGCGCAGAGCGTGGGCCGCCTCGACGAGGACACCACCGGCCTGCTGCTGTTCACCGACGACGGCCAGTTGCTGCATCGCTGGACGTCGCCCAAGCACCACGTCCCCAAGGTCTACGACGCCTCGTGCAAGCACCCGGTCACCGCCGACCAGATCGCGCGCCTGCTGGCCGGCGTGGTGCTGCTCGACGACCTCGAGCCCGTGCGCGCGATCGCCGCCGAGCCCTGGGACGGCGCGGCCGACGGCCTGCACGGCATCCGACTGACGCTGGCCGAAGGCAAGTACCACCAGGTCAAGCGCATGATGGCCGCGGTGGGTAATCGCGTGGAGGCGCTGCACCGCAGCCGCTTCGGCAAGCTGCAGCTGCCCTCCGACCTGAAGCCGGGCGCGTGGTGCTGGCTTGCGGGTCCGCAGGCGATCGCAGACTAGCGCCTGTCGAGCGCCCGGATTCGCGACGACGTACCCTCGCGACACCGCGCCTGCGCATTGAGTCACGCCTGCCCTCGCGGGCGCGGGCGATGGCTTGCCAGCGGCTCCCGCAGCCCGCTATGCTGGACCACGGAACTGCCGTTCCGTGCCAGCGGGAGTCCCCGACGACCATGCCCCCATCGCGACCGAAGCCGAGACTCCGCCTGGCCGCCATCGGCTCGCTCGTGCCATGCGGCTGCCATCCCGCGCCGCCTATCAAGGTGGCGTTCATCGGCGGCCTGCGGCAGCCCGTGGTGCTCGATCACGTCGGCGACAGCATCGACCGCTTCCACCGGAGCGAAGGGCGCACCGGCCGCTTCGCGATGCGGGCCACGTGAACGCATGAAGACGACGCGCCAGTCCCTCAAGCGGATCCTCACGCGCCAGTACGTGTTGCTCGCGTGCGTGCCGCTGCTGCTGGTGATCGTGCTCTGGAGCGCCGTCGCCATCCCGCAGACGCTGCGCGACATCGAGGACGAGAACCAGCGCACCGCGCTGCTGATCCGTGCGCAGGTGGAACTGCTCATCGCCGCGCCGCGCGATGCCGCCGCGCGCGCGGCCACGCACGTGCGCCCCGGCGCCGAGGAGCCCGAGATCCGCGCGGCGCTCAGCGAGGCGCTCGACGAGGCGCAGTCGCTGGAGTCGGCCATCCTGCTTGACAAGAACGGCGTCGTGAAGATCGCCGAGGTGCGGCCCGGCACGCGCATCGGCAAGGAGGACTGGGAAGGTCTCGACCTGTCCAGCCGCCCGTTCTTCGCGCGCGCGCGCCTGGCCACGGCGCCGGTCTGGTCCAACACCTTCCTGTCGCCGTTGACGGGCCACATCACCGCCGTCATCGCCGCGCCGTCCGACGGCCGCCTGGTGGTGGCCGACCTGTCGCTCGACAAGATGGCGCAGCAGATCCGGGCCTCGTTCGACGTGCGCGACGTCGCCGTGATCGTGTTCGACGGCCTGGGTCGCGTGATCGTCCATCCCGACCAGCGCCGCGCGAACTGGCAGGAGAACCTGAGCCACGTCGATCTCGTGCATCGCGCGCTCGAAGGCTACTCCGGCCCCGGCGAGATCGAGCTCGATGGCAAGCGCTGGCTGGCCACGGTCGCGCCGGCGGCCACCACCGGCTGGTACGTGCTGGTCGCGCAGCCGCGCAACGCGCTGTTCGCGCCGGTCAAGCAGCTCGCCGGCGTGGTGGGCATCGCCGTGCTGGTGGTGCTGGTGATCGTCATCGCCATCGCGCTGAAGCTCGCGCAACGCCAGGCCGGCAACTACCGCCGGCTGGTGAGCGCCGCCGCCGACCTGGTCGACGACAGTCCCCGAGGCGCCACCGAAGCCGGCGAGCCCGACGTCGACCTCGGCAGCGAGGAGGTCTACGCGCTGTGGGCGCAACTGCGGCGCCTGCTCGATCGCGCGAAGGACCAGGAGCGCAGCGCGCGCCATGCGCAGGCCGAGCTGCAGGCGCTGCTGGACGCCGCCACCGAAGTCGCGATCATCGCGATCGACGCCCACTTCGTCGTGCGCCTGTTCAATCGCGGCGCCGAGAAGATGCTGGGCTATCGCGCGTCCGAAGTGCTCGGAAGCCCGTGTCCGCTGGAGGTGCACGACCCCGTCGAGCTCGCGCGTCGCGCCGAGGAGCTCACCTACCAGCTCAAGCGCCCTGTGCACGGCCGCGAGGCGATCACGGCGGTGGCCGAGCGTTTCGGCTACGAGGTGCGCGACTGGACCTACATCCGCAAGGACGGCTCGCGCATCAACGTCTCGCTGGCCGTCACGGCGGTCCGCTCGTCGCTCGCGAACGCCGGCGCGCCGTACGGCCCGCGCGAGCGCGCCGAGACCGCGAGCGAGGTCGTGTTCGCGCCTGGCAGCGGCGTCGTCGCGCCGGGCAACGATTCGCTGGGCTTCCTGTTCGTGGGCACCGACCAGTCGGAGCGCGTGCGCTCCAGCGAGCTCGAGCTCGCGCGCCGCCGTGCCGAGGCCGCGAGCCAGGCGAAGTCGGAATTCCTCTCGCGGGTGAGCCACGAACTGCGCACGCCGATGAACGCGATGCTGGGCTATGCGCAGCTGCTGCAGCTGGAGGAGGACCATCCGCTCGATGGCCACCAGCGCGAGCGCGTGGCACGCATCGAGGCGGCCGGCTGGCACCTGGTGACGCTGATCAACGATGTGCTGGACCTGTCGACGATCGAGTCCGGCAACGCGCGCATCCAGATGGCCGACGTCGACGTCGCGCTGGTCATCAACGAGAGCATCCGCCTGCTCGCACCGCTGGCGGAGAACGCCAAGGTGACGCTCGCGGTGGCGCTGCCGCAGCACCTGCCGCGCGAGGCGTTGAGCGTGCGCGCCGATACCACGCGTCTGCGCCAGGTGCTCGTCAACGTGATCGGCAACGCGATCAAGTACAACCTCGAGAACGGGCGAGTCGACGTCATCGTGCACGTGCGCGCGCCGCAGGCCGCGTCGACCGAGGACGGCGCAGAGCCTGATTCAGGCCGGCTGGTCGTCGAGATCTCGGATACAGGACGGGGTATGACGGCAGCGCAGCTCGCGCGCCTGTTCTCGGCGTTCGATCGGTTGGGCCTCGAGTCGAGCCCGATCGAGGGCACCGGCATCGGCCTGGTGATCAGCCGCCGCCTGATCGAGCGCATGGGCGGCGACATCGCCATCGACAGCCGCCCCGACGTCGGCACGCGCGTGACGCTCACGTTGCGCCGCTCGCACGACGCGCCGCTCGCCGCTGCGGGCGACGCGCCCGGGCACGTCGCGTTGCCGCACGGCGCGGGCGGCCAGATCGTCTACGTGGAAGACAACCCGGTCAACGCGCTGCTGATGCAGGAGGTGATCGAGCAGCGTCCCGACTGCAAGCTGCACCTGGCGGTGAGCGTGCGCGACGGCATCGACATGATCGAGCGCCTGCGCCCCGACCTCGTGCTCGTCGACCTGCACCTGCCCGACGGCTCCGGCCTGGAGGTGGCCGAATGGATGCGCACGGCGCCGCTGCTCACGCGCGTTCCGGTGGTGGTGGTGTCGGCCGACAGCACGCAGGCGCAGCGCGACGCCGCCACCGTCGCCGGCGCGCGCGCCTACCTGGCCAAGCCGATCCGGCTCACCGAGACACTGCTGCTCATCGACGAACTGCTGCCTCCGGCCAAGTGACGTTGCGCCGCCGCCGCTTTACGCAGCTTCACGGCCACCGCGTGACATGCGTAGACGTTTCATGCCATAATAGCTTTCTCAGTCGCGGGGTGGAGCAGTCTGGTAGCTCGTTGGGCTCATAACCCAAAGGTCGTTGGTTCAAATCCAGCCCCCGCAACCACAGAATACGTAGGAAACATGCGGCGCTCCCAGTGAGCGCCGTTTTGCATTCCGGGCCCAGAAATCTCGTTGTGACGAGGTTTGTGACGAGGTCTGTGTCGTCACAGTTCCCGCGGGTGCACCGAGTGACCGTTGGTCTTTGTGTCGAGTGGGCAGCCCGTTGGGCTGCTCTCACGACTCTTCATGGCTTCCCTGTCGCCGAGACACTCAGAGATCGAATCTCAACTGCGACGGAGCTTAGACATTGTCGTTGTCGGAGCGCTTGCGGGCGAGTTCACGCGCCCTTAGGCAACTGAGCTTTTGCTACGGCCGGGATCGCGTTGGCGGCAGTTTTCAGGATCAGTGGTGCCGACATCCCCAGCTGAAAGGAGACGAATCGCCCTAGAGGAGCCGCTGGATCGGTGTACAGATAGCCGACCAAGCCTCCCAGAAGCGGCCATGCGAAGAACGCGACCCAGTACAGCGCGTCGGACAAATCTGGTCTGCGATCCTTTGGAATGTGCTGAAGTTCAATTAGGTTCAGGACGCTAATTACGAGGCCGCCGATGGCGGCAAGAACGATTTGCTGCGTGAAGAACTGGGCCACCGGTTCACTCCGCTCGGTTGCGAATGGCACCGAGCAGGCGTTCAGGTATTGATGCCTGTGATTTGAAGTTCTCACGCGTCGTGAAAAGGTCGCGGCCGTCGGACGACCGCGCACTCGAACGCATGATCTTGTCCGACGCTTGTGCAATTGCCTCTTGCACAGCCTCAAGAGTTAGGCCGGTCTCTTTTGCGACGCCGTTCAACGTGCGCCACTTGAACGAGGAGTTCGAAAGTGCATCCAGCACCTTGGCGATTGCGTCATTTGCAGTGTCTTCAGTCATGAGCTTTCCTTGCGTTTTAGCCGAGCCGTGCGGACTCGGTCATTCTTATCCGGTCATCTGGTCAACGTTTGGGTGGCAACCCTACGGCTAATCGGTAGACCTCTACTCGCACCAGACGACCTTGCCAGCGCGCAGCCAGAAGTGCGACCTGCAGCCGCGTTTAATGTGTATGGAGGGATGGAGGGTTACGCGGCCTCGCCGGTCTGACGAAAGTTGCCATCGCGGCGACGCGCCGTCAAAGACTGCCAGCTGGATACGGTATCCGCATCCGCAAGGGCAACACATGCCGACGCACACCTGCTCGCCGTTTTCGGAAGCCAGAACGACCTGCCGGGGAGGCAGGTCGGTTGGCAACGTGTCGCCTTCGACGACCCGTAGCTTTCGGCGCCTGCTTAGGAGCGCCATCGCCTGACGAAACCAGAGCGGCGCTGTCATTGCCGCTCTCGAGGCTTGGGCACTCGCATCGCTGCCAAGCCTAGCAGCGGTTCGGACATGCCCTGGCCCAGGCGCGGTGAAGTCTCGCGAGGGAACGCATGTTCGACCGTGTTCAGCTCCTCGCCCGCTGCCAAGCTGAACTGTGTGCGCGCGAAATTCGAGTTGTCCGAGTGGCGAAACGGAAACACACGTGCGATGAATTCCATCACGCATGCCGAGGCGGCTCGCATGTTGAGCGTGATGACCGAAGGGGCCTCCTCAGCAATACCCTTCAAATATCCCGCCTTCACCTCGGCTGAATGCGCATCCGGTGCTACGCGGCGCAGATATTCCGCACGGAGCGTGGCGGCCGAATAGACGCCTCGATCGCGAAGTGTCGATCCGCCGGGGTGGACATAGTCGATGCGACCGCACACGTCTGCGATCACGATCTGGCCGTCTTGGCGACGCGTCGGAATCGTGACACCCACATCGAACAGCGGCAGCAGGAACGTGGTCGCGATCTCGTCGGCGATCTGGCGGGCATCGAGAGTATCGACACAGCTGAAAAGCACGTCAGCTTGGCTCGCCAATAGCACGGCTTCGCGAGTGGTGATTGAGGCGGGCATGGGCACTGCGACGCCGTCACCACGGTACGCGCTGATCGCCTTGGCCATGACGTGAACCTTGAGTTCCTCAGAGGCTGCATCGGCGAGCGTCGTGTTCAAGATTCGATTGAGGTTCTTGTGCTCAACGCGATCGTGGTCGATCAGTATGACGCGCCCGAAACCCATGCGTGCGAGCTGCTCCGCTACGATCGAACCCGTGCCCGACACGCCGATAACGCAGGCAACGAGCCGTGACAATTCGTCGCGAGCGGGCGAGGTGAAGGCGAGCGGTCGCTGGGTGAACGCGCCATCGCTCCACCACCAGCGCAGGTCGTGGCCCGAGACGGACACAGCATCGAAAGGCTGAGACTTCATGTCCGCTTCGTACCAGCGTGCCAGCATGGCGCCGTTCGGCGTCATGATGGCCGTGCCGTGCCGGGTGCCGTAGCCCTGCAAGATGCTCGCAATCGTGATCTGGTCGCTGCGATCGTCCTGTTGAGAGAAGGCGAACAGGTTGCCCGGGTGCGAGTGAACCAGCACCAGAGCGAGCTTCTCCTTCTCGGCAGCGTCGATCGCGTCGGTCAGCGCGGATCCCGGCCAGGCAAGGAAGTCGCGCTCACGACGCGGGCAATCGCCGTGAGGTACCAGGATGACCTTTCGTGCAATCAGGCGCTTGCGGGGCGGTGCAGCCTCGCTACAGAGCAGAATCGCCGCCGCCTCGAGCCCGTCTCCGGGATAGAGGTGGCGCTGAACCACCTGATGCTGTTGTTCGGTCAGCGCCAGGATTGATGCGTAGTTCACTGCGCGACCTCCTTGCGCAGAGCGGATTCGACCAGCGCCAAGTGGGTGATCACGTTGTCGACTTCGGCCTTCCAAGCCGCATTCTGACCGCGATGGCGGGACCAGCGCTGGAACGCCTGGCCCAGGATCGTCTCGACGTGCTCCGTGTTCGGCAGGCTGCCGCCGGTGCTCAGGCGCAGGCTGGGGAACACGTAGAACATGTCGATCTGGGCGGCGGGGTAGTTCGGGGGCACCTCGAGCGCCAGCGTGACGCGGCGCTGCCCGGCGTAGCCCATGGGCACCTGGAAGGCGTAAATCAGCAGCCAGCGGCGGCCCGTTTCCGGAATGATGACTGTCTCCCAGTGGGCGAAGCGTTCGTTGAGGAAGTCTTCGTCCACCTCGAGCAGGGCGAAGTCCTGGCGCACCGCCTGGCCGATTTCGCCGTTCTGCACCTCAAGAGGAATCAGCCAGATCTTTTCGATGCCCGGCGTGTTCAGATCGATCACGGTCCCCGGCTCGATCTTTTCCTTGTGCTGGTTTTCGTACTTCAGGTAGATCGTCCACTCCGCCGGCACGAAGCCGGCCTTGATCAGCGCATCGCTCGCGAGGATCGTGGGCTCGTGGAGCGACAGGCGAACGCCCTGAACGTTGAGGATCCAGGTTCCCTTTCGGCTGTAGAACGATTCGACGCCCGTGCCGGAGAGGTCGATGACGTCGTCGGGCTTCAGCTTGCGATCTGCCGTGTCCTGCAATTCGAAGTAGATGTCCTTGTCCGCGGGGACGTTGCCAAGCTTGCGCACGATCTTGGCGGCGATGCTGCTGGCCGGCCAGTCGACGCGGCGACCGTCGATGGTCAGGCGGAACGAGCGGTCCGAGTCGACGACGAGGAACTCGACCCCGGCGCTCAGATGCGCGTTCTCCTCCGGACGAATGTCTTCGAAGCCACCGTCGTTGAGGAACTGCTTGATGGTCACCGCCTTGTCGGGGGCGAAACCGGCTGCGACGGCGATCTGCGCGCCCGTAGGCGAGCGATCGGGCGCCAGGACGCCCCGGAAGTTGAGATCCAGGCCAGCGACCATGATCGCCGGGCCATGCTCGATGGTCGTGGAAGTGTTGGTGGTGCTCATTGGGACGTCCTTTCTAGACGTAAAGAAGCGACAGGCACTGCCGAAAGCATTTGCTACGGCGACTGCTGATTGCTATAAAGCAATCAGTGCAGCAACTGTACTGCGCGTATTCCCATTAAGCAACTAGTTGCTACTTAGCAATATGTTGCAAAATGCAACAACAAGGAGAGATGTGGCGTGAGCAACAAGCAAGAGTTCGATGCCGACGCGTTCTATGGAGCACTTGACCGGACAGTGCGCCTGCGGAAGTCCACCTGGAAGGATGTGAGCAAGGCGACAGGCGTGAGCCAGACGACCCTCACTCGGATGGGGCAAGGGCGCAAGCCGGACGCAGCGAGCATGGCCGCGCTGTCGGCGTGGGCTGGGATCAATCCGGCCAGCTACGTTGCGAAACAGTTTCCGCGGCCGGCGGCTGGGCAGACCTTGGAGCAGGTTGCACTGCTTTTCAGGCAGGACGCAGCGCTCAGCCCAACGGCGCGGCAGAAATTGGAGACGATCGTGGAGAGCGCGTACAACGCGCTCAAGGAAGACACGCCCAAGGAGCCGCCGAAAGAATGAAGTTCGCCCGCGGATTCAAGTCCTACTGCGAGCAGCTAGTCCAACAGGTGCGAACCGAGTTGGGACTGGGCGAGCTCGATCCAATCGACATGGACGCTCTTGCGTGTCACCTCTGCATTCCCGTCTGGTCATTGAGCCAGATGGTGCTCGCAGCCAAGGAGAGTCGCTGTTGTCTGAACGTGTCTGAGGTCTACCGAAAGGTCTCGGCGTTCACGTTCTTCGAGGGCAGTAGGCGACGGGTGGTCTACAACGAGGAGCACGGACTCGCGCGCCACCGGTCGAACCTCGCGCACGAATTCGCCCACGCGCTTCTCCAACACCCGCCAAAGGACTCCGGCCTCAGCTGCGAGGCCGAAGAGGCAAACGAAGCTGAAGCTGCCTGGCTGGGCGGTGCGATCATGCTGCCAGCGCACCAGGCAAGACATATCGCGGCAATCGGAATGCGCCGCGAGGACGCTGCTACCCGTTTCGGGATCAGTCCAGAGATGTTGCGCTACAGGCTGAACGTCACCGGAGCAGCCAAGATGGCCGCCTGACGCACTCGTCAGTACAAGATCTTGTCGCGCACCTTTTCAGCGCGCAGGCGAGCCTCTCGCTGATACTCGGTCATTTCACGCACGTAGGTGGCCTTAAAACGGTTCTCGATGGCCGCAACCTTTTCAGCCGGCACCTCCTGTAGACCCTTCAATCGGGCTAAAGGAGACTGAAGCAGGTGGCTGCGGTCTTCCATGAGAACTCCTTCGTGCAGAAAGCGACGTTTCATGTGGTGGCGTCCGCCAACTGAGGCAAAGCCGGTGATTCTAGTAGCGCTTCAGGTTGCTTTCCATCTCTGCGATGAAACCAACCGTTGTGGAGAAGGCCTGGTACTGCATCGGCGCCTTGTTCGCTCGATCAAGCCACAGCGCACCTTTGGCATCGTGGAGCAGGAACATCGGAAACGGGTCGCGGGTGCCGGCAGTCGCATCGAGCAACAGTCGTGCCTGGATCTGCTTCATTCCACGTTGCGTCGGCGTCGCATACTCAATCACCCAGATGAACTGTGGCATCGTTAGTGACAGACCGACATCCACAAAGTCAGGGGGGAGCGAACCGGCTTGTTCGCGGACGAACCGTTGCCAAGATGCCGTTGTCGTCACGAAGCATCGAGTCACCAACTCCTTCGTCTCGGACAGATGCTCGAAATGTTCGAACACCGAGTCGTCTCGAGCTTCACTTGCCCACCTAAAGGCTGCAGCTGCTGGAAGAAACATCTTCTCAGGCAACGGCACTATGAAAGCGTCGAAGTCGTCGATGGAGTAGCCGGCATCATCCGCTGATTTTCGCGGGACAGGGTGGTACGGCGCATGGTTGTCGTCGACAACGGCCAAATGCGTCACATAGTCCCACGCTCGTCCGTGGAAGTCCTTGCCTGTCGTCTGCGCGGTCAGCTCGTCGCGGCGATAGCCCACGATTGCCACTGCATGCCCTCGAGCCGACTGAACGCCGAAGAGAGGAAAGCCAGACTCCAAGTAGGCTAGCAGCTCGTCATGGAAGCGGCAGTTATCGTCTTCCGTGTCGCCCTTGACCACGAGCAACGGAAAGTTCCCGACCGCCGCGAAGATGCGCTCGGCGTCACGATAGGTGATCCCCATCGAAGGCAGCAGACCACCTGGATCAAACTCCCTACCGAGCTTCGAGATGTCGTGGACGAGCACCTCGCGATAGAGCGAGTAGCGTTCGCTGTAATGACGCAGGATCGCCCAGCACGCAGCGTGCGCGCAGACGGCAATGTCGGTGTGCTGCTGCATGAAAGGGAAGCAGCTGACGGTAAGCGGTCAACTAACCACGTTCTTGAGCAAACGGCTGTGAACTGACAGCCTACGTTCCCACGTAGATGAACGCGGGAACGTAATGTCAGACGATCTGGAAGATCTCAAGCGCCGACTCGTGGTCGGCCATAAGAGCGAC
>CAIMXF010000430.1 GCA_903845345.1 uncultured beta proteobacterium
AGGCTCGGGTCGCACACGATCAGGCCGGAGCCGCGCAG
The DNA here is from genome assembly GCA_903845345.1 of uncultured beta proteobacterium. Lineage (GTDB taxonomy): Bacteria > Pseudomonadota > Gammaproteobacteria > Burkholderiales > Burkholderiaceae_C > Scleromatobacter. Next base: position 39 of record CAIMXF010000430.1, read on the forward strand.
CGGTCGCACCGAGACGATGTTGAAGTTGGTCGGCACCACGATCTCGCGCAGGAACGCCGAGTACTTCTGCACCTTGATGCCGTTGATCGAGACTTCCGGGCTCTTGCGGATGAAGTTGAACAGCCCGATGCGGATGTTGCGCGCGAAGCGTTCGCCGATGATTTCCATCGTCGGCATGCGGCCGCGGACGATCCGCTCCTGGTTGGCCAGGTCGTAGTTGCGGATGCTGCCTTCGACCTGCTCTTCCTGCTCGAGCTTCTGGCTCTCGCCGGTGATGCCCTGCAGAAGGGCATCCACTTCGTCTTGCGAAAGAATCTGCTGGTTCATGGCTGCGCTGCGAGCGGTCGGGCGGGCGTGCGGTTACTGGATGATGAAGCTGGAGAACTGCACCGATCGGATCGGCGCGTCTTCGGACGCGACCTTCTTGTGCTTTTTCTTCTTCTTGACGGGGCCGTCGGTGGCCGAGGCGGCATCGGACGCGGCGGGCGCATCGACTTCGGAGTCGTCGTCGTCCACGTCCTCGCCCATCGCCTTCAGCGCTTCGTGGCGGATCTGCTTGGCGAGCAGTTCCTTGCCGTCGCCGCCGGCCAGGTCGGCGGACGACTTGTGCGCGAGCAGCAGCAGGATGTTGTTGCGGATGGCCGGCAGGTAAGTCTTGATCTCCTCGCTGACCTTCTCGTCCGGCACCTCGAGCGTGATGCCGATCTGCGCGTAGCGGTCGGCCTCGTGGTCGGCCAGGTTCACGACGAACGGATCCATCGGCACGAAGACGGGCTTCTCGCCCTTCTTCTTCTTTTGCTCGACCTTCGCCGGCGCGGCGGCGTCCGAATCATCGCCGTCCGCGGCGGCAGCGGCAGCCTCCGCAGCGGCCTTGTGCTTCTTCATGTAGACGAGCGCGCCCACGCCACCGCCGCCCAGAACGATCGCCGCGACGGCGATCATGACGACCAGCTTCTTCTTGCCCCCCGGCTTGGCGGGGGGAGCATCTGCGGCAGCGGCAGCAGCGGACATGGATCGGACTCCTGGACGAATTTGTTGAACGCGCGCAAGAGCGCACGTCGTTGGAGACGATTATTGAGATCCGCGGCCTTCTCGAATGGCTCGAAAAGCGGCAGAAAAACTGACAGCGCCTGCAGTCGGGCGACGAATCGCCGACGCGGCGTCGGGAAGTCTCGACGCCTGCAAAGGCGGCAGCCCGGCCTCCCGGACGGGCATCGCCTGCGGTCGAGCTGGCGGCGCGTCAGGCGTAGGTGTCGAGCAGGCCGCGGCGCTGGGCCATCTGGCGGGCGGCGGTGGCCGCGGCGATGTCCTCGAGCCCGCTGCCCTGGCCGGAGGCCGTGCCGCCGCCGTGGCCCTGCCGGCCGTTGCCGCCGAAGCCGCCGTCGGCGTTCGCCTGGGCCTGCTGCTGCTGGAAGGCCGGCTGGTCGGACACGCTGCTGCCGCTCAGGCTCAGCCCGACGGTGCCGAGCTGCTCGGACAGCTGCGGCATCGCCTGCTGCAGCGCGTCGCGCGTGGACTGCACGTCGGCCGTCATGTGCACGCGCGTCTGGTCGCCCTGCATCTCGATCTTCACGCGGATCGGGCCGAGATCCTGCGGGCTCAATTGCACCTCGGCATGCTGCACGCCGCCCTTCATCCAGACGTCGATCTGCTGGCCCAGCGCGGGCGCGAACGTCGGCGCCTGCGGCAGCATGGGCAACGTCGCCTGTGCCGGCGGCAGTTGCGGCGCCTGGGACGCGGCCTGGTTGGCGTCCATCAGTGCGTTGGACGGCGCGCCGACGGCGCCGGCCTGCACGGTGGCCGGGTCGGGTTGCGGCAGCATCGCTGCGAGCGCGTCGCGGGCGTCGGTCGCGGCCTTGACGGCGCCCTCGACCTTGGCCAGCGCAGCGGTGATGTCGGCGGTCGTCGCCGGCTTGCCGCCCGCGCCGGCGCCCGCCGCCGCAGCGGTCGCCACGCC
>CAIMXF010000431.1 GCA_903845345.1 uncultured beta proteobacterium
ACGACGATGGGCGCACCCAGCCTGTCGACGCAGGCGTGCGCGGCGGCGATGTCGGTGAAGGTCTCGTATTGCGCGGTCGGGATGCCGTGGCGCTTCATGAAGTCCTTCGAGAACGCCTTCGAGCTCTCGAGCTGCGCCGCGGCCTGGGTCGGGCCGAAGATGCGCAGGCCGTGCGTGCGGAACACGTCCACCACGCCCTGCGACAGGGGGCCTTCCGGGCCGACCACCGCCAGCGAGATCTTCTCGGCGATGGCGAACTGCGCCAGCGCCTGCGGCTCGGTGATGTCGACGTTGACCAGGCGCTTGTCGGCCGCCGTGCCGCCGTTGCCGGGGGCCACGTAGACGCGCTGCACGCGATCGCTCTGGGCGAGCTTCCAGGCCAGCGCGTGCTCGCGCCCGCCGCCGCCGATGACGAGGATCTTCATTCGGAAAGTACCGCGTTGTGAAAGACGTCCTGGACGTCGTCGAGATCCTCGATGATGTCCAGCAGCTTCTGCATGCGCGCGCTGTCGTCGCCCGCGAGTTCGACGTGGCTCTCGGGACGCATGGTCACCTCCGCGCCGTCGGGCTTCAGCTGCGCGGCTTCCAGCGCCTTCTGCACCGCCTCGAACCCGGACGGCGCGGTCAGCACCTCGATCGAGCCGTCGTCGTGCGTGACCACGTCGTCGGCGCCGGCTTCCAGCGCCACTTCCATGATCCTGTCCTCGGACGCGCCCGGCGCGAAGATGAACTGGCCGACGTGCCTGAACTGGAACGCCACCGAGCCCTCGGTGCCCATCGTGCCGCCGTACTTGGAGAACGCATGGCGCACCTCGGCCACCGTGCGCACCTTGTTGTCGGTCATGGTGTCGATGATGACGGCCGCGCCGCCGATGCCCCGGCCTTCGTAGCGGATCTCCTCGTAGCTGACGCCTTCGAGGTTGCCCGTGGCCTTGTCGATGTTGCGCTTGACGGTGTCGGCCGGCAGGTTGACGGCCTTGGCCTTCTCGATGGCCAGGCGCAGGCGCGGGTTCATGCCCGGATCGCCGCCGCCGGTGCGCGCGGCGACCATGATTTCACGGATCACGCGCGTCCACTCCTTGCCGCGCTTCTCGTCCTGGCGGCCCTTGCGATGCTGGATGTTGGCCCATTTCGAGTGCCCGGCCATAAGAAAACGCTCCTGGAAGACGACGCCGCCCGGAGCGACAAGCTCGTTCGGGCGGAATTTGGCGAAACGATCATTTTAGCCGGCCGCCCGCGGCGCGGATGCGACACCGCGCACCCCGCCCATCGCTTTGCGCGGATGGTCATGCGCATCACGACGTTGGAAGGGTGATGCGCGCTGGCTAGACTCTCCAGCTTCGCTGCCGTGCCAAGCGCCCGGCGGCGGCCCACAGGATCCATCCCAGGAGAACCGTCATGACCTTGCGCCTCGGCGACATCGCCCCCGACTTCGAGCAGCAATCCAGCGAAGGCCCCATCCACTTCCACCAGTGGCTGGGCGACAGCTGGGGCGTGCTGTATTCGCATCCCGCCGACTTCACGCCGGTGTGCACCACCGAGCTGGGCATGACGGCCAGGCTCGGCGACGAGTTCAGGAAGCGCAACGTCAAGGTGATCGCGCTGTCGGTCGATCCGGTCGAACAGCACCACAAGTGGATCGCCGACATCAACGAGACGCAGAAGACCACGGTCAACTTCCCCATCCTGGCCGACGCCGACAGGAAGGTCGCCAACCTCTACGACATGCTGCACCCGAACGCCAGCGCGACGGCAACCGTGCGCTCGGTGTTCGTCATCGACCCGAACAAGAAGATCCGCCTGACGCTGACCTACCCGGCCAGCACCGGCCGCAACTTCGACGAGATCCTGCGCGTGATCGACTCGATGCAGCTCACCGACTCGCACAGCGTGGCCACGCCGGTCAACTGGAAGGACGGCGACGACGTGGTGATCGTGCCGTCGCTGCAGGATCCCGAGGTGCTCAAGGCGAAGTTCCCGAAGGGCTGGGAGCCGGTGCGGCCGTACCTGCGCATCACGCCGCAGCCGAACAAATGACCTGCGAGCCCCAGTCTGCGGGGTGCCGCAGACAGCCCCCGAGGGGCGGCCGGCCTTGCTCCGGAGCGGCCGGCCAGCTTGCGCCCTTCGATCGGCACCGGACAGGATCCGCGCAAGCACATGCGAACCGCTTCGTTGCGGCTCCTGGCCCACGGGCTGAAACTGGCTTTGCGCCAACGCAAGGGGGCGTGACGGGACGCCAGGGTTGACGGGCCCTGGCGGGTGGAGGGAGCGGGACACGCGTCTCGCTCCCTTTTCCTTTTTTGCAGGCAAACTCCCGCCTGATGAACGCCCCGGCCAGCCCTGACACCTTACCGCTGCTGGTCGCCTGCCTGTGCGCCCAGTGGTGCCGCACCTGCGAGGCCTACCGCGACACCCTCGTCGCCACGCGCGACGCGATGCGCCTGGGCCACCCCGGCGCGGCCGCCCGCTTCGTGTGGGTCGACATCGAGGACGAGTCCGAGCTGATCGGCGACCTCGACATCGAGGACTTCCCCACCCTCCTGCTCGCCCGCGGCGACCGCGTGCTGTTCTTCGGCCCGCTGCTGCCGCACGCCCAGACGCTGGATCGCCTGGTGCGCAACGCGCTCGACAACGCCATGGCCGAGCTGCCGTCCGCCGCGCTCGCGCCGGACGTGCGCGCGCTGCCCGCGCGGCTGCGCGGGCACGCCGACCTCTAGGCGGCCCTGAGCTTGCGCTCCGTCCGATGGCCGCGCTCGACATCCGCCTTGATGTCGGCGGCGTATTCGCGCAACTCGACCTCCAGCCGGCGACGCTCCCAGCGGCCCAGCAGGCGGCCGACGAGCGGGCGCAGCGGCTGCGTCAGCGTCAGCTCGACCAGCGTGCCGGGTCGCGCGCCGTCGTTGCTGCGGTAGAAGCGCGCGACGACCGAGCGGCCCCAGCGCGTGCCGGAGACGAACTGGTCGCGCACGCTGCCGTCGGCGCGCTGGTGGCGTTCGACGACGTCGCGCGTCGTGCGCCAGCCCGCGCGCGCGAGGCTCTCGAAGCGCGGGCCCGTGGGCCCGGGAGCGAGCTGGCGCAGGCGCTCGCGCGGGTGCACGCGCGCGACCTCGCGATGGAACAGGTCGAGGTAGTGCGCCCGCACCACGTCCGGCCCCGCGGCCACCCACTCGTCGTGCTGGATCTCGATGAAACCGGACATGCTCTCCCCTCGAAGCGTCCGCGCCGCGACCCGCGCGGGTGCGGCTGGAACGAGAGGACTACGCAACGCCGGAGGACGCGGATTCAGGCGCCGCGCCAAATCCGCGCGGGGCGCAGGGTCAGGCCAGGCGGGCCGGCGTCGCGTACCAGAGCGCCGCGAAGAAGTGGCAGGTGGTGCCCGCCAGCACGAACAGGTGCCACGCGAAGTGCATGTACCTGGCGCGCGAGTCGAAGATGAAGACGACCGCGCCCAGCGTGTAGGCCACGCCGCCGGCCAGCAGCCACAGCAGGCCGGTGGCGGGCATCGCGTGGATCAGCGGGCCGGCCGCCAGCAGCGCCGACCAGCCCATCGCCACGTACAGGCCGGTGGACCACAACGGGTGTTTGAGCATGTCCATCAGCTTGACCGCGATGCCGGCGGCCGCCATCGCCCAGACCGCGGCGAACAGCGTCCAGCCCGTGGCGCCATGCAGCACGCCGAGCGCGAACGGCGTGTAGCTGCCCGCGATGAACAGGTAGATCGCCGCGTGGTCGACACGCGCCAGCAGGTTCTTGAGCCGGCCGTTGGGGATCGCGTGGTACAGCGTCGACGACAGGTACAGCAGCATCATCGTGACCGAGAACACGCTCACCGCGACGACGTTGAGCGCCGTGCCGTGGCGCGCGGCCATCGCCACGAGGATCGGCAGCGACGCGATCGCCAGCACGAATCCCAGCCCGTGGCTGATCGCGTTGGCGATCTCCTCGCCGAGAGTCTGCGGTCGTTCCTCGAAGATGATGGCGGTGGCAGAGGGGGTCATGACGGGAATCGTACCGGCTTTGAATGTCGGCTTCGTAACGCCGAGCAAAGGGCGTGCCCGGATCCGCAAGCGGACGCGACGGGCACCCGCCTCGCGCCGTCGGCCCCGCGCGCTCGCGCAGACGGCGGGCAAGGATGGAGACCGCGATCGTGTGCGCGGGCTCGTGCCTGGAGCGACGCCGACGCCGACACCGATTCTGGCGTATGCGGGCGCGCCTACGGCCGCGTCGCCACGAGGTTGATCAGCGTCTCCTCGCGTCCCTTCGGCGGCGGGATGCGCAGCACGCGCTCCATCAGGCCGAGATCCCCGCGGCTCCACCACAGGAACGGATACGACACCTGCGCGTCCGGCACCACGAAGCCCGCGGCGCGCACCAGCGCGAGGTATTCGGGCGCGGTCTTCTGCACGTCCATCGGATGGCGGAACAGCAGCCGGATGATCCACGAATGGATGTAGCGCCGCGTCGATTCGGCCAACAGCAGCGTGCCGCCCGGCTTGAGCACCCGGAAGAACTCGGCGATCGCCGCGGGCTGGTCGACGAGGTGGTGGAAGGTCTGGTGGCAGAACAGCAGGTCGACGCTGGCGTCGGGCAGCGGCAGCGCGGCGCAGTTCGCGCGGATCACCTGGACGGCGGCGCCGCTCGCCGTGCGCAGCCCCGCCGCCTCGCGCACGGACGCCTCCACCATCTTGGGCGAGATGTCGAAGCCGACCAGGCGTTCCGGTCGGAAGCGCTCGTTGAGCTTGCGCAGCGAGCCGCCCCATCCGCAGCCGACATCGACCACCGCCGGGTAGTTCGTTCGCGGCGCCGGATCCAGCCGCGCGAGGTCGCGCAGCGCGACCTCCAGCACGTGCACGTCCCAGGTGCGTGTCTGCAGGAACCAGTCGCCGAACGCGGTCTCGGGGATGTAGTCGGGCAAGGGCTTGGCGAGGGACATGCGGGATGAACTCGAATCAGTCGGCCGCCGCGACGCGGTGGACGAACCAGGAAGACGTCGCGGCCTCCGGCCCCAGGCCGTCGCAGCGCGCATCGGCGAGTGCGCCCGCATCGGCGCAGCAGAGCGCGACGTGCAGGGGCGACGCGCTCCACGTGCGCACGTTGGCCCGCGCGGGCGCGCATGCGCGAGCTGAAACGCGCCGGAAGTCCCACGGCGCGTCGCCGGCCGGAGCCGCCTTGAACCACGCCTCCTTGGCCGTCCAGCGCGCCAGCAGCGCGGCGTCGCGAGCGTCAGGCGCCAGGTCGGCCCAGGCGAGGCGCTCGGCGGGCGACAGCATCAGTGCCGCGCGTTCGGACGGATCGCTGCGCGGCGGTCGCTCGCACTCGATGTCGACGCCGACCGGCGCATCCGCCACCGCCGCCGCGACCCAGCCGAGCCGATGCGACAGGCTGACGTGCAGGGCCGCGACCGCGAGTTCGTGCGTCGCGCGCGCCACCGGTGCGCCGCCGGCCTGCGCCGAGACGTCCCACGCCCGGGCCGGCACGCCGGTGGCGGCCTGCAGCAGGTCGCGCAGCAGGGCGCGGCTGGCGGCGAACGGCGCGCGCCTGTCGGGCGCGAGCTGCGTCCAGCGCAGCTGCTCGGAGTCGCCCAGCCAGGCGGGCATGCTTGCCGAGCCGCCGGGAAGCGGCTGGTTCACCCGCGCGACGGCGACCCTCAGCATCGCCGCGTACGGCTTACTTGCCGACGCTGGCGTAGGTACCCTTCAGCGCGATGCCGGCCACGAAGGCGCCGTCGGCGCACTGGATGTCGGTCGGACTGGTGAACAGCACCTTCTCGCTGTAGCTGGTGATGTCGATCACCGCGTTGGCGCCGTACGCCTTGGCCTTCTCCTGCAGCTTGATCAGCGCCGACAGCGCGTTCCAGCGGCAGGCGGCCTCGCCCGACTTGTTGAACGCGTTGGTCTTGGCGCTGGAGGTGTCGTCGCCGAACTTCTTGCCGACCTTGGGCGTGGGCGCGCCGGCCAGGTAGAACGCGACGCTGCCATCGAGCTTGGCCTTGGCTTCGGGCATGTCGAGCACCGATTGCAGCGTGACGGTGACGGGCGTGTTGCGCGCATGGGCAGGCACGACGGCGACGAGGGCCAGCAGCGAGGCGGCGAGGATCTTGTTCATGAAAGTCTTCCTTCCGAAATTGCAGACAGGGAAAAAACGGCGACGGCTGGGCGCTACGACGCCTGGGCGTTCGCGGCAGCGCGGCGGATGTCCGCGTTCAGTTCCACGACCCACTTGTTGTACTTCGGGTGGATAGCCGTCTTCCTGTCGGTCTGCTCGTAGTTCATGTTGACGCTGCTCTTGTAGGCGATCTGCCAGCCCTGCGCGTCGTAGGACACGTCGACGACGACCTGGTGCTGGCCGCTGTCGGCCTCGAGCGTGAGCAGGCCGGGCTGGTCGCCGACCGGCTTCCACTTGTGCACCGAGCCGCCGGCGATGATCGCCTGGCGCACGGCCTCGGGCGTCAGCGGCTTGTCGGTGGCGGCGATGGTCTGGCGTCCCAGTTCGACCATGTTGGACGAGCGCGCCACGGCCAGCCCGGCCGCGGACAGCGACGCGACCAGCAGGATCGCGCGCAGCGCGGAGTTCATCTTCATCATGCTGTTTCCTCTTCAGCGGTTGGTGATTCTCGGTCTTCAGCGCCAGCGCCGGAAGATCAACGAGGTGTTGATGCCTCCGAAGGCGAAGTTGTTGCTCATCACGACGTCGGTCTCGATGACGCGGCCGCCGCCGGTGATGTAGTCGAGCGCGCCGCAGCGCGGGTCGACCTCCTCGAGGTTGAGCGTGGGCGCGAACCAGCCCTCGCGCATCATCTCGATGCTCATCCAGGCCTCCAGCGCCCCGCAGGCGCCCAGCGTGTGGCCCATGTAGCTCTTGAGCGAGCTGACCGGCACGTGCGCGCCCAGCACCTCGGCGGTGGCCTGCGATTCGGCCATGTCGCCCTGCTCGGTCGCGGTGCCGTGCGCGTTGACGTAGCCGATCGAGTCGGGCGTCAGCCGCGCGTCGACCAGCGCCAGCCGCATCGCCTGCGCCATCGTCGCGGCGTTCGGATGCGTGACGTGCGTGCCGTCGGCATTGGTGCCCCAGCCGAGCAGCTCGGCGTGGATCGTCGCGCCGCGCGCGAGCGCGTGCTCGAGCTCCTCCAGGACGAGCGTGCAGGCGCCCTCGCCCAGCACGAGGCCGTCGCGCTTCGCGTCGAACGGGCGCGGCGTGAGCTGCGGCGTGTCGTTGCGCGTGCTGGTGGCGAACAGCGTGTCGAACACGGCGGCCTCGGTGGCATCGAGCTCCTCGGCCCCGCCGGCCAGCATCGCCACCTGGCGGCCGCTCTGGATCGCCTCGAACGCGTAGCCGATGCCCTGGCTGCCCGAGGTGCACGCGCTGGTGGTCGTGACGATGCGTCCGGTCAGGCCGAAGAACACGCCGATGTTGACGGCCGCGGTGTGCGACATCATCTTGATGTACGTGTTGGCCGTGATGCCTTCGGTCGACTTGTGCTGCATCATCTTGCCGAAGTCGCCGAGCGCGTGCGGCGAGCCGGCGGACGAGCCGTACGAGACGCCCATGCGCCCGCTCGCGACCAGCGGGTCGCCCAGCAGGCCCGCGTCGGCCAGCGCCAGCTCGCTGGCACGCGTGGCCATGATCGCGACCCGGCCCATGCTGCGCATCGACTTGCGGTTGTAGTGCGCGGGCAGCTCGAACGGCTTCGCCGGCACGCCGAGCTGCGTGTTGAGCCCGTCGTACTGCGCCCAGTCCGGCATGACCTGCACGGCGTTGCGGCCGCTCCTGAGCGCCGCGAGCACGCTGGGCCAATCGTGCCCCAATGGGCTGATGGCGCCGAATCCGGTGACGACGACACGCTTCATCCGACCATGCCCCCGTTGACCGAGATGACCTGGCGCGTGATGTAGGCCGCCTCGGGCCTGAGCAGGAAGGCGACCAGCGCGGCCACTTCGTCCGGGGTTCCCATGCGGCGCAACGGGATGATCTTCATCGCTTCCTCCAGCACCTCGGGCGTCACCATCTCGGTGTCGATCAGCCCGGGCGCCACGCAATTGACGGTGATGGCTCGCTTGGCGAGCTCGACGGCGAGCGACTTCGTCGCCGCGATCACGCCCGCCTTGGCGGCACTGTAGTTGGTCTGGCCGCGGTTGCCCATCAGCGCCGACACCGACGCCAGCGTGACGATGCGCCCCGGCTTGCGGCGCTGGATCATCGGCATCACGACCGGATTGAGCACGTTGAAGAATCCGTCGAGGTTGGTGTGCACGACCGCGTCCCACTCCTCGCCGGTCATCGCGGGGAACGCGTTGTCGCGCGCGATGCCCGCGTTGCAGACGACGCCGTAGTAGGCGCCATGCGCCTCGACGTCGGCCAGCAGGGCGGCGGACGCCGCGGCGCGGTCGGCGACGTCGAACGCCAGCACGCGCGCGGAAACACCCAGCCCCTCGATCTCGGCGCACACGACGCGCGCCTGCTCGAGGCCCGTGCGGCAGTGCACCACCACGTCGTGGCCGTCGCGCGCCACGGCGAGCGCGATCGCGCGCCCGATGCCGCGGCTCGCGCCGGTGACCAGCACCGTTGTGCGACCGGCGGCCTTGTTCGTCTCTGTCATCGTCATCCTTCCCCCGGGCCGCTCTGCGTCGACCCTTGCTGCGAATCATGCGGAGGCTCGAACACGCTCAGCCGTCCGCTGGCCAGCACGCGGCCATCCTGCTCGATCCTGCAGTCGAACATGCCCATGCCGTTGTCGCCCATCAACTCGCAGTGCGCGACCACCGTCAGTTCGGCGCCGGGCGCGAACGCCGGCACCGCGGCCTCGTAGCGCCGGCTGCCCAGCAGGTAGCCGATTCTCGGCGATCCGCCGCGGACCCGCGCGCGCGCGCCCGACCACGCCGCCACCGCCTGCGCCATGTACTCGATACCCACCCAGGCATGCACCCCGTCCTCGCCGTTGAAGAGGCCCTGCGCGGGCACGCGCACACGGGCGACGACATCGTGGTCGTCGCACCGCTCCACCGAGTCGAGCAGGCTCATGGCCCCGCGATGCGGCACCCACGCGTCCATCGGACGCGGCGGCCAGGCGTCGTTCGTCGCGTCGCTCATGGCTGCGCGAACACCAACGACGCGTTGCTGCCGCCGAAGGCAAAGGAGTTGCTCAGCACGTGGCGCAGCGGGCGGCCGAGCGCCATGCCCGGCGCGACCGGCCGCAGCGCCGGCAGCGCGGCGTCGGCCACGCCGTCCCACCAGTGCACCGGCAGCCGGCCGGTCGGGTTGTCGACCAGCGCATGCCACGCGAACGCGGCCTCGATCGCGCCGGCCGCGGCGAGCGCGTGGCCGGTCAGCGGCTTGGTGGAACTCACGGGCACCTCGCGGCCCAGCACGCGTTCGACGGCCAGGCTCTCCATCGCGTCGTTCTGCTCGGTCGCCGTGCCGTGCAGGTTGACGTAGTCGACCGCCCCCGGCGCGACGCCGGCCCGCGCCAGCGCGCGGCGCATCGCCTCGGCCGCGCCCCGGCCGCTCGGCTCGGGCGCCGACATGTGGTGCGCGTCCGCGCTCTCGCCCCAGCCGGCCAGACGCACCGGGCCGGTGTCGCGGCCCATCAGGAACAGCGCGGCGCCCTCGCCGATGTTGATGCCCGCGCGGTTGGCCGACAGCGGATTGCAGCGCCCGGCCGACACCGCGTCGAGCGCCGAGAAGCCCGCGATCGTGAAGCCCGACAACGCGTCGCCCCCGCCCGCGACCACCGCGTCGACGAGCCCCGCGCGCAGCAGCCGGGCGCCGGTCGCGATCGCCTTCGCGCCGGAAGAACACGCCGTCGAGATCGCATAGGCCGGTCCGGTGATGCCCAGTTGCCGCGCGACGCACTGCGCCGCGTTGCCCATCTCCTGCAGCGCGTAGTCGTAGCCCTGGGGCCAGCCGAAGCCGGCGTGCACCTGCCGGATCGCTGCGACGCCTTCGTCGAGCCCGGCGGTGCTGACGCCCAGCACGACGGCCACGCGCCGTGGACCGAAGCGGTCGATCGCCGCCTGCGCCTGCGCGCGCAGCGGCGCCAGCGCGGCGAGCAGCAGCGCGTTGTTGCGGCTGCGCTGGCTTTCGGGCAGGCCGTCGAGCGACGGCAGCGGCGTCGCCACGCAGCCGAGATGCAGCATGCGGCCAGGGGTATGCAGTTCGGTCGGCGCGACGCCCGACGGCGCATCGGCCCACAGGGCCGCGCGGATCGCCTCGGGCGTGTCGCCGAGGGCGCAGACGCAGGACTGGGCTTGGAGAAAGATGGCGGTCATGACGTGGCGTCGCCCGGTTCGCGCGACTCGATCCTCAACTTGAAATGCTCGCGCCGCTGGTCGAGCTCGACGACCTGCGCACTGCTGCGCGTGATCACGGTGACGACCTCGCCGTCCTGCGTGAGCGTGCGCACGTTACCCGACTCGGCCAGCCGCCAGCCCGCAGGCAGCGCCGCCTGGATCGCGGCGACGGGCCACAGCGTGAGCTGCAGGTCGCTCAGGATGCGCGCGCCCGAGACGGCCTGCGGCCACCACGGCGCGCGTTCCTCGGTCAGCGTGGCGCCGTCCCAGTCCAGCCGCGCGGCCACCTGGCCCATCGCGACGACGCCCAACTGCACGTGCCGCGCATCGGCCTCCAGCAGCACGTCGAGCTGCTGCTCGCGGCCGGGCGCCTGCAGCGTGAGGTGCTGCTGCAGGTTCAGCGCGTGGCCCAGCAGCGAAGGCGCGAGGCGCAGCTGCGGCGTCTCGCGCGGCGCCGCGGGCGTGCGCACCGGTGCGGACGCGCACGCCGCCAGCACGAGCGCGAGCGCGGCGCAGGCGATCAGGCGCTGCAAAGTTCCTCCAGCACGCCCAGCCGGCGCCTGGCCTGCGCGACGTACGGGTTCGACTGGTCCCACGCATACCCCGCGAGGATGGACGCGATCATGCGGCGGATGTCCGGCGTGTGGCGCTCGTGGAAGATGATCTTCTGGAAGCCGCCCGCGTACCACGCGTCGACGAACGCGCGGAAGGTGTCGACGCCGGCCTTCAGCGGCACCGCGTAGTCGGCCTGCCAGTCCACCGTCTCGCCCGCGAACTCGCGCGCCAGGCATTGCGAGGCCAGCGACGCCGACTTGAACGCGATCGTCACGCCGCTCGAGAACACCGGATCGAGGAACTCGCCCGCATTGCCCAGCAGCGCGAAACCCTTGCCCCACAGCGACTTCACGTTGGCCGAATAGCCGACGATCTGGCGCGCGGGCGTGTCCCACACCGCGTCCTTCAGCAGCGCGCCCAGCGTGGGCGCCTCGGCCAGGATCGCGCGCAGCCGCTCGGTCTCGCTGCCTTCGTACTGGGCCAGGAAACTCTGCTCGGCGACGATGCCCAGCGAGCAGCGGCCGTTCGAGAACGGGATCGTCCAGAACCAGACGTCGGGCCGCCGCGGATGCACCGTCACGCGGATCTTCTGGCGGTCGAACGGGCCGTCCGTCGGGATGTGGTCGGCCACGTGCGTGAAGATCGCGCCGCGCACCGGGAAGTTCGACGGCGTCTCCAGATCCAGCAGGCGCGACAGCGTGCGGCCGAAGCCGCTGGCATCGAGCACGAAGCGCGCCTCGACCTCGATGGCGTTGCCGTCGGCGTCGCGCGCGCACACGCGCGGCCGATCGCCGTCGAGGTCGATCGCGGTGACCTCGTGGCGATAGCGGATCTGCGCGCCCATGCGCGCGGCCGCGTCGGCGAGGACCTTGTCGAAGGTGGCGCGCTGCACCTGGTAGGTGGTGGCCCAGCCGTCGGAGAACTTGTCGCGGAAGTCGAAGGCGGTGTACCTGTCGCCCCATGCGAAGGCCGCGCCGTTCTTGTACTGGAAGCCGGCCTCGACGACGTCGCGCAGCATGCCCGCGGCCTCGATGTATTCCATGCTCTGCGGCAACAGGCTCTCGCCGATCGAGAAGCGCGGGAACTGCTCGCGCTCGAGCACCAGCACGCGGCGCCCCTGCTTGCGCAGCAGGCCTGCCGCGACGGCGCCCGCGGGGCCGGCGCCGATGATGAGGACGTCGGTGGATTCTTGAATCATGGATTTTCCAGCGCAGAAGACGGTCGCGGCCGATACAGGGGCGCCGTGAACCAGACGATGAAGATGCCGAAAAGAAGCGTCAGTCCGAAAGAGCGTAGCGCGGGCGTGCTGGACAAGGCCAGCAACCCGAACGACAGCCACGTGCCCGCGGCACCCAGCACCACGGCCAGCCAGGCCGATCCGGTGTCTGCGGCCTCGCGTTCGAGCAGGAAGATGCCGTAGTCGATGCCGATGCCCAGCAGCAGCGCCAGCGCCAGCACGTTGAACAGTTGCAGCGGCTGGCCGAACAGTGCGAGCAGCGCCAGCGTGCCCAGCGTCGCAACCGCCGTCGGCGCCCACGCGCGCCACGCGCGGCGGCCGTAGCGCCACGCCAGCGCGAGCAGCACTGCCGCGTGTCCGGCGACCAGCAGCAGGCCCATCAAGTGGCGATAGCGGCCCAGCAGCGCCGACACCGACGCCACCTGGTCGACCCAGCGCACGCCCGGCAGGCCGTCGGCGCTGCGGGCGATGCGGGGCAGCGCGTCGAGGTCGCGCACGCCGCGCAGCATCACGACGCTCGCCAACGCGGTGCCGTCGTCGCGCCGCGGCACGGCCCCGATCCACAGCGACCTCGCGGCCGCGGACGCGGGCGACGCGAGCCACTGCTCCAGCGTCAGCGGCTGCGCGCCGAAGACCGCGCGCTGCTGCGATTCGCCGACCACCCGGTCGACACCGGCGATGACGCCGTCCTCGACCCGCTGCGTCAACGCCGCGTCGCTCGCCTGGCGGGCCTGCGACGGCACCCAGTCGGACAGCGCGCGATAACCCGCGAGGTCGCCGGCGGCGATGCGCGCGTCGAGCCGCGACTTCAGGCCCTCCTCGCGACGCAGCACATCGTCGGCACTGGTGCCGCGCACGATGAAGAATTGCGCGGGGCTCGCGAGTCCCAGCAGGCGGCCGATCTCGCGCTGCGCGTCCACCAGCGCCGGCGGCGAGCTCTGCAGCTGGCGCAGGTCGTCGTTGACGTGCAGGCCCGAGATCGCCGCGCCGCACGCGAGCGCGAACGCCCCGTGCGCGACCCACGCCGCGCGGGTCGCACCGAAGCGCGGCCAGCGCGCGAAGCTCGCGGCGATCCGGTTCGAGAAACGGCCGCGCAGCGGCGCGCCGCGATCGATCCACGGGAACCAGCACACGGTCGTCGCGAAGGTGCCGGCGATGCCCACCACCGAGAACAAGGCCATCTGGCGCAGCCCCGGGAACGGCGGCAGGCCCAGCGCGACATATCCCAGCACGCTGGTGAGCAGTGCGAGCGCCAGGCCCGGCAGCAGCCGCGCCATCAACGCCAGCGGCGGCTCGTCGGGCGCGCCCTGGCGGTTGGCGAAGTAGTACAGCCCGTAGTCCTCGGCGCAGCCGACCAGGCTCGCGCCGAACACCATCGTCAGCAGGTTCACCTCGCCGAACACCCACGCCGTCACCGACAACGCCGCCGCCATGCCGACCAGCAGCGACACGGCCATCAGCACGCGCGGCCACAGCGAACGGAACGCGAACCAGGCCAGCAGCAGCACGCCGGCGATCGAGCCCCAGCCGATCGTGTCGATCTCGTGGTGCGCGCGCGCCGCGGCATATTCGGCGTGGAGGGGCACGCCGCCGGCGAGCACCTTGACGCCGGGCACCGCGGCCTCGGCAGCTGCCCGGGCCTGCACCAACGCGTCGGCCACGGGCGACTCGCCGGTGAGCGCGAAGGCCGGGCCCGTGGTCTCGCGCAGCAACGCGATCCACTCGAGGCCGCCGTCGCTCAGCGCCAGCTGCCCGTCGCGCGGTCGCGCGCGCGTCTCGCCCGCGCGCGCCGCCCACCATTGCGGCCACAGGCCCAGCGGGTCGGCGTTCCAGTCGGCCAGCGCGAAGGCGCCGGGGCGCGCCAGCGCGGCCAGCGCTGCCTGCACCAGCGACGACGGCGACGCGTGCTCCAGCTGGTCACGTTGCGCGGCAGTCAACAGGCGGTCGCGATACGGCGCGTAGAACGCCATCGTGTCGCGCAGCGCATCGGCGCCGGCCAGCGCGCTCGCCTTCAACGGCGCGCGTCCGCCATCGACCGCGCGCTGCCACGCGTCGGCGGCCTTGCGCGCGCTCGCCCAGTCGGGCGCGCCGATCATCACCACGACCTGGCGCGTCAGCGGGTCGGCGAGCTGGCGCGTCGCGCGGCCGACCTCGGGCGCCTGCTCGTCCTGCGGCAGCAGGGCCATCACTTCGGTGCCCAGGCGCGGCGCGCGCCAGAACGTCCATTGATGCACCGCGACGACCATGCAGAACGCCAGCCACGCCCACGCCGCCGCCTGCCAGCGCAGTCGGTGCACGGGTCGCGCGTGGGATGAGACGATCATTGGAAGCGCGCCGCCTCGTCGGGCGTCAACGCGGTCGACGGTTGCTGGTGCGAGAAGCGGATCTGCGTGGTGTCGCCGCGCGCTTCGTCGATGCGCACCGTCTGCACGTCGCGTTCGCCCGCGAGCGTCGCACGCACGAGGAACTTCGCCAGGTTGGGGTCGCGCGGCGTCAGCACCAGCGTCCAGCCCGCGGCGCCCACCGGCTGCGCGACGATCGCGAACTTGTCGGCCAGCACCTCGAGATCGGCGGACAGCAGCGACAAGACCAGCTCGTCGACCTGCTGCAGCCCGGCCTCGGACTGCGCGTCCATCAGGTTGGCGGCACTGCCGTCGGGGTTGCGCGTGAACAGCCGCGTCTTCGTCACGACCAGTGTGGAGTCGAACGGCTTCTGCGTGTGCCACCACACGCCCTGGCCGCGCGCGACCAGGAACTCGCCCTTCGACACGAGCGGGTTCCTGAAGCCCTTGAGCGTCTTGGATTGCTCGAACTCGCCCTTCAACACCGGCGCGGTCTTCAGCCGGTCGTGGATCAAGCCGGCGACGTCGGCATCCGCCGCAGCGGACGAAGCGAAAGCGAACGACGCCAGTGCGGCAAGCACGAGTACGCGCAACGGCTTCATCACGCCGATACCCCCAGCCGTTCCCACAGCACGCGCGGGCAGACGTACTGCATCTCGCCCGTGGCCATGTCCACCGCCACCTGGATCGAACTCGCCTTGTTGACCTTCTCGCCCGTCTTCGCGTCGCGGATCAGGTACTCGATCTTGAGCCGGTTCTCCCACTCGACGATCTCGGCGCGCACGACGAGCGGCTGGTTGAACACCGCGGGCCGCACGTATTTCAGGCGCAGGTCGACGACGGGCCAGCCGTAGCCCGAGTCGCGCATGCGCGTGTAGCCGTAGTCGAACTTCTCCAGCAGCGCGCAGCGCGCCAGCTCGAGGTACTTCACGTAGTGGCCGTGCCAGACGATGTCCATCGAGTCGATGTCGAAGAACGGCGGCACGACCTCGATCTGGTGGGACAGGTCAGGCGTCGTCATACAGCGTCCACTCGCGGCCGCGCAGCGCGGCCAGCAGCTTGATCAGGTCGACGTCGAGCGCGCGATCCTCGGCGACGAAGGGGATGCGGCGTTCGAGGTCGGCCTGGAACGCCTGCAGCGTCGCACTCGGCACGACGCCGTCCTGCGCGCAGCGCAGCGCCACGCCCTGCCGCGCGGCCACGAGCATGCCGACGCACACCTGCTCGGTGAGCTCGAGCACGCGCAGGCAATCGCGCGCGGCGATCGTGCCCATGCTCACCTTGTCCTGGTTGTGGCACTCGGTGGAGCGCGAGAAGACGCTGGCCGGCATCGTCTGCTTCAGCGCCTCGGCGGTCCAGGCGGACACGCTGATCTGCAACGCCTTCAGGCCATGGTTGATCGCCGCGCGCGGGCCGGTGGCGCCGGACAGGTTGGACGGCAGGCCGTGGTTGTAGCGGGTGTCGACCAGCAGCGCGAGCTGGCGGTCGAGCAGGTCGGCCACGTTGGCCACCGCGGTCTTCAGGCCGTCCATCGCGAACGCGACGTGGCCGCCGTAGAAGTGGCCGCCGTGCAGCACCTGCTCGCGCTCGGCGTCGATGATCGGGTTGTCGTTGGCCGAGTTGAGCTCGTTCTCGATCAGCTGGCGGAAGAACGGCAGCGCGTCCTCCAGCACGCCGATGACGTGCGGCGCGCAGCGCAGCGAGTAGCGATCCTGCAGCCGCTGCTCGTTGCGCGCCGCGGGCCTGGCGGAATCGATCGCGAGGTCGGCGCGGATGCGCGCGGCGCTGCGCTGCTGGCCCGCGTGCGGCTTGACCGCGAACAGCGCCTCGTCGAAATGGTGCGCGTTGCCGGCGCTGGCGAGCACGTTGCAGGCCGTGAGCCGCGACGCGAGGCGCGCGACGTACCCGGCGCGTTCGAAGGCCAGGCACGCGAGCGCGGTCATCACGGCGGTGCCGTTCATGATGGCCAGGCCTTCCTTCGGACGCAGCCGCAGCGGCGCGCGGCCCAGCGTGGCGAGCGCCTCGGCCGCGGGTCGAACGCGGCCCTGGAACAGCACGTCGCGCTCGCCGCAAAGCGCGGCAGCGACGTACGACAGCGGCGTCAGGTCGCCGCTCGCGCCCACCGAGCCCTCGGCCGGGATCTGCGGCAGCACGTCGTGCTCGAGGAAGGCGGCGAGCTGTTCGAGCAGGTCGACGCTGACGCCCGAGACGCCTTGTGCCAGCGACTGCAGCCGCGTCGCGAGCACCGCGCGCGTCTCGGCCGGATCGAGCATGCGGCCCAGGCCGACGCCGTGGTAGGCGAACAGGTGGTGCGGCAGCTCGGCGACCAGCTCGGGCGGGACGGCGACGGTGCACGAGTCGCCATAGCCGGTGGTGACGCCGTAGACGACGCCGTCCTCGCGCAGCAGGCGCTCGAGGAATTCGGCGCCGCGGCGGACGCGGGCGCGAAACGCCGGATCGGGCGACAGCACGGCGCGGGCGTCGCGCGAGGCCAGCCGGCAGACGTCTTCGATCGCCAGCGGCGTGCCGTCGAACGTGATGGAACGGGAATCAGTCATGGCGCCTGGGAGGAGCGGCCAGCGCTCCGGGTTGATTCCAGAAGGAAAAGAAGTTGAACCACTCGAACGGCGCACGCGCCAGCAGGCGCTCGATGCGCTGAGCGAAGTCGGCGGCGTGGACGGCGCAGGCGCCGAGGCGGTCGGCGCGCGGCAGCACCACGCGTTCGGCGAGCCGCTCGAACACCACCTCGTGCGTGTCGCCCTGGCGGATGCAGCCCAGCGAATACAGCGGGCACTTCAGCAGCGAGGCCAGCATGTAGGCGCCGGTCGGGAACGGCGCGGCGTGGCCGAGGAACGGCACCTGCACCGAGCTCGCGCGGCCCGCGACGACCGGCACGCGGTCGCCCGCGATCGCCACGAACTCGCCGCGCGCGACGCGCTCGGCCAGCAGCACCGCCGTGGCCGGCGAGATCTCGGTCACCTGCAGCAGCGCCATGCCGCGCCCCGGCGACAGTCGCTCGAGCATGCGGTTGAACTGCTCGGCATGCACCGTGTGAACCAGCACCGTCAGCTTCATGCCGGGCGTGGCGTCGGCGGATGCCTGGCACAACTCCAGACAGCCGATGTGCGCGGTCACCAGCAGCGCGCCCTGCCTGGCGCGCACCAGGCCGTCGATCTCCTGGTGGCCGACGAAGCGGATGCGACCGAGCTTGTAGCGGCCGCCGACGGCCAGCATCTTGTCGAGGATGGTCTCGGCGAACGAGAAGAAGTGGCGCAGCGTATCGCGCCGGCCGGGTTCGTGGCCCAGCGCGCCGGTGTGCCGTTGCAGCCGCTGCAGGTATTCGAGGGAGGCTTCGCGCGCTCCCCGATTGACGGCCCAGTACCAGAGCACGACCGGATACAGCACGATGCGGAACGGCAGCCGCCCGCCCACGCGGAACAGCCCGTACAGCAGCCACATGCCGCCGGCCAGGGTCTGCTCGCCGATCGACGCCCAGTGGCGCTCGCCCGTGCCGGAGCCGCGTCGCGGCACGGCGCTCATCGACAAGCCTCCGGCCTGCGGCCTGCGGTGCGAGCGCCCTTCGGAGCGGCCGGGCGTGCGCTCATCGACGAACCTCCGGCCTGCGGCCTGCGGTGCGAGCGCCCTTCGGAGCGGCCGGGCGTGCGCTCATCGCGCCACCTTGCGCCACAGCAGCAGCGGCGAGCGCAGCAGCATGCCGAACGCGAGCCGCGTGTGCATCTTCGTGATGAGCCAGTTGTCCAGCCCCATGCGGAAGTGCGACAGCCCGTCCTGCGGATAGGTCACGCGCGTGGGGATGTTCACGATGCGCAGGCCGCGCCAATGAAGGCGTACCAGCACCTCGGGGTCGAAGTCCATGCGGCGTCCCAGCCGCGCCTCGTCGAACAGCCGCACCACGGTCGCGAGCGGGTAGACGCGGAAGCCGCACATCGAGTCGCGGATCTCCAGCGACAGCGAGTTGATCCACACCCAGACATGCGTCGCATACCTGCCGACGAAGCGGCCCAGCGGCACCGATTCGTCGTAGACCGGCACGCCGCAGATCACCGCCTCCGGCGCGCTGGCGGCGGCGGCGAGGAATTTCGGGATGTCGCCGGCGTCGTGCTGGCCGTCGGCGTCGATCTGCAGCGCATGCGAATAACCGGCGACTGCAGCGGCGCGCAGGCCGGCCATCATCGCGCCGCCCTTGCCCTGGTTCAGCGCGAGCCGCACCAGCGTGACGTCGGGCGCCTGCGCCAGCGCGTCGAGCACCGCGGCGCAGTCGGGCGCGCTGCCGTCGTCGACCAGGATGCAGCGCAGCCCGTGGGCGCGCACGCTGGCGGCGACGGCGCCGACGGCCGCGCCGTGGTTGTAGACCGGAATCACCGCGACGGGCCTGAACTCGCCGGCCATCACGCGGCCTCCGCTTCGGCGAACACGATGCGCCCGCTCGAATGCCGGCCGGCCTCGCTGCGGTATTCGAACTGCAGCGTCGCGGACGCGGCGTTCCAGTGCAGGTCGAGGGCCAGGCGCATGCCGGGCAGCGCGGGCTGCGAGAACTTCAGCGCGTCCATGCGCACGAAGCGCGGCGGCATCGCGAAGCGTTCGCGCGCGAATGCGATCGCCCAGTCGACCTGCGCGACCCCGGCCAGGATCGGCGACCCGGGGAAGTGGCCGTCGAAGACGGCCAGCTCCGGCGCCAGCGCGATGTCCCCCAGCGCGTGCGCCGCCTCGGCGACGTGCCACTCGGGCGTGGGACGCAGCGCGGCGGCCGGCGCGAACAGCTCACCCAGCAAGGCCTCGGTGCTCTTTCCCTGCGCGTTGACGGGCAGCGCATCGACGAAGCGCCAGCGCCGCGGCAGCGCGACGCGGTCGACCGCGGTCGCGAGCAGCGCGCGCAATTCGGCCACGAGTGCCGGCTTGCCCATGCGCAGCAGCTTCGCGCGGCCCGCGCCGGTCAGCGCGGCGACGACGGCCGGCCGCACCGCATGCGCCACGACCGCGCCCGCGATGTCGACCACGGCACGTTCGTCGGCCAGCATCAGCACGCGCGCCTCGGCGACATCGTCGCTCGCGGCCAGGCGCTGCTCCAGCGCGCTCAGCGAGACGCGCTTCTCCTCGATCTTGACGATGCGGTCGGCGCGGCCGTGCAGCTCGAAGCCGTCCATGCCGTCGCCGGCCGGCGTCGCGCGGTCGGACGTGCGCCACCACGCCAGGTCGGGCAGGTGCGGCGATCGCACCTCGAGTTCGCCGTCCGCGACGCGGAATTCGATGCCCGGCAGCGGCTGCCACGTGTCGCCGTGGCGCGCGCTGGCGCCAGGCGACGCCGCCGGTCTCGGAGCTGCCGTACACCTCCACGGGCGCCGCGCCCAGCAGCGCCAGCGTGCTGACGGCGGCCTCGGGCGGCAGCGGGCCGCCGGACGAGAACACCGCGCGCAGATTCGCGCGCGGCACCGACCAGTCGAGCGCCTCGGGCAGCCGACGCAGGTGCGCGGGACTCGCCACGAGCACCGCCGGCGCCGCGATGCGCTGCGCGATCTCCTCGTTGAACACGAGCCGCTCCGCGGCGAACGGCCGACCGGCGGCGAGCGGCCACAGCACGCGAAACAGCAGGCCGTAGATGTGCTGGTGGGTGACGGTGGCCCAGATCGTGGGCGCGGGGCCGTGGTCGGCGTCGCGGGGCAGGCCGATGACCGCGTCGCCGGCGGCGACCGTCTCGGCCGCGAGGTTCACCGGCACGAGGCCGGTGTCGCACAGCGCGCCGAAGCGGGCCTCGAGCGCATGCACCTCGGCGTCGAGCTGCGCGAGCGTCTTCGGGATGGCCAGCGGCTCGCCGTTGGTGCCCGAGGTGTAGACGATCAGCTGCGTGGCCGCGCGATCGAGCGGCGCGAACGTCGCCCCGCGTGCCGGTGCGGGACGCGCGAGCGCGCCCGGCAGGTCGCCCAGGAAGCCGTCGCTGGCGACGCGCAGGCGGGCGACGGTGTCGTGCTGCATGTCGCCCGGCACGAGCACCGTCTTGCCCGCATGCCACGCGCCGAACAGCGCGGCGGCGAAGTCGAAGGTGTCCTCGACGAACAGCGCCCAGCGGGTGCCGGGCTGCGCGGCGAGCAGGTCGCGCCAGGCCGCGGCCTGCGCGGCGAAGT
Source organism: uncultured beta proteobacterium (assembly GCA_903845345.1). Taxonomy (GTDB): domain Bacteria; phylum Pseudomonadota; class Gammaproteobacteria; order Burkholderiales; family Burkholderiaceae_C; genus Scleromatobacter. Next base: position 20,561 of record CAIMXF010000431.1, read on the forward strand.
CGGCCTGCGACAGCGTCGCGCCCGCGCGGGAGGCCACCGCGCGCGCGGGCGACGCGGCGCGATGCGGCAGGTCGACCAGCGCCCGCCAGGTCGTCGCCTCAGCCATGCGAGGCTCCGCCGTGCACGGCGTCCGCGGCGGCGATGCGCGCGCGCACGCGCCGGCGTACCAGCCACTCGCCGCCCATCAGCGCGCCCATCGCTGCGTACGACAGCAGGCCGTTGTACAGCGCCCAGGCGGCGTCGCTGGCCCACAGCGCCGTGGCGACGGCGATCAGGCCGTTGACGACGAAGAAGCCGCACCACACCTGCGTGACGCGGCGCGTGTAGGCGATCGCGGCCTGCGGGAAGTGGCTCTCGCGCAGGCGCGCCAGCCGTTCGACGACGCTCGGGCCGTGCCACAGGCTCGTCGCGAACAGCCCCAGCATCACGAGGTTCACGAGCGCCGGGTAGAGCTTGAGCGGCCCCCAGCGGTCGCCCAGCGCGCTGGCGGCGGCCAGCACCGCAGCGAGCCCGGCCGCGACCAGCCAGAACGACTGCCGCGTGACCGCCGCACGCGCCAGCGCCAGCACGACCAGCAGCAGCGCGATCCAGCGCGGGCTGACGTGGCCCAGCGCCAGCCAGACGACGACCGGATAGGCCAGGCTGACCACCAGCAGCACGGCGGCCAGCAGCGGCGGCGTCTTGCGGGGTCGGTCGGTCGCGGGCGCCGGCGTGGCCATCGAAGCAGTCACGGGGCGCTCGAGGCGTGCGGCACTTCGTGCACGAGCCCGTACAACGCGTCGACCACGTCCTGCACCGTGCGCACCGTCTTGAACGCCTCGGGCTGAAGGCGCTTGCCCACCAGCGGCTTGAGCTGCACGATGAGATCGACGGCGTCGATCGAGTCGATGTCCAGGTCCTCGCCGAGGCGCGACTCGGGCGTGATGCGGACGGGTTCGATGTCGAAGGTCTCGTGCAGGATCTCGACGATGCGGGCGAAGATGTCGTCCTTGGTCATGTGCGTTCCCTCAGGCCTTGCCTTGCGCGGCGACGAAGGCGGCCAGCGCCTTCACGCTCGCGAAATGCGCGCGCACCTCGTCCGACTCGGCCGACAGGCTCACGCCGTAGCGCTTCTGCAGCGCGAGGCCCAGCTCGAGCGCGTCGATCGAATCCAGGCCCAGGCCGTCGACGAACAACGGCGCGGAGGCGTCGATGTCGGCCGGCGTGATGTCTTCCAGCGCCAACGAGGAAATGATGAGTTCCTTGATGGCGTTCTCAAGCTGCTGCATGGGTCTTTTCCGCGCCGAGGCGGCGCGCCAGTTCGTCGTTGAGGCGGCGTGCTGCCAGCGCTTGCGCGCCGTCTTCGGCCAGGTGGGGTGCGATGGCGATGTCCTCGCCGACGTCGATCACGAAGTGTCCGGCATGGCGCGGCACGCGCCACCACTTGTCGTTCTTGCCCAGCAACTGCTCCGAGCAGCTGATGCGCACGGGCGTGATGGTGAGGCCGCCGCGCACTGCGAGGTGGGCCGCGCCGCGCTGCAGTCGGCCCAGCGCGCAGCCGGCCGGCGTTCGCGTGCCTTCGGGGAACACGATGAGATTGTTGCCGGCGCGCACCGAGGCGACGCAGTCGTCGATCAGCGCGGGCCCCGAGTCGTTGCAGACGAAGCCCGCCGCGCGCACCGGTCCGCGCGTGAACGGGTTGCGCAGCAGCGCGGCCTTGACGATGCAGTCGGCGTCGCGCACCAGCGCCATCAGGAACACCACGTCGATCAGCGACGGATGGCTGGCCAGGATCAGCAGGCCCTGCCGCTTCAGCCGGTCGCGCTGGCGCACCTCGAGGCTGCACACGCCCAGGCCGCACATCATCGCGACGAACACGCGGAACAGGTGGTGGATGACGCGGCGCGCGAGCGCCGAGCGGCGCTCGCGATCGCGCACGACCGCCATCAGCGCCGGGAACACGACGAGGCCCAGCAGGAGCCCGCCGATGCCGAAGGCGGCGAACGAGAACCCGGTGGCGGCGACGCGCCACCAGCGGTTCAGCAGCGAGCTGCGCGGGGGCGTGGCGATGGCGGCGGCATCACGCATCGCGGCTCCAGACGCAGCGGCGGCCGTCGGCCTGCTGCACGAGTTCGGGCGCGTCGGACAGGCCGAACCACAACGCCTGCAGGCTGGACGGCAGTTCAGGATGCATCGCGGCGTCGTCGGTGCTCGCGGCCTGCCAGTCGAGGTGCAGCGCGCGTTCGCCGGCGCGCGGCTTGCGCAGCCGCCACGCCCACGCGAAGTGGGCCGACGGTTCGTCCTCGAACTCCTCGTAGCCGCCGGGCAGCGGCGAGTCGTAGACGACGAGGCTGGCGCACTGCGCGCCGTCGTCGAGCAGCGCCATCGCCTCGACCACGCCGGCGGCCGCCGTCGCGCGGCCTGCCGCGATGGCCGACGAATTGCGGCGATCGCCGCGCGCGAGCGCGATCATCGCGCCGATCGCGTTGTGCACCGACAGGCCGAAGCCCGTGGGCGACAACGCGGCGCCGCGCGCCTGGTCGGCCAGCAGTTCGAGGCAGCGGCCGGTCTCGCCGTAGCGCGATGCGTAGACGGTCGGGTTGTCGTCGATCCCGCGGTCGGCGTCGAGACGCTCGTCGCCGGCTAGATCGAGCGCCGCCTGCGCAGCCAGCCGGCCCAGCGGCGCGAAGCGGCGGCGCAGCATCGGCGCGACCGCGGCCAGCGCGACCTGCGGCTCGCCCTCGGGCAGCCATGGCGCGGCCACCCACTGCGACCAGCGCTGGGGCGTGTCGACGCCGGGCGCACACGCCGCCCAGGACTCGATGACGAATGAAACACTCAATTGGCTAGCCCTGACGCCGACGTTCGCCGCGGCTTGCGGCGTCGTTTTTGTGTTGCCCGCGACTTCCTGCCGCGTGACTTCCAGGTCCGCTCCGCACGCCTGCCGAAACCCCGGCGGGTACGCGTTCGCGGCCTCCCCTTCCAGCGCCTCATTTTAGCCTGGGACCCGGGGCGATTCCCGGGGAGATCGGTCGACGAATCGTGCCCTTGCACGAGGTAACGCGGCGCATTTCACGCCCGGTCGACCGGCGATCGACAGCCGGCCTCAGGGTTCCCCCCAAGGGGTCGCCGCCACTGGCGGCGCGCCACGCGCATCCGGCGACGTCCGGCGTCGACTCGTCGCCTGCCGCTGGCGCCGTGCGGACGCTGTCGCGACGATGCGCTCATCCCCACCCCGCCACCCCAAGGAGCCGCCCCATGCCATCGCCGATCGACATCGTCACCCACACCCCCGTCGCCGTCTGGGCCGGACTCGCCGCCATCGTGATGCTGGGCCTGCGCCAGCGGCGCACGCAGGAAATGTCCGCGACGCGCGTCTGGCTCGTGCCGGCGCTGGTCGGCGCGGCATCGCTGGCGAGCGCGCTGCTCGCGTTCGCCGCGGCCGGGCCGGTGCTGACCGGCGCGAGCTGGGCGGTCGGCGTCGCACTCGGCTTCGTGTCGAACCGGTCGCTGGACCTGCCGCGCCGCGTCAGCGCCAACGCCGACGGCAGCTTCACGGTCGGCGGCAGCATCGCGCCGCTGTTGCTGTTCGTGGGCGTGTTCATGGTGCGCTACGCGGTCAACGTCGCGCTGGCGATCCAGCCGTCGCTGGGACACGATCCGCTCGCCGCCGCCGCGGCCGCGATGGCCTACGGCTTCACCGCCGGCCTGCTGGCGGCGCGCTCGCGCAAGATCTGGGCGACGCGCCGCGACCGCGGCACGCTGCTCGCGGCCTGAGGCCACAATCGACTGCCTCTCCACGCCATGCCCAGCGCCGACGTGCCTGTCCTCAGCAATCTTTCGTCCACCGCGTCCAGGACGACCCGCATCCGCGTGCTGGGCTCGCAGATGCTGGTGGTCAACTTCCTCGTCGCGGCGCTGATCTGGATGATCCACGGCGGCCGGTTCGGCCACACGCTGGTGTATTCGGAATGCATCGGCATCTCGATCTGGGGCCTGGTCGAGACCGGACGCCAGCTGCTGCCGAAGGGCCCGCACGGATGGCCGATCGGCTGGCGCACGCCGGCCCTGCTCGCAGCGGCCTGCGCCGCGGGATACGCCTGCGGCATCACGACCGCCGACGCGATCTTCGGCTATTCGAGCTGGCGCGACTACCTGGGCCATCCCGGCCACCTGCTGGGCGATCTCGGCCCCACCGTGGCGTTCTGCCTCGTGGTCGCCGCCGGCTTCTACGTGCGCGGCCTGGCCCGCAACGAACGCGAGCGCGCCGCCGCGGCGGTCCACGAGGCCACGCTGGCGCGCCTGACGCTGCTGCAATCGCAGCTCGAGCCGCACATGCTGTTCAACACGCTGGCCAACCTGCGCGCGCTGATCGCGGCCGATCCGCAGCGCGCGCAGGAAATGCTCGATCGCCTGATCGCGTTCCTGCGGGCGACGCTGGCCGCGAGCCGTCTCGCCGAGCATCCGCTCGCCGACGAGTTCGCGCGCATCGCCGACTATCTCGCGCTGATGCAGGTGCGCATGGGCGATCGCCTTCACGCGAGCCTCGCGCTGCCGCCCGGGCTCGCGGCCATTGCCGTGCCGCCGCTGCTGCTGCAGCCGCTGGTCGAGAACGCGATCAAGCACGGGCTGGAGCCGCAACGCGGCGCCGGCGAGCTGCGTGTCGAGGCCGCGCTCGACGGCACGACGCTGCTGCTGGTCGTCGCCGACTCCGGCCGCGGACTCGAGGCAGCCGCCGCGGCGCGCACGCGCGATCCGGTCGACGCCGGCTCCGGCTTCGGCCTGGCCCAGATCCGCGAACGGCTGCACACGCTGCACGGCGACGCCGCCACCTTCACGCTCGCGCCGCGCGCCGAAGGCGGCACGCGCGCCGAGATCCGGCTGCCGCTGCGCACCCGTCCCGCTTCAACGGAATCGCCACGATGCCCACCGCCCTGATCGCCGAAGACGAACCCCTGCTCGCGCAGGCCTTGCGCGCCGAACTGGGCCGCGCGTGGCCCGAGCTGCAGGTGCTGGCGCCGGCCGCGGACGGCGACGAGGCCGTCGCGTCCGCGCTGGCACAGCGTCCCGACGTGGTCTTCCTGGACATCCGCATGCCCGAACGCAACGGGCTCGAGGCCGCCGAGGCGATCGTCGAGGAATGGCCCGCCGACGCGGGCGCGCTGCCGCTGATCGTCTTCGTCACGGCCTACGACCAGTACGCGCTGCAGGCCTTCGAGCGCGCCGCCGTCGACTACCTGCAAAAGCCCGTGCAGCCCGCGCGCCTGGCCGCGTGCTGCGCGCGGCTGAAGGACATGCTCGCCCTGCGCGCCGCCGCCGGCAGCGCCGGCACGCCGACCGACGACGCCGCGCTGCTCGGCCGCCTGCGCAGCCTGCTCGCCG
>CAIMXF010000432.1 GCA_903845345.1 uncultured beta proteobacterium
GCTCGGTCGACGCGCTCGAGGGACTGTTCTCCGAACTGCTGGACATCACCAAGATCGACACCGGCGGCGTCGAGGCGCATCCGGAGAACTTCAGCGTCGAGGCGCTGTTCGCGCGCCTCAAGCTTCACTACGAGCCGACCGCCTTCGAGAAGGGCCTGGCGCTGCGTTTCCACGGCGGCAAGCACTACGGCTTCGCCGATCCGCTGCTGCTCGATCGCGTGGTGCGCAACCTCCTTTCCAACGCGATCCGCTACACCAACGACGGCGGCGTGGTGGTCGGCGCACGCCAGCGCGGCGACAAGCTTCGCTTCGAGGTCTGGGATACGGGATTGGGTATCCGGCCGCACGAACAGGAACGCATCTTCGAGGAGTTCTACCAGGTCTCCAACGACGCGCCGCCGCTCGACCCGACCCAGCGCAAGGGCCTGGGACTGGGCCTGGCCATCGTGCGCCGCCTGGCGCGCGTGCTCGACGCGCCGCTGCGCCTGCGCTCGGTTCCCGGCCGCGGCACGATGTTCTCCATCGAGATCCCGCTGGGCCAGCGGCCCAAGCCGAGCGAGCCGTCGCTGCCGCGCGGCGCGGCCATCGGCCTGACGCTGGATCGCAAGCTGATCGTGATCGTCGAGGACGACCCGTCCGTGCTGGGCGGCCTGCAGGTGCTGCTCAAGAGCTGGGGCGCCGACGTGATCGCGTTCGACAGCTACGGCGCCTGCGCCGATTGGGCCGGCGCGGCCGCGGCGCAGAAGATGATCAGGCCGGACCTGCTGATCGTCGACTTCCGCCTCGAGAGCGGGCACACGGGCATCGAGGTGATCCGCGCGATGCGCGCCGCCTTCGGCCAGTCGCTGCCTTCGGTGATCGTCACCGGCAGCCTGATGTCCAACCAGGAAGGCGAGGCGCAGGCGCACAACTTCCACCTGTTGCTGAAGCCGGTCGTCCCCACCAAGCTGCGCGCGATGATCGCGTTCAAGCTGGGCCAGCGCTGATGGCCGACCGCGCTTCCACGCGGGCCGTGCGCCGGGCCGCTCCGGCCAGGTCGGCGGCTGCCTCGGGCGACGCCGCGGCGTCCCCGGCACGGGCGGGGCTGCGATGAGCGACCCGACCCCGCGCGCGCTGCGCATCGACGGACCGCTGTCGGCGCGCGCCGTGCTCGATCACTTCAACGAGAAGGGCCGCGGCCTGCTGGGCGTCGGCCAGGAGGACGTCGCCACGCGCATCGCGCAGCTGCTCGCGCACGAGGCCGACCTCAGCGCCGCATGGGGCGGCCTGCCCGGCACCGACCATCCGCGCCACTGGCAGCCGGCGGTCGGCGACGAGGCGGCGCTCAGCGACCGCCGCTCGGAGCATCGGCGGCTCGACGTGCACCTGCCCTTGTGGTGGGCGTTCCCGCTCGCCGTGCGCGATCGCCAGCCGTACCGCATCACGCTGCCGCTGGCCGCCACGCGCGAGGCGCTGGCCGCGCTGGTCGGGCGCAACCTGCCCGGCGCCTGGCTGCATCACACGGTCGACGTGACGCTGGATGTCGAGACGCGCGTGTACTGGGGCGCGCGCGGCGCGGTGCACCCGCACGCGGCCGCGCGCCACGCGTGCGCGCAGCGCGGCGACGCGGGCACGCCGTCGCTCAAGTTGATGACGCTGAAGGAAGGCCGCGCGCTCGCGGCGCCCATGCCCGACCAGCAGGCCGATCCCGACGTCGTGCTGAAGGTGCATCCCGGCGTCGGCTGGCTGGTGGCCGTGCCCGTGCTGCGGCTGGAGCGCGGGCTGACGCGCGGCGAGCGCTGGCAGCAGGCGGCGTCGTCGTGGTGGCGCAGGCTGCTGGGCCGCATCGGCCGCCCGTCGCAACGCGATCGCGATCCGACCTGGGCGGCGCGGCTGAAGGGCGACGAGCCCTGGTGGGCCGAGCAGCTGGGCGTGGCACCCGACAGCGAGCACACGCTGGCGCGCGAGTCCCGGGTCGGCGCGTCGCTGCGTCCCGCGAGCCTCGTCGCCACGCTGGCGCCGCAGGCGCGCACGCAGGCGCAGGTGATCCTGATCCACGGCGGCCTGAGTTCCGCGCGCAGTGGCTTCGAGGCGGTGCTCAACACGAAGGCGCGCGCCGTCGCCAAGGCGATCGAGGCCGGACAACCCGTGGTGCCCGGCCCGATCGGCATCCGCATCGAGCCCGGCAGGCCGGGCGCGGGCGCCGCGAGTGCGGCGGCGCGCGAGCGGTCGCTGGCGGCCACGGCGGCGGCGTTCGACACGGCAGCCTTGTCCAGCGCGCCGCCGCCGCCGCCGAGTGCCGCGCATGTCTGGCCGGGCCTGCCGACGCTGGACGAGCGCGCCACCTGGCGCTTCGAGCACGACACCTTCCTGAGCATCTCGCAGAACGTGGCCCACCTCGTCGCGGCCGTGCGCGCGCACTGCATCGACGGCAGCCCGCAAGGCGCCAATCGCCACGTCGTGCTGATCGCGCACTCGCGTGGCGGCAACGTCGCCCGCTTCGGCCTGCCGGCGCTGCGCAAGGCGTTCGGCAAGCAGGGCTGGACCTTCGCGGCCGTCACGCTCGGCAGCCCGCACCTGGGCACGCACGTGTTCGAACGCGTCGGCCACCGCTGGCACGGCCTGGCCGCCGCGGTGGGCGGTCTGCGCAACCTCGGCGCGCCGTGGATGAGCCGCGACACCCTCGCCGAACTCGTCAACCTCGAGCGCGGCCTGGCGTACGACGTGCCGCCCGGCTTCCACGATGTCGAGCCCGCCGGCGTCGAGCGCATGATGCGCGGCCGGCCGGCCACCGAGCTGCCCGAAGGCATGTGGCTCGTCGGCTCGCACTGGGGGCCGGGCTCGGGCGTCGAGGAGAAGGCCTGGGACTGGCTGTTCGAGGACGTGTTCGGCGCCGAGGAAGAAGGCGACGGCCTGGTGCAGCGCATGTCGGCCCTCGGCGGACGCGCCGCCGAGAACGACGCGCTGCGCACGGCGCCCGATCGCTGCCCGGTTCAGTTCGACGCCTCGCCCGTGTTCCACACGCACTACCTCGTGCACGAGGAAACGCGCGGCCAGATCGCGCGCATGCTCGGGAGCGCGCTGGGCAGCCGCGCCGGCTCCCCGGTCGCGCGCGAGGAATCGGCGTGAACGCGAGCCCGGCGCGTGCGGCACGCGTGGTGGCGCTGGCCGGGGTCGTCGGCGCGACCTGCGACATCGTCTACGCGATCGTGTTCTACGGCTGGAAGGGCGTGCCGGCCGAACGCCTGCTGCAGTCGGTCGCCGGCGGCCTGCTGGGCAAGGCGACGTTCGACGGCGGCTGGGCGACGGCCGCGCTGGGGCTGGCGCTGCACTACGCGATCGTGATCGTCGCGGCGGCGTTGTTCTACTCGGTGGCGCGCCGCTGGGCCTGGCTGCGCGACGAACCGGTCAGCGCGGGGCTGGCCTACGGCATCGCGATCTACGCGGTGATGAACTTCGTCGTGCTGCCGCTGTCGGCCTATCCGTTCGCCATGACGTTCCCGCTGCTGCGCACGGCCACCGGGCTGCTGGTGCACATGGTGGGCGTCGGCTTGCCGATCTCGCTGATCACGCGTCGCGCACGCTCGACACCGGGTTGACCGGGCCGGCCGCGGCGTTAGCATGTCGACGCCGTTTCCCATCGTGTTCCGAATGACTTGAAGGACTCCGAGATGACATCGACCGAGGACAGTTCGCCGGACATCACCTGGCAGGAGGCCGTCGCGCGCCTGGCGAAGGAGCGCACGCTCGCGGAGTCGTGCGCGGGGTTGCTGAAGAAGGTCGGCGACGCGGCCGCCGTCGCCCGCGGCGCGCTCGCCTATGCCGATGCGAAGGCCGAGTACGACGGCATCATCGCCGGCCTGACCGTCGCCCTGGCGCAGAAGGCCGATCCGACGAGCCTGCCCGAGCTCCAGGCGATGCTGGCCCAGGGCTTCGCGAAGCGCCAGGCGTTCTGCGAGAGCGTGAAGGCGCTGGCCCCCGGCCCGGTCGCGGGACAGAAGGGCGTGGTCGAGGACATCGTCAAGGGCGCCATCGGGCCGGTGATCGACGCTGTCAAGGCGATCTGGCTGCGCACGCGCGACGACAGCGCGCTCACGCGCAAGCTCATCGAGACGCAGCTCGAGGCCACGGCGTGGCAGGACTTCGCGGCGGTGGTGCCGGGCCCATGAGCGCCGTGCTGCACGAGGCGCCGATGCTCGTCGTCGACGCGGGCATGCATGCCAGCTCCATCTCGCGGGTCGCTGCCGACCGCCAAGCGCGCTGGGCGGCCACCGGCTCGGCGGACAAGACGGTACGGGTGTGGTCGGTCGACGACGGCACGCTGCTGCGCACGATCCGCGTCCCCGCCGGGCCCGGCAACGTCGGCAAGATCTACGCCGTGGCGATGCGCCCGGATGGCGATCTCGTCGCGGCCGCCGGATCGACCGGCGACGGCGTCAGCGACGGCGGCCAGCAGGTCTACCTGTTCGACGCCGCCACCGGCGCGATGGCGCGGGCCATCGGCGGGCTCGCCAGCGTCGTCAACCACGTCGTGTTCTCGCCCGACGGCCAGCGCCTCGCGGTGTTGCTGTTCGATGGCGGGCTGCGCGTGTACGCGGCAGAGAACGACTGGGCGGAGGTCGCGCGCGACGAGGCGTACGCCGGCCAGTGCTACGGCGCGGCGTTCACACCCGACGGCGGGCTGGCGACCACGTGCACCGACGGCAAGCTGCGCCTCTACGGCATCGACCTCGCCGGCGCGTGCAGTCCGCAGGCCGTCGCGCAGACGCCCGGCGGCGGCATGCCTTTCGCGGTGGCCGTCAGTCCGGATGGCACGCTGGCCATCGGCTACATGGACTCGTCGAACGTCGACCTCTTCGAGCCCCGCACGCTGAAGCCGTTGCCGCGTCCCGCGCTCGACGGCGTCGACAACGGCGACCTCGCGTGCGTCGCCTGGTCGGACAGCGGCGGGGCGCTGTTCGCAGGCGGCGGGTTCGCAAAGCCGGCCGACTGTTATCCCGTGGTCATGTGGGTGGGCAGCTCGGCAGCGCGGCCGCGCGGCGTCGAGGCGCGGCACAACACGGTCAAGTGGATGTGCGCCTTGCCGGGCGGCGACCTGCTCGTCGCCTCGGGGGATCCCTGGCTCGCGCGACTCCAGCAGGGTGGCCCGCCGGCTTGGCAGAACGGCCCGAAATCGGCCGACTACCGCGGCCAGTTCGGCTCGCTGACCGTCTCCGCCGACGGCACCCGCGTCGGCTTCGACTTCGGGGCCAGCGCCCCGTCGCCGGCGCGCTTCGACCTCGTCGCGCGGCGCCTGACGCTCGCGCCCGATCCGGACGACGGCATGGCGCTGCCGCGCCAGGGCAACGAGATCGTGGGGCCCTGGCTGGACAAGGTCCAGTCGCAGCCGGGATTTCGGGGTTTCAGCCTGGATCGCAACGAGCAGCGCCGCTGCTGGGTGGTGCACCCCGACGGCGAGCGGCTGCTGTTTGGCAGCGACTGGGCGTTGCGCGCGTTCGACGCGACCGGCGCGTCCCTGTGGCGACGCGCCGCGCCCGGCGCCGTCTGGGCGGTCACCGTCAGCGGCGACGGACGGCTGGCGGTCGCGGCTTACGGCGACGGCACGATCCGCTGGCACCGCATGGCGGACGGCCTCGAATTGCTGGCGTTCATGCCCTTCATCGACCACGCCAACTGGGTCGCCTGGACGCCCGAGGGCTTCTACGACGCGACCGCCGGTGCGCACGGCGTGCTGCGCTGGCACGTCAACCAGGGCTGGGACGCGGCGGCCGACAGCGTGCCGATCTCGGACATCCCCGGCTCGTTCCGCCCCGCGCTGCCAGCGCTGGTGCTGCAGGAGCTCGAGACCGCACGGGCGCTGGGCCTCGACCAGTTGGCCGAGCATCGCCGCCAGATCCTGCTGCGCACCAACCGCCGCGTGCCGCCCGGCACCCGGCTGCACCTGCTGGCCATCGGCATCAGCGCCTACAACGCGCAGGTCGCCGGACACCTCCAGCTTCGCTTCGCCCGTCGCGACGCCGAGGATCTGGCCGGCGCCATCCTGAACACGCAGGACGACCTCTACGACGTGAAGCCGCACCTGCTGGCCGACGCCGATGCCAGCAAGCTGGGCATCCTGCGCGAACTGGCGACCCTGCGCCGCGCGGTGCCCGGCGGCGCGGGACAGGACCTGGTGGTGATCCACTTCTCCGGCCACGGTGCCCTGGTCGATGGCAAGCTGTACCTGCTGCCCTGCGACGTCGACGCCACCGACGACGCCGGCGTCAAGGCGACGGCGCTGGCGGTCGACGACCTGAAGGCGGAGCTGCTGCGCCTGGCCGCGGACGCGCGCGTGCTGGTGCTGCTCGACGCCTGCCACTCCGGCGCCAGGACGACCGGCGGCGCGGCGCTCGCGATGGATTCGACCGCGCTGCGCACGAGCCTCGCCGAGGCGAACGTCACGGTCATCACCTCTTGCAGCGGCGCCGAGTCGTCCTTCGAGGACGACGCATGGCAACACGGCGCCTTCACCAAGGTGCTGCTGGACGCCTTCGACGACGCCGCGGCCGACCTCGATCGCAACCGCCTCGTCAGCACGCTGGGCCTGGCCAAGTACGTGGCGACACGCGTGCCGCTGCTCACGGGCGGCCGGCAGAACCCGGGCATGGAGCTGCGCTTCGACGGCACGCTGTTCGCGAGCCGGCAGAAGGCTTGAGCGGCGTCGCCGGCGCGTCGCTTCAAGCGTCGCGGCCGGCAAGGGTCGGCGCGAGATCGCCGTCGGCGACGATCCGCGCCTGCAGCCACTGCGCGAACGTGCGCATCGCCTCGGTCTCGGGACGCGACTTCAGCCGCGTGAGCCAGTAGCTGCCCAGCGTCACGCCGACGTCGAACGGCTGCACCAGGCGTTCGCCGCGCAGCGCCTGGCCGAACAGCGCGGTCGGCAGCAGCGCCACGCCGGCGCCCTGGGCCGCGGCCTCGGCCAGCGTGATCGACGAGTCGAAGATCGTGCCGCGGGCCGGCGGCGCCGGCACGCGCGCGGCGGCGAACCAGCGCGTCCATTCGTCGGCCCGGTACGAGCGCAGCAGCGTCTCGCGCGCGAGGTCGCCCGGCGTTCGCAAGCGGCGCGCGATGGCCGGCGCGCAGGCCGGCGACAGCGGCGGCGCGATCAGCGCCTGCGCCTCGGTGCCGTGCCACGCGCCGTCGCCGAAGCGGATCGCCCAGTCCAGGCCTTCGGCGGCGAGGTCGACGCGGTTGTTGTTGGTGAGCAGCCGCAGGTCGATGGCCGGATGCGCGCGCTGGAACGCCTCCAGCCGCGGCAGCAGCCAGCCGAC
>CAIMXF010000433.1 GCA_903845345.1 uncultured beta proteobacterium
ACCGGACGCGGCTCCAAGCCCAAGGCCGGCCTGGCAGGCTTCTCGGTCGGCAACCTGCACCTGCCGGGCACGGCCGAGTCGTGGGAGCGCTCGCCGATCGGCAAGCCCGAGCACATCGCCAGCGCGCTGCAGATCATGATCGACGGCCCGCTCGGTGGCGCCGCGTTCAACAACGAGTTCGGCCGTCCGAACCTGGCTGGCTACTTCCGCGTGTTCGAGCAGGACGTCGCGGGCGTCACGCGCGGCTATCACAAGCCGATCATGATCGCCGGCGGCCTGGGCGCGATCCGCGACGACCTGACGCACAAGATCGAGTTCCCGGCCGGCACGCTGCTGGTGCAGCTGGGCGGCCCGGGCATGCGCATCGGCATGGGCGGCGGCGCCGCGAGCTCGATGGCGGCCGGCACCAACACCGCGGCGCTCGACTTCGACTCGGTGCAGCGCGGCAATCCCGAGATCCAGCGCCGCGCGCAGGAAGTCATCAACCAGTGCTGGCAGCTGGGCGCGGGCAATCCGATCCTGGCGATCCACGACGTGGGCGCGGGCGGGCTGTCCAACGCCTTCCCCGAGCTGGCCGAAGGCGCGGGCGTCGGCGCGACCTTCGACCTGCGCGAAGTGCCGCTGGAGGAATCGGGTCTCGCGCCCAAGGAAATCTGGTGCAACGAGAGCCAGGAGCGCTATGTCCTGGCGATCGCGCCCGAATCGCTGCCGATGTTGCAAGGCTTCGCCCAGCGCGAGCGTTGCCCGCTGGCCGTCGTCGGCCGGGCCACCGAGCACGAGGCGCTGGTGCTGGAGGACGGCCCGGGCGGGTCGCGCGCGATCGACATGCCGATGGACGTGCTGTTCGGCAAGCCGCCGAAGATGCTGCGCGACGTCGCGCGCGTCGAACGCCGCGGGCAGCCGCTGGAGCTGACCGGCGTGTCGCTGGAGCAGGCCGCGATGGACGTGCTGCGTCATCCGACCGTCGGCTCGAAGCGCTTCCTGATCACCATCGGCGACCGCACCGTCGGCGGCCTGTCGCACCGCGACCAGATGGTCGGCCCGTGGCAGGTGCCGGTGGCCGACGTCGCGGTCACGCTGGCCGACTTCAAGGGCTTCGCCGGCGAGGCGATGAGCATGGGCGAGCGCACGCCGCTGGCCGCGTTGCATGCGCCGGCCTCGGGCCGCATGGCGGTCGCCGAGTCCATCACCAACCTGCTCGCCGCGCCGATCGAGCTGTCGCGCGTGAAGCTGTCGTGCAACTGGATGGCTGCGTGCGGCGAGCCGGGCGAGGACGCCGCGCTGTACGACACGGTGCGCGCAGTCGGCATGGAACTGTGCCCGGCGCTGGGCATCGGCGTGCCGGTGGGCAAGGACAGCCTGTCGATGCGCACGAAGTGGAGCGACGGCGGCAAGACCAGGCAGGTCGTGGCGCCGGTGTCGCTGATCGTCACCGCATTCGCCAGCCTCGCGGACGTGCGCGGCACGCGCACCCCCGAGCTCGCGCGCGAGGACTCGGCGCTGATCCTGGTCGACCTCGGCCGCGGCCAGAACCGCATGGCCGGCTCGGTGTTCGCCCAGACGCTGCAGCAGTTCGGCGACGCGGTGCCCGATCTCGACGATCCGAAGCTGCTCGTCTCGCTGGTCGACGCCGTCAACGCGCTGCGCGCGCAAGGCCTGCTGCTGGCTTACCACGACCGCAGCGACGGCGGCCTGTGGGCGGCCGCCTGCGAGATGGCCTTCGCCGGCCACACCGGCCTGAGCCTCAACGTCGACATGCTGGTGACCGAGGAAACCGGCGACGTCGGCGACGCCAAGAACTGGGCGACGCAAGTCTCGGCCCGTCGTGACGAGTTGACGCTGAAGGCGCTGTTCAACGAGGAACTCGGCGCCGTGCTGCAGGTGCCGGCCGCGCAACGCGACGCCGCGCTCGGCGTGCTGCGCGCGCACGGGCTGTCGGCGCACAGCCATGTGATCGGCAGGCCCAACGACCGCGGCGTCGTCGAGGTGTGGCGCGACGCGAAGTCCGTCTTCGCCAAGTCGCTGACCGAGCTGCAGCAGGCCTGGGACGATACGTCGTGGCGTATCGCGAAGCTGCGCGACAACCCGGCCTGCGCCGACAGCGAACACGCGCTGGCCGGCCAGGCCGACGATCCGGGCCTGCACGTGTCGCTCACCTTCGATCCGCAGGACAACGTCGCCGCGCCGTTCCTCAATCTCGCGCGTCCGAAGGTCGCGATCCTGCGCGAGCAGGGCGTCAACAGCCACGTCGAGATGAGCTACGCGATGTCGCTGGGCGGCTTCGACACCTACGATGTCCACATGAGCGACCTGCACTCCGGGCGCGTCACGCTGGACGAGTTCAAGGGCTTCGTCGCCTGCGGCGGTTTCAGCTACGGCGACACGCTGGGCGCGGGCGAAGGCTGGGCGCGTTCGGTGATGTTCAACCCGGTGCTGGCCGAGCAGTTCGAGGCCTTCTTCGGCAAGGCCGACACCTTCGCGCTGGGCGTGTGCAACGGCTGCCAGATGCTGGCCGCGCTGTCGCCCATCATCCCGGGCGCGCAGGACTGGCCCAAGTTCACGCGCAACCGCTCGGAGCAGTTCGAGGCGCGCCTGTCGCAGGTCGAAGTGCTGGCGTCGCCGTCGATCTTCTTCCAGGGCATGGCCGGCAGCCGCCTGCCGATCGCCGTGGCGCACGGCGAGGGCTATGCCGACTTCTCGCAGCGCGGCGACGCGGCCAGGGTGAAGGCCGCGATGCGCTACGTCGACCACCACGGCCGGCCGACCGAGACCTACCCGCTGAACCCGAACGGCAGCCCTGGCGGCCTGACGGCGGTGACGACGGCCGACGGCCGCTTCACGGCCATCATGCCGCACGCCGAGCGCGTGTTCCGCAACGTTCAGATGAGCTGGAGCGGCGGCGATTCGTCGGCGCTGAGCCCGTGGGCGCGGATGTTCGGCAACGCGCGGCGCTGGATCGGCTGAATCGGCTCGAGGGACAATCATCTTGGGATCGTTCTGGCCGGATCGCGTCCTGGCGGATATCGTCGAGACGCCGTTTCCTGATCCATCGCTCCTGACTCGAGCGGAGATCGCGTCGCGACTGCCGGGGCTGTCGCCGTACAGGGTGCCGTTCCGCGAGCGACATCTGTATGTCAATCGCACCGACTACCAGACCACCGCGTGGGCGGCAGCGTTCGTGGCTGCGGAGGTGGAACATCTCGAAGCCACCTGGGTCTCGGGCGAGCATGGCTACGACGTCGTCATGACGTCGGCCCGCGACTTGCTCGCCATCGGTTTCCGGTTGCATACGCGCAACCGCGCCGGCTATACCAAGTACCGTATCCGAATCAGAAGAGTGGGTAGCTATTTCGCCTGCTCGGAATAGGACGCTTCAGCCCTTTTCCGGCGCGCTCGCCTGGTCGAGCAGCGCGCGGTCGTTCTCGCCCAGGCGCAACTCCGCGGCGGCCGTGAAGCTCTTCAACTGCTCCACGCTCGTCGCGCTCGCGATCGGCGCCGTGACGCCCTCGCGCGCGATCAGCCATGCGAGCGCCACTACCGCGGGCTGCGTGCCGTGGCGTTGCGAGACCTGGTCCAGCGCGCCGAGGATGCGCAGGCCGCGCGGCGTCAGGTACTTCTTCACGCCGCCGCCGCGCGCGCTCTGCCCGAGGTCGGCCTCGGTGCGGTACTTGCCGGTGAGAAAGCCGGACGCGAGGCTGTAGTACGCGATGACGCCCAGGCCCAGCTTCATGGCGAGATCGCGCAGCGCGCCGTCGTAGCTTGCGCGGTCGTGGAGGTTGTATTCGGGCTGCAGCGTCTGGTAGGCCGGCAGGTCGTTGATCTGCGCGGAATGCTGAGCCTCGGCCAGCTGGCGCGGGTCGAAGTTGGAGCAGCCGAATGCGCGGATCTTGCCGGCCTTGATCAGCCGGTCGTAGGCCGCGAGCGTCTCCTCGTACGGCGTCTCCGGGTCGGGACGATGCGACTGGTAGAGGTCGATCACGTCGGTGTTCAGGCGTCGCAGCGAGTCCTCCACCGCGCGCTCGATCCACAGCGTGCCCAGGCCCTTGTGCTCGTCGCCCATGTCCATGCCGACCTTGGTGAACAGCAGCACCTGCCGGCGGCGCGCGGGGTTGGCCGCCAGCCAGCGGCCGATCAGCGTCTCCGACTCGCCGCCCTGGTGGCCGGGCACCCAGCGCGAGTAGACGTCGGCGGTGTCGATCGCGTTGAAGCCGGCGTCGACGAAGGCGTCCAGCAGCTCGAAGCTGCGCTTCTCGTCGGCCGTCCAGCCGAACACGTTGCCGCCGAAGACGATGGGCGCGATTTGCAGGCCGGTCTGGCCGAGAGGTCGAAGTTGCATGGCAGGTCTCCTGCGCGCACGGAGCGCGGTCCAATCGCGCCGGAACCGACGCCGGCGCGATCCTCGGAAGTCGGCAAGACGCGCGCCCGTGCGCGTCACGCGCGGTCAGTTCTTCCGCAACAGCGTCAGCGTATCGTCGTCGCTGCGCATCTGGAAGCGCGACAGGAAGCTGTTGCCGAGCAGCACGAAGGGCATCGGCTCCTGCGAGATGGCCGCCTCGACGTTGTGCACGGTGACGTCGCCGATCGTGATGCTGGCGATCGTGACGCGGCGCGCCGCCATGGTGCCGTTGGCGGTGCCCATGCGCGCCACGGTGCCCTTGCTGATGTCGATGCCGAGGTCGGACGCCATGTCGCTGCTGAGGGCGACGTAGGTCGCGCCGGTGTCGACCATGAAGCGCATCGGCTGGCCGTTGATGGCGCCCTGGCCGAGGTAGTGGCCGCCCGGCCCCAGGTTCAGGACGATTCGCGAACCCGTCTCGCCGCTGGTGTCGACGCCCACGACCGCGCCGCCGCCCATGCGCAGGACCTGCGCCTTGCCGCCCATCTCGATCTGCGCGACGCCTCCGTCGAGCTTGACCAGCTTGACGCCTTGCACGGTGGCGCCGACGGCCACGCCGCGGGCCTGGCCGTCGATGATCAGCAAGGCCTTGTCGCCCAGCATGCCGCTGAACGAGACCGTGGCGGCCTGCGCGCCGAAGGCCAGCGCGAGAAGCACGGCGCTCGCGAGCGCGGTGCGTCCCCGGCGCGGCGACGTGGATATCCGGTTCATGGGCTTCCTCCCTGGAGTGCATCCATCCTCTTGGCGGGACGGTGCGGCCGTCCACACCGGGAGTCTAGTCGCTCGCCGTCGAGCGACGCCGTCGGGACGAGCCGAAAGCGTGGGACAAGTCGCGCGTTCGTGCGCGCGTCGCCCCTCGCGCTCAGCCCGCGAAAAGATTGGCGGGCAGGCCGACGGCGTCGGTCTCGACCGCGAACAGCGCGCCGGCCAGCGGCTGCGCGGCCAGTTGCGCGTCGGTCAGCTCGTGGCGCGCGCTGGTGATGAACAGCGTCGTCATGTCCGGGCCGCCGAACGCGACGTTGGTGATGTGGGCCGTGGGCAGCGAGATGCGCGCGAGTTCGGCGGCGCTGGCCGGATCGTGGCAGGTGACGCAGGCGCCGCCCCAGTGCGCGATCCACAGGCGGCCTGCGGCATCGGTGGTCATGCCGTCGGGATGGCCGTCGCCCAGCACCAGCCAATCGCGCGAGGCGCCGACGGCGCCGGTCTGCGGGTCGAACGCGTAGGCGACCACCCGCTGGCGCACGGTGTCGTTGACGAACATCGTGCGGCCGTCCTGCGTCCAGGTGGGGCCGTTGGTGACGATCCAGCCGAGGTCGATCGCCCGCCGTGCGTGGCCGGCGGCGTCGAAGCAGTACAGCGCGCCGCTGGCGGCCGTGGTGGCGAAGTCCATCGTGCCGCCCCAGAAGCGGCCGCGCGTGTCGCACTTGCCGTCGTTGAAGCGGTTGCCTTCGCGCTCGCGCTCGGGCTCGTCCAGGCGCGTCAGGTCGCGCGTGTGCGGATCGAACAGCGCGAGGCCGCGACGCAGCGTCACGGCGAGGCCGGGGCCGGCCTGGCGTTCGGCCACGGCGGAGATCGTCTCGCCGAACGGCCACGCGTCGTGCGCGCCGGTGGCGAGGCTGTCGCGGTGGAGGCGGTGCTCGAGGATGTCGACCCACCACAGCGCCTGTTCGCGCGGCGACCAGCACACGCCTTCGCCGAGCGTGGCGCGCACGTCGCCGACGACGCGGGGGCCGGACAGGATGCGCGGCGCTGCAGCGCTCATCGTCAGTCCGAGTCGCGCGGGATGCCGGCGACGCTCGCGCCGACCAGGCAGTCGAGGTCGGCCCCCCGGTGCGCCTGCTGCACGTGCCCGACGTACAGCTTCCGCCAGCCGCGCGCGGGCTCCCCGTCGCTGACTTCGAGCTTCAGCGAGCGCGCGCGGGCGGGGAGTTCGATCATGTGGCCATTCTGTACCAGCGCGCAACGACTGCCTGCCCGACGCAGCTCAAGGGCGAGGACATCGCACGCAGGGTGCTGTTGCGCGCCGCCGGCGACGGGCGCATCTGCACGGCCCATGAGTTCAAGGTCGACGCCGGCCCGCCCTGAACAAGACGTCACAAGCCTGGCCGTCCGGCGGCTCTTTGTCGAGGACAATCCGACGCGTCGGCAACTGCAGCGCGAGGGCGCCCAGATGAAGTTCTTCGGCAGGAAGCGGGCCAGCGTCACGCTGGTGCGTGCCTGGTGTTCTCCTTTCGGCGAGGATGGTCCCGCGGGCGAGCTGCTCGCGCTGGTCGACCAGGTGCTCGGGTCGCTGTCGGCGCAGCCGCTGCAAGGCGTCATCAACCACGGCTACTCGCAGGAGATGTCGTCGCTGCGGCGCGCGCTGGCCAAGATGAAGCCGGCGCAGCTCGACGCGCTGACGGTGCGCGACGAGGCCGACGAGGTGATCTGCAGCTTCGGCGCCGAGGGCGCGTCGGTGGGCGACCGCGCGCGCGCGTTCGAGATCTTCGCGCTGCTGCCGCCGGCCGCCGACGCCGCTCAGGAGAAGCTGCTGCGCCTGCTGATGCGCCATCAGATGCACTACGGCTACGCACGCGCGCTCGGGCCCGACTTCAGCCCGGAGTCGGAGACTGCGATCCGGCGGGGCTTCTTCAACAACACGATCGAGGTCGACGGCGGACGCGCCGACTGGCTGGTGCCCGAGATGGACGTGCGCGCCGGCGCCGTGCGCGGCCTCTATCCGGTCAACGTGTTCTCGGCCATCGGCCTCGCGCGCCTGGCCGGCTCGGGGCTGCGCCTGCCGTCGTCGGCGCCGGCGCTGGGCGACCAGCTGTGGCGTCCGACCGTGATCGAGCGCGCGGAACTGCTGCGGCTGAACCCGGGCTACCGCGGCTTCCTGCACTTCGGCGACGATTGAACTGCCGCATTCGGGATGGCGCCCGGTGCCCGCCGCGTGCATAGTGTGGGCCTTCGACCCGGGAGGAACCGACGATGGGCGTCGAGACGCAAGCCACTGCCACGCCACCGCAGGCTCGCCAGGTCACGATGACGCTGGAGGAGGCGCTGGCCTATGCCGTCCAGCGCCACCGCGACGGCGACCTCGACCAGGCCGAGGCGATCTACGACCTGGTGCGCGAACGCCACCCGGAGCGCGTCGACGTCGTCAACTACCTGGGCATCCTGAAGCACCAGCGCGGCGAGCTCGACGAGTCGCTGGTGTTGTTGCGCCAGGTGGTCGAGCGCTCGCCCGAAGCGGACGGCGCCTGGAACAACATCGGCAACGTGCTGCTGGAACTCGACCGCGACGAAGAGGCCGCCGAGGCCTTCGCGCGAAGCCTCGAGCTGGTGGAAACACCGGACGTCTGGGCCAACCTGGCGCGCGCCTGGCGGCGGCGCGGCGCACCGGATCGCAGCGAGCGGGTCTGCCGGCGCGCGCTCGAGATGCACCCCGACCACGGCGCGGCCATGCACCACCTGGCGCTGGCGCTGATCGTGCAACGCCGGATCGAGGAGGGCGTCGACGCGGCGATCAAGGCCTCCGAACTGCTGCCCGAACACGAGCGTCGCGACAGCCTCTATGCGCGCGTGCTGATGGAGGCCGGCGAACGCGGCCAGGCCGCACGGCTCCTGCGCGCCTGGCTGCTGCGCGAGCCCGACAGCGCCTATGCCGCGCACCAGCTGGCCGCATGCACCGGCCAGCACACGCCCGAACGCGCCAGCGATGCCTACGTCGAGACCGTGTTCGACAATTTCGCCGAGTCGTTCGACACCACGCTCGCGCGCCTGAACTACTGCGCGCCCGATCGCGTCACGCGGGCGCTGGGGGCGGTGCTGCCCGCGGCGGCGCGGCAGCTCGACATCGCCGACGTCGGTTGCGGCACCGGCCAGTGCGGGCCCTTGCTGCAACCCTGGGCACGCCGGCTGGTCGGCTGCGACCTGTCGGCGGCGATGCTGGAACGCGCGCATGCCCGCGGCGTCTACGACGATCTGCAGAAGGCGGAACTGACGGCCTTTCTCGACGGCCACCCCGACGACTTCGACGTCGTCGTTTCCGCCGACACCTTCATCTATTTCGGCGACCTGCGGGGCGTCGC
>CAIMXF010000434.1 GCA_903845345.1 uncultured beta proteobacterium
AGCTCTTGGTCTTCGAGATGGGGCGCGTTTCGGCGATCTCGACCAGGTCACCCATCTTGTACTCGCCCTTTTCGTCATGGGCGTGGTACTTGCGCGAACGGCCGATGATCTTGCCGTACAGTTCATGGATCACACGACGCTCGACGAGCACCGTGATCGTCTTCGAACGCTTGTCGCTGACCACGCGGCCCACGAGGGTCCGGGTGTTCGTCTGCGGCTTGGCGGACGTCGTGCTGGTTTCTTGGGCTTGCGTCACTTCGCGGCTCCCTTGTTCTTCTCGGCCAGGATGGTCTTGGCACGAGCGATGTCGCGGCGGGTGTTCTTCAGCTGCGAATGGTTCGTCAGCTGTTGAGTGCCCTTTTGCATACGCAGGCCGAAGTGCGCGCGCAGGAGGTCGGTGACTTCCTTTTCGAGCGCCGGGACGTCCTTGGTCCGCAGTTCAGATGCTTTCATTGATGGCTCCTGGTCACTGGCCGAGTTGGCGAGCAACGAAGGTGCAGCTCAGCGGCAGCTTGGCCGCCGCGAGCGTGAACGCTTCGCGGGCCAGTTGCTCGGGCACACCGTTGATCTCGTAGAGCACCTTGCCGGGCTGGATCTCAGCGACGTAGTACTCCGGATTGCCCTTGCCGTTACCCATGCGGACTTCGGCAGGCTTCTGCGAAATCGGCTTGTCCGGGAAGATGCGGATGAAGATGCGGCCGCCGCGCTTGATGTGGCGCGAGATCGCACGACGGGCAGCTTCGATCTGGCGGGCCGTGATGCGGCCGCGCTCGGTGGCCTTCAGGCCGAATTCGCCGAACGACACGGCGGCGCCACGAGTGGCGATGCCGGTGTTGCGGCCCTTCTGTTCCTTGCGGAACTTGCGGCGTGCTGGTTGCAGCATGTCTTATTCTCCTTTGCCTTCGGTCGCGGCAGGGGTCGCGACCGGAGCAGGTGCCTTGCGCACGACGCGCTTGACAGCGGGCTTGGCATCGCCAGCGGCGGCCGGCGCGCCGGCGTCGGCGCGGGGTGCGTCGCTACGCGGGCCGCCACGGTCGTTGCTGCGCGGGGCGCCACGGCCACCACGGTCATCCGGACGCGGACGACGCGGGCCACGACGATCGTCTTCGCCTTCGGTCTTCGGGATCACAGGCGCTTCGCCGTTGGCGAGGCGATCACCGCGATAGACCCAGACCTTGCAGCCGATGACGCCGTACGTCGTCTTGGCTTCGGAGAAGCCATAGTCGATGTCGGCCTTCAGCGTGTGGAGAGGCACGCGACCTTCGCGGTACCACTCGCAGCGGGCGATTTCGATGCCGTTCAGGCGACCCGACGACATGATCTTGATGCCCTGGGCGCCCAGGCGCATCGCGTTCTGCATCGCGCGCTTCATGGCGCGGCGGAACATGATGCGCTTCTCGAGCTGCTGCGTGATCGAATCGGCGATCAGCTGCGCATCGATTTCAGGCTTGCGCACTTCTTCGATGTTGACTGCCACCGGAACGTTCAACAGCTTCGCGAGCGCGGCCTTGAGGTTCTCGATGTCTTCGCCCTTCTTGCCGATCACGACGCCCGGACGGGCCGAGTAGATCGTGATGCGAGCGTTCTTGGCGGGGCGTTCGATCAGGATGCGCGAGACCGCGGCATTCTTGAGCTTGGCCTTCAGGAATTCACGAACCTTCAGGTCTTCGGCCAGCATCTGGCTGAAGTTGCGGTTCGATGCATACCAGCGCGACGCCCAGGCCCGGGTCACGGGCAGGCGGAAGCCGGTTGGGTGGATTTTCTGTCCCATAGTCTTCCTTGGCGTCAGTTGCCGACGGTCACGTAGATGTGGCAGGTACCCTTGCTGATGCGATTTCCACGGCCCTTTGCGCGGGCCGAGAAACGCTTCAGCGTGGTGCCTTGCTCGACGTAGATCGAGGTGATCTTGAGCTCGTCGATGTCGGCGCCGTCGTTGTGCTCCGCATTGGCGATGGCAGATTCGAGCGCCTTCTTGATGATGCCGGCGGCCTTCTTCTGCGTGAACTCGAGGACGTTGAGCGCGTGGCCCACCTTCTTGCCGCGGATCAGGTCGGCGACCAGGCGACCCTTGTCGCTCGAGAGTCGCACGCCACGGACGATTGCTTTGGTTTCCATCGTCTGCTCCTTAGCGCTTGGCCTTCTTGTCGGCCGGGTGACCCTTGAAGGTCCGCGTCAGCGCGAATTCGCCGAGCTTGTGGCCGACCATCTGGTCGGACACGTACACGGG
>CAIMXF010000435.1 GCA_903845345.1 uncultured beta proteobacterium
GCCGGTGCGTTGCAGGCGTTGCAACGGGCACTGCCTGAAGGTGGTGTGCTCCCATACCCCTGACCGTACGCGCGGTTCGCCCAGTTCCAGCAGGACGGCCGTCACGCCGCCGACGAACATCGCGACCGGGTTGCTGAACACCCGCCAGGAGATCGAGTCGCTGTCCATCAGGGCCGGCTCGCCCGCCGGCTCGAGGAAATCCGCGGCCTGCGTGCCCGCCGGGTAGATCAGCGACGCCAGCCGACGCTGGGCCGGCCAGGTGAGCCTGCCGGACAGTTGGCGCAGGTGTTGCACAAGTTTCATCGAGTGGATCACTGCGGAAATGTCTGCAGGCGACAATGGCGACGTCTTTCGTCGCGATGCGGGCTGGCATTGGCGGCGGTGCCAGTGTCACCTGCCGTTGCAACAATGGGCGGCGTGGCCATAAGAAACATCAGGGTGGAGTGAATGAGTTTCAATTTGACGGGCGCCTGTTGCCCGCGTCGGGTGGGTGCGCGAGTGCCTGCGCCGTGCGTCATCGGATTGTCGTTCCTGTTGCTCGCTGCGTCGGCTCCAGCCGCTTCCGTGCCATGGACACCGAGCACCGCCGCCCGCAGCGCGATCGAGGTGCTGGTCGACGACGGCGGGCTGGCGTTGACGGTCACACAGTGGCCGCTCCCGCGCGACGCGGTGCAGCGCGCCCTCGATGCGCTGCCGGCCGCCCTGCCCCCGGCGCTCGCGGACGCGCGCGCTCGGGTGCAGGAAGAGCTGCATGCCCAGCAAGCGGGCCGCATCGACCTGACCGTGCGCGAGCGCCACGATGCGCTCAGCGGCTTCGGCGACGATGCGACACCGGGCAGCAGCCTGCAGCTGCGCTCCGGCGAGCTCGACGGGCCGCACCTGGCGATGCAGATCGGCGGGCGGCTGGATGCGGTGGCCGACGACGGCGGACACCGTGCCACCCCTCGTCTCGACGACAGCGCCGTCGCTGCCGACGCGTTCGGCGTGCAGGCCCAGGCCTGGGCCCATCGCTCGTGGTGGGGGCCGGGCTGGCAGAGCGCGCTGCCGTTGAGCAACAACGCGCCCGCGCTGGACGGCATCGGCTTCCAGCGCGCGGCGGCCACGCCCTCCGAGTCGCCGTGGCTGTCGTGGCTGGGGCCCTGGAACGCCGAACTCTTCGTGGCTCGCACCGAAGGACAGCCCGCGCAGTTGCCGGGGGGCAATGCCTTGCTGTCGGGCATGCGCCTGACGGCCAGGCCGTTTTCGCACGTCGAACTCGGACTCACGCGCATGGAGCAGTTCGGCGGGGCCGGTCGCTCCGAGACGTTCAAGGCGTTCCTGCGCGCGGAGGAAGGCAGCCACACCAATGTCAACGATCCGAGCGACTTCTACCAGGACTCCGGCAACGGGTTGGCCGGCTACGACATTCGCGTCCGCTGCCCGGACGCGCTGCGCTGCGCGGTCTATGGTCAAGCCATGGGCGAAGACGATCGCAAGCACCTGCCCTATCGGTTCCTGGAGTTGCTCGGGACCGAGTTCTGGAGCGCCGACGGTGTCGACCGCGTGTTTTTCGAGGCGGCCGAGACCGGTTGCCGCATCAACCTGGCCCCGTCGCTGGCGGCCGGCTGCGCCTATCGCAACTGGTTCTACCCGGGCGGGCTCACGGCGAGCAATCGCTGGATTGGCGCCAGCGTGGGCTCGGACGCCCGCCTGCTCACGGTCGGCTGGATCGATACCGAATGGGGCAGCTCCGTTCGACTGGACTACGGCCGCCTCGGCTCGCGCATCGGCGCTTTCGAGCCGCTGTCCTCGGAAGCCGTGTCGGGCGGTCGCATGTGGGCGCTCTCGCTGCGTCGCACGTGGCAATTCGGCGCCGCGCGCCTGACGCCGCAGTTCGACTGGAATCGTGTCGCCACCGCCGACGGCGTCCGCGTGGAGCCGCGCGCCAGCCTCGAATGGAGCATGCCGCTGGACGCCTTCGGCCTGCCGACGCCCAACCTGATCGGCGAGCGCCTGTCGGCGGCCAGTGATTCGTCGACGACCACCCGCCTGCTGACGGCCGTGGCGCTGATCGGCGGCTCGGCGGTGTTCGATCGCGCGGCCAACAGCTACGCCACCGAGCATCACAACGAGCCGTCGCTGCTGATCCTGCGCAAGGGCGGTTCGGCGCTGCCGTTCGCCGAGTTCGGGCTCGCGGGCGCGGCCTGGCTGCTTCGGCGCGGCAGCACCGACGGCGACACGGCGCTGGCAAGCGTCGAGTCCGGCATCGGCGCGGTGGCGCTCGCCGAGGCGATCAAGCTCGGCGTGGACCGTTCGCGTCCGACCGAAGATCGCGGCGCGGCGGATTTCGGCCACGAGAAGCGCTCGGACAGCTCCTTCCCGTCATTCCACACCGCGCTCGCCTGGGGCGTGCTGACGCCGATCGCGCAACGCTACGACGCGCCCTGGCTGTACGGCGTCGCCGCGCTCACCAACCTCGGGCGTGTCGCCGGGCGCGAGCATTGGCTGTCCGACACCGTGGCCAGCTCCGTGCTCGGCTACGTCGTCGGCGACTGGTTCGGCAAGCGTGCCGACGCCTCCGGCAGCGGCACGACCGTGATGCTGGTGCCGCGCGGCGCCGTGGTATCGACGACGTTCCGCTGATCAACCCAGCAGGCTGAACACCGCCGGCACGCGGTCCGGCAGGTCGACCTTCGCGGCCTTCCACTGCGCCGCCGTCCTGCACAGCGACCAGCCCTCGGCCAGCGTCAGCCCGCAGCTGATGGCCAGGCGCGTCGTCGGCTGCAGCACCTCGAGGCAGGCCTCCAGCATCACCGCGTTGCGGTAAGGCGTCTCGATGAAGACCTGCGTCTGCTGCAGCCGCCTGGACGTCGCCTCGAGCTCGCGCAGGCGGGCGCGGCGCGGGTTGACGTCGGTCTGCAGGTAGCCGTGGAACACGAAGCTCTGGCCGTTGAGTCCGCTGGCCGCGATCGCCAGCGTGATGGCGCTGGGGCCGCTCAGCGCGACGACCGGGATGCCGAGGTCGTGCGCCGCCGCCACCAGCAGCGCGCCGGGGTCGGCCACGCCGGGCAGGCCGGCCTCGCTGAGCAGGCCGATGTCGGCGCCGGCCACCGCGGGCAGCAGCAACTGCTCCCAGGGCGTCGGCATCGGCGCGTCCGGTCTGGCGGGTCCGCTGCCCTTGGCTGCCTTGCCGGGAATCACGCGCTGCGGACCCTTGGGCGTGCGGGGAAGCTCGGAGATGAGCGTCTCCTGCAGCGTCTGCGCGAGCGGCGTGATCCTGTTGACGCGGTTGAGGAAGGCGCGCGCGCTGCGGGCGTCCTCGACGACCCAGTGCAGCAGCCTGCTCGCCTGCGTGATCACGCCGCCGGGCAGGACATCGGTGAGCGGCACTTCGGCGGCGCCGAGATCGAGCGCGTTGGGCATCAGCAGCAGGCGGCCGGGGGCAGGGGTCATTGCGAGGATCCGTTCGGGGAAAGAGGGCGGGCGCGCAGCGGGTCGAGGCCGGCGGCGCGCAGCAGGGTGCAGGTGGCGATGAGCGGCAGGCCGATCAGCGCGGTCGGGTCGTCGGACTCGATCGCCTCGAGCAGCGCGATGCCCAGCGTCTCGCACTTGGCGCTGCCGGCGCAGTCGTAGGGCTGTTCGGTGCGCAGGTAGAACTCGATCTCGGCGTCGACCAGCGTGCGAAAGCGCACCGGCACCGGCACGCGGCGCACCTCGGCCAAACCGGTCGATGCGCGCACCACGGCCAGCGCGGTCTGGAACACGATCGTGCGGCCGCTCATTGTGCGCAGCTGTTCGACGGCGCGCGCGTGGTCGCCGGGCTTGCCGAGGGCGCGGCCGTCGACGTCGGCCACCTGGTCGGCGCCGATGACCACGGCGTCCGGAAATCGCGCCGCGAGCGCGCGCGCCTTCGCGAGCGCGAGGCGCTGGGCGAGCGCGGCCGGCGCCTCGCCGGGCAGCGGCGTCTCGTCGGTCTCGGGCGACAGCGCGCGGAACGGGATGCGCAGGCGTTCGAGCAGCTCGCGGCGGTAGCGCGAGGTCGACGCGAGGATCAGTTCGGGTTCGTGGGGCATGGGCGATTGTCGCCTGCGCGGGCGACGGCCATGCGCGGTCTAGAATCGTTTCATGACCTCTCCCGCCTTCGATCCGCTGCGCCTGCACGTGGCCAACTTCGCTGCCGACGCCCAGCAAGCCGAGGGCGACTGGGCCATCGCCGAGCTGCCGCGCCTGGCCGAGAGCGAATGCCCGATCGACGCGGGCTCGCCGATCAAGGCCAAGGGGGTCGATACGCCGAAGCTGCCGCCGCGCTCGGCGAGCGACCTCACGCGCCGCGTGCAGTGGCGCGCGGTCGGCTCGCATCGTCCGTTGGGTGGCGAGAACCAGGTCTGGCTGCACCTGCTGGCCGACGCCGACGTCATCCTGCAATGCCAGCGCTGCCTGCTGCCGCTGGACGAGGCGGTGCACGTCGATCGCCACTTCCGCTTCGTCGCCGATGAGGAGACGGCCGCGGCGCTCGACGACGAGACCGAGGACGAGGTGCTCGCGCTGCCCAGGACGCTGAACCTGCGCGACCTGGTCGAGGACGAGATGCTGCTCGCGCTGCCGCTGGTGCCGCGCCACGACGCCTGTCCCGAAGCCATCCCGATGCAGTTCGGCGACGTCGACGAGGTCGAGGACAAGGCCAACCCGTTCGCCAGCCTCGCGCTGCTGCGCAAGGACAAGAATGGCGACGGCGGCCCCGACATCGTCTGAAATTGCGCGCGTCCAGGCCCTTACCCGCATCCGGACAACCCGGACGCTCGTACAATGATCGGATCGCCGAGTTAACTGAACAACTTGTGGGGCGATTCATAAATTCCACTAAAGCGTTCGCCGTGTCATACGCGCACAGACGGCTGAACGCTCGAATTCCCTGAACTCGCGCAGCTGGAGCTTTGACAAGTGGCGAACGACTTTCTCTTCACCTCCGAATCCGTTTCGGAAGGTCACCCGGACAAGGTAGCCGACCA
>CAIMXF010000436.1 GCA_903845345.1 uncultured beta proteobacterium
AAGTAGCGGCCGGGCAATCCCGCTCTTTCTCCGCTCTTGCGACCGGCCTGCGCCGGTCGTCTGCATTTTTGACGAGTTGTTTTTTTCGAGGGAGATCCCCGCCATGATGGTGCTGTATTCAGGAACCACCGACCCGTACTCGCACCGCTGCCGCTTCGTGCTGTTCGAAAAGGGAATGGACTTCGAGATCCGCGACGTCGATCTCTTTGCCAAGCCCGAGGATATCGCGCTGATGAACCCGTACAACGAGGTGCCCATCCTCGTCGAACGCGACCTCATCCTGTACGAGTCCCACATCATCAACGAGTACATCGACGAGCGCTTCCCGCACCCGCAGCTGATGCCCGGTGACCCGGTCGCGCGCGCCCGCGTGCGCCTGTTCCTGTTCAACTTCGAGAAGGAACTGTTCTCGAACGTCAACATCCTCGAAGGTCGCGGTGGCGTCAAGGCCAACGACAAGCAGCTCGAGAAGGCACGCGCGCAGATCCGCGACCGCCTCACGCAGCTCGCGCCGATCTTCCTGAAGAACAAGTACATGCTGGGCGACGACTTCTCGATGCTCGACGTGGCCATCGCCCCGCTGCTGTGGCGCATCGACTACTACGGCATCGAGCTGTCGAAGAACGCCGCTCCGCTGCTGAAGTACGCGGAACGCATCTTCTCGCGTCCGGCCTACATCGAGGCGCTGACGCCGTCCGAAAAGGTCATGCGCAAGTAAGGCGAGGCCGCCGGCCTCCGGCGTCACGCCCGGGCCGGCACTCTGGTTGATCGCCTTCGACCCCGACTCCGTTTCCCACCGTCGTTCATGACCCAGGTCAGCACCACCGAGATTCCCGGCAGCTCCACGCGGCCCTACCTGATCCGTGCGCTGCACGACTGGTGCACCGACAACGGCTTCACGCCCTACCTGGCCGTCCACGTCGACCGCTCGGTGCAGGTGCCGATGGAGTACGTCAAGAACAACGAGATCGTGCTCAACGTCGGCTTCGAGGCCACCAGCGGCCTCAAGCTCGGCAACGACTTCATCGAGTTCCGGGCCCGCTTCGGCGGAATGGCGCGCGACATCCTGGTGCCCGTCGACCACGTCGTGGCCATCTACGCCCGCGAGAACGGCCAGGGCATGGCTTTCCCGATGCCCACCGGCGAGGGCGAGACGTCCGCCGGCGACAACAGCGGCCCTGTGAGCCACTCCACGGCCCCGGCCGCCGACGCCGGCCCGCGCGGGCTGCGATTGGCCCCCACCACCAGCGCCCAGTCCGACGAAGGCACGCCCGACGCGCCCGCCGACGACGACACCGATCCGCCCGACGCCCCCACGCCCGCGCCCACCAGCCCGCGCCCGGCGCTCAAGCGCATCAAGTAAAGTCCTGCCGGGGCGCCGCATCGCGCAGCGCTTCGCACGCCGACTTAGCTCAGCTGGTAGAGCATCCGCCTTGTAAGCGGGAGGTCATCCGTTCGATTCGGATAGTCGGCACCAAGCACATGCGCCTTCAAGGCAGGCGGTCACTCACGAGACGGAGCCTGTGCGACCGCAGCCACGCGCATCCGAAAAGATGCGTCTGGCCCGCCGTGCAAAGATGTCCTTGCGCGCTCAGCCTGGCCCTGGGCCTCGCTTTGCTGCAAGAGGTGCCGTTCGTCGAGCGCAACGGCCGCAGCATGAATCCGAGCCTCGCCGAACACCACATGCCTGGCCACGGGGACGTGCCCGAGATCGACATCCTCTGAGCGACATCGATGATCCGCATTCGCCGACGGGCTGGCGCGGCATCGGTGAGATCGCGATCACTGGCACCGGCGCCGCAGTTCAAGCGCCATCTACAACGCCATGGGCAAGCGGATCCGGGCGCTTCCGATCGCCGTCGACAAGCTGATGGGGCTGGGCCGCCGGCGCCTGCCTAGCGTGTGCCCTGGGGAACGCGCTCCAGCTTGGCGGGGTCGTAGCCTTGTGAACCGACGAAGGCGACCATCCGGTTGAAGTCCGCCTCCGAAATCGTCGGGGTGCGCGCCATGATCCACACGTAGTCGCGCTTCTCGCGGGTGATCACCGTGAGCCGGTAGTCGTCCGAGACGTACGAGATCCGGTAATCGGCCTTGATCGGCCAGATGTATTGCTGACCCCAGACCGCATTGGACGCCGGGTCGAGGACGAAGCCGCGCGACTTGTAGTGCTTGAGGGGGCCGTCCGGCGCATCCGCGTTGAACGAGAAGGTCGTCGCGATGGTGCCGTCGGCGTCCAGGTCGTAGTGGTCCTTCGCGTTGTGCGCGCCCTTCTCGAGGAAGGTCGGGATGTTCGCGATGACGTACCAGTCGCCCATGAATCTTGGCAGGTCCACATGGGATGCCAATGTCAGCGGGGGAAGCGAACCGGACGGGTCCGTTGCGCAGCCCGCCAGGGTGGTGGAAGCAAGCGCGATGGCGAGCCAGCGTTTTTTCATGGTCGATTTCTCCTTGGTCTGGTTACGCAGCATCCTGCCCAATCGGATTCACGGACGGTGGGCGGCGACGGTCAGTGCGCGTGAACGAGGGCCAGCGCTTCGACCATCGCCTTCGCGATCGCGGGGCTCGACCTCGGGTTCTGGCCGGTGAGCAGGTTCCCGTCCCGCTCGACATGCGACAGCATGGGCAACAAGGCCGAGTGGAAGTCGCCGCCCTGCGCCTTCATGGCATCCTCGAGCAGGAACGGCACCTTGTCGTGCAGCCCGGCCAGGCGTTCTTCGGTGTTGGTGAAGCCCGTCACGCGCCTTCCCTCCAGCAGGGGCGAGCCGTCGCCCCGCCGCACATTGATCAGCCCGGCAGGGCCATGGCACACCGCGCCGATGAGCCTGCCCGCGGCGTCCTGGCGCGACAGCAAGCCCTGAAGCGTCGTGTCGGTGGCCAGGTCGACCAGCGGTCCGTGCCCGCCCGGCAGGAAGATGAGGTCGAAGTCCTGGTCCTGGACCGATGCCAGCGCCACGCTCGATTGCAGCGCGGCGAGCGCCGGCGCCCATTCCCTGGCTTCGCCCTGGCTGGGCCTGGATTTCTCGTCGACGGGCACGACGCCGCCCGCGGGAGACGCCACCACGACCTCGATGCCGGCGGCGGCGAACGCCATGTAGGGAACGGCGAACTCCTCGGCCCAGAGGCCGGTGGGATGGCCCGAAGGCAGGCGGTTGCAACTGGTGGCGACGATGAGGGTGCGCATGGCGAAGGCTCCGTGGTTGTCTGAGCGAGCTTCGCGTTGGCAAAGCGGGCGCCTGCCGCGCGCGCCCTCAGGCGCTGCCGCGGCACGTTCGTGTCGCGCGCGTACGGTCGAGTGCCCCCGCATGCCGCCTTCGCACGCGGCCGAGGTTTCCGACGCAGGCCAGCCGGCGGCGTCATGGCACCGCGCGCGCATCCGGGCCGCTTCGTATCGCCCGCCCCGCGCCGCGCCGCGGGGCGGGCGGGCACGACCTTGCAGGATCGCGGCGCTGCGCTATCCTGGCCGCGCCACCGCCTGCGAAAGCCTCCGCCATGACCAGTCCCCTCAACGACATCTTCGAGAAGCAGCGCATCGAGAACGCGCGGCTGTCCGGCCAGATCGTGGCGCTCGAGATGGCGGTCAAGCTGCTGTTCATCCAGCATCCGAACCCGACCGCGCTGGGGGCGTTCTATTCGAAGGCGATCGACGGCCTGCTCGACATCACGCTGGCCACGCGCATGCCCGAGGAGATGCGCGACGCGCTGGACCAGGCGCGCAACGGCCTCCTGGAGGCGCTGCGGGCGCAGCCGACGCCGGGCTGATCAGCGCGCGCCGTTCGCCTGCAGCTCGACGCGCGTCGCCAGGAACAGGTTGGTCAGGATGTCGCGCTGGCGCGCGTCGATCAGCGAGTCGAGCTTGTCGAAGTTGACCTTCAGCTCGGACAGCGCCTCCTGCCGGTCTTCGCCTTCGTCGACCTCCGCGGCGATGTAGGTCTTCAGCGGCGCGGCCGCGCTCACGGTGCCGGCGCTGTGCGAGAAGATGCGTTGCAGGCGGCGCTCGTTGTGCTGGCCGACCTCGGCGAGGCTGCCGACGAAATCGCGCCACGCGTTCTGCTGCAGCGGCGTGAGCGCGAGGTCGGGCACGCCTTCGCGCAGGCGCATCGCGAGCGCCGAGACGAGGTCGCGCGGCGGGGCGGCGTCGTGGGTGTCCCTGGCGTCCTTCGCGTCCTTGTCCGGCGCCGTGTCCGGCGCTTGCGCGTGCCGGTGGCCGCCACCGCCCATCTGCGCCAGCGCCGGGCCGGCGACCGCGGCGAGGCCGAACATCGCGGCGAGCGTCGCGCGGCGGCGCGTGGCGCAGGGGTCGGGCAGGTCGGCAGGATTCACGGGTCGGTCGCGGAGGCGAAAGTCCAGCCATCTTCCACGGCCAGCGTTGCTGCGATGTGTGGACGCTGCGTTGGCGCCGACACACACGCCGGCGACGCTAGTGCAGCTTGACCAGCGGCCGCGCCCGCTTCACGAGGACGCGCGCCATCGCCAGCACCGCCGTCCGCATCGTGCCCATCACGGCGCGATGGTGCATCAGGTGCAGGCTCACGTAGACCATGCGCGCGAGCAGTCCCTCGACGAACCAGGTGGTCGACTTGAACAGGTTGCCCATCAGGCTGCCGACCGTCGCGCTCGAGCCGATCGAGACGAGCGAGCCGTGGTCGTGGTACAGGTACGGCGGCCGGGCGCCGAGGTCGGTGCCCGCGGGCGACTGCAGCAGCGCGTGGAGATAGTCCGCCTGCTGGTGCGCCGACTGCGCGCGCGGCGGCACCGCCGTGCCGTCCGGCTGCAGGCAGCACGCGCAGTCGCCGAACGCGAATGCGCCCGGCACGCCTTCGACGCGCAACTGCCCGTCCACCTTCACCTGCCCGCCCTTGGTGACCGGCAGGCCCACCGCGGCCAGCAGCGGCGGCGCCTTGATGCCGGCGGCCCACACGCACAGGTCGGCGGGATAGACGTTGCCGTCGGCGTCGGTCACCTGGTTCGCATCGATGCGCACGACGCGGCACGAGGTGTTGACGTCGACATGGCGCTGGCCCAGCAGCCGCGTGGCGGCCGTCGACACGTTCTCCGCCAGCGGCGCGAGCAGGCGCGGCGCGCCCTCGAGGATGCGGATGCGCACGTCGCGCGCGGCGTCGATGTGGCGCAGGCCGTATTGCGCGTGCAGCGAGCTCGCCTCGCGCAGTTCCGCGGCCAGCTCCACG
The DNA here is from genome assembly GCA_903845345.1 of uncultured beta proteobacterium. GTDB lineage: Bacteria > Pseudomonadota > Gammaproteobacteria > Burkholderiales > Burkholderiaceae_C > Scleromatobacter. Next base: position 5,187 of record CAIMXF010000436.1, read on the forward strand.
CCGGTGGCGCCGCCGCCGATGATCACGATGTCCAGCCCGGCCTTCGGGTCGTGGGTCTTGCGCGCGTCGGCCAGCGACAGCAGCTGCAGCATGCGCAGCCGGAAGCGTTCGGCGTCCTGCGGGCCATCGAGCGAGAACGCGTGGTCGACGACGCCCGGCACGCCGAAGTCGTTCGAGACGCTGCCGATCGCCAGCACCAGCGTCTCGTAGCCGATGCGGCGTTGCGGCAGCACTTCCTCGGCGCCGTCCATCACCGCGCCGACGACGAGCTCGCGCACGGTGGTGTCCAGGCCCGTCATCGGGCCGTACACGAACGAGAAGCCGTTGTCGTGCGCCAGCATCTGGTAGGACAGGCCTTCCTGGTGGATGTCCAGCGTGCCGGCGGCCACTTCGTGCAGCGACGGCTTCCAGATGTGGAACAGGTTGGCGTCCACCAGGGCCACGCATTCGGCGCCCCATCGGCGGCCCAGCTTGCAGGCCAGTTCGAGTCCGCCGGCGCCACCGCCGACCACGAGGATCTTGTAGGGTTGTTCGGTCATTCGTGCGCTTTGTTCTTTTGTCGGCCAAATGTTTAACACGAGACGCCGCGACCGATTGGAGCCGTGCACCCAGGCCGCGGGCCTTTCGCGAGTCGACACGACCGAGCGCCTACACTTGAAGATTACTCCTCGCCACCCCGCCTTGACCCTGCGCACCGTCACCGCCACCCGCTACGTCACGCCGCTGCGCGAAGGCGGGTCGCTGCCCGCGCTGATCGAGGCCGACGACGACGGCATGTACGTGCTCAAGTTCCGCGGCGCCGGGCAGGGTCGCAAGGCGCTGGTCGCCGAGCTGGTGGCGGGCGAGCTCGCGCGCGCGGCGGGACTGCCGGTGCCGGAGATCGTCTTCGTCGACCTCGATCCCGAACTCGCCCGCACCGAGCCCGACGCCGAGATCCAGGACCTGCTGCGCGCCAGCGCTGGCCTGAACCTGGCGCTCGACTACCTGCCCAGTGCCGTCACATTCGATCCGCTCGCGTTCACGCCGGACGCCGCGCTCGCGTCCCGCATCGTGTGGCTCGACGGCTTCGTCAGCAACGTCGACCGCACGGCGCGCAACAGCAACCTGATGGTGTGGTGCGAGAAGCTGTGGCTGATCGACCATGGTGCCGCGCTGTACTTCCATCACAGCTGGGATGGCTACCTCGATCGCGCGGCGAGCGCGTTCGCGTTGATCAAGGATCACGTGCTGCTGCCGTTCGCGAGCGAGCTGCCCGCCGCCGACGCCGCGATGGCCGCGGCGCTGACGCCGCAGGTCGTCGGCGATGTCGTCGCGCTGATTCCGGACGACTGGCTCGAGCCCGACCCGTCGTTCGCCGATGCCGCGGCGCAGCGCGAGGCCTATCGCGGCTATCTCTGCCAGCGGCTGCAGGCGCCGCGCGCGTTCTTCCAGGAGGCCGTCCGTGCCCGCGCCCAGCACGTATGACTACGCGATCGTGCGGGTCGTGCCGCACGTGGACCGGGGCGAGTTCGTCAACGCCGGCGTGATCGTGTCGTGCACGTCCGCGCAGTTCCTCGAGGCGCGCATCGAGCTCGACGAGCCGCGGCTGCTGGCGCTGGCGCCCGACCTCGACCTCACCTCGATCCGGCGCGCGCTCGCCGCCGTTCCCGCGATCTGCGCCGGCGGCGCCGCGGCCGGCCCGTTCGCCCGGCTCGGCGCGCGCCAGCGCTTCGACTGGCTGGTCGCGCCACGCAGCGCCAGCATCCAGACGTCGCCGGTGCACTCCGGCCGCTGCACAGATCCGCACGGCGCGCTGGAGCACCTGATGGCACGCATGGTGCGCACGCCGAAGGCGCGCAACGGCGGCTGATCCTGGCGTATGCTGGCCGCTCCAACGTGCCTGACCGGAGAGCCCCGATGACCTTCCGCCTTGCCCGCATCGCCGGCGCCGCCTGCCTCGCGCTGGCCGCCAGCCTCGCCGCCGCGGCGCAGGTCGACGACGCCACCGCCGTCAGGATGGCCGCGCCGCACGAGCTGATCGTCGCGGGCGACCTGTCGCCGGCGCAGCGCGAGGCCATCCTCACGCCGATCAACAACCTCTACGGTTTCTGGAACAACGGCAGCCCGGACCTGCTGAAAAAGGCGCTGTCGCCGGAGTTCTTCGACCACGCGCTGCCGCCCGGCCGGCCGCAAGGCCCCGCGGGACCGGCGGCGGCATCGGAGGGCTTCCTGGCCGCGGTGCCCGACCTGGTCGTCACCGTGGAGCAGCAGGTGGTCGCGGTCGACCGCGTCGTCTCGCAGGTGCGCCTGACCGGCCATTTCACCGGCAAGCTGGGCGACGTGCAGGGCAAGGGCCAGGCGATCGACTTCCTGGCGATCGACATCCTGCGCGTGCGCGGGGGCAAGGTCACCGACAACTGGCACCTCGAGGACAACCTCGGCTTCATGCAGCAGGCCGGG
>CAIMXF010000437.1 GCA_903845345.1 uncultured beta proteobacterium
AACGGGGCGGCGAACGACGTGCCGCGCACCGGCACGAACGCGCGCGTGCCGCTCGCGGCGGCGGCCATGTCGGCGCCCGGCGCGACGAACATCACCTGCGGCCCGCGCGCGCCCTCGGGCAGCAGCCGCAGCTGGCCGTCGACCGCGCCCACGCCCACGACGCCCGGCCACGACGCCGGGTACAACGGCGGCGCGGCGGGGCCGTCGTTGCCGACCGCGGCGACGATCAGCATGCCCTGCGCCACCGCGTGCTCGATCACACGCTGCAATATCTGGTTAGCCGGGCCGACCAGGCTGATGTTGACGACGGCCACGCGCATGCGCGCCATCCAGGCGAGCTCGCGCGCGATCGCTTCCACCGAGCCGCCGGTGGCGGCGTCGCAGTAGGCGTCGCCCGCGTACAGCGTCGCGCGCGGCAGCGCCGAGGTGAAGCGGTCGCCCGCGCCGACCAGCAGCGACGCCACCGCCGTGCCGTGCGGCGCCGGATGCGCGCCGTCGGCACAGCCGTGGCGCAGGATCCCGGCATGGCGCAGGGTCGGATGCGCGTCGTCGACGCCGCTGTCGATCAGTCCGACCTGCAACTGGCCGGCCAGGCGCACGGACGGCGGCACGACCTCGGCGACTGGCGCCGGCATGCTCGCGGCGCCCGCCGCAGCGATGCTGCCGCTGCCGAGGTAGAGGTGATGGAAGTCGTAGGCGCCGGCCGGGTCGATCGCCCGCGCGCGGACGACCGCGACGGCCAGGTCCACGTCCGGCGGCGCCTTCATCACGATCAGCGCGGCGTCGAGCCCGTCCAGCGGCTCCTCGCGCAAGAGCCTGAATCCGGCCGACAGCAGCGCCTCGCGCGCCGCCGCGCTCGACGGCTGCGCCAGCACCTCGGCGCGCACGATCAGCTCGCCGCCGGGATCGCGATCGAGCTCGCGCCGGTGCGCGTGCTGCAGCTGGGTGGCGGCGGTCAGCCGTGCCGTGAGCAGGTCGACCGGCGCCAGCACGTTGTCGACCAGCGGATCGACCCGCTGCACCAGCGGCGAATGCGCGATCGGCGACAACGCGTTGCCGAGCGAAGGCAGCCGCAACTGGGCATGGGCGGGCGCGGTCGACGCGAACAACGCGACCGCGAGCGCAAGGATTCTGCAAGTCGTGGGGCTCATGTCAGATATAACGTCGCAGCCATGGAAGAAAATCCATCCCCACGACGTTCTCCCATCATGTCATGAGCCTGTCGCCCCTTGCGTTGCGCGCGGAGATCGCGGCCCTGCTGCCGCGGCTGAGCCGTTTCGCCCGCAGCGTCACCCGGCATCGGGAGGACGCGGACGACCTCGTGCAGATCGCGGTCGAGCGTGCGTTGAAGCACCTCGATCATTGGCAGGATGGAACCCGACTGGACAGCTGGCTGTTTCGAATCATGAAGAACGCGTGGATCGACGAGGTGCGTGCGCGCGGGCGCCGCGACGAGGTGCTGGCGCCCGAGGAGGCCGGCGAGCACGTGGGCTTCTCGGAGACCGGCAGCCGCGACATCCGGCTGTCGATCGAGAAGGCGATGGGCCGC
>CAIMXF010000438.1 GCA_903845345.1 uncultured beta proteobacterium
ACGATGCCGAAGCCCGGGGGCACGACGCCGAAGGTGTCGAACGCCTGCATGCCCCACTTCATGAACTTGTAGCGCTCGTTGTTGCGCTGGAACTCGATCTTCATGTTGATGTCGAGCGAATTCTTGTGGCCGAAGTCGTCGATCATCACGCTGTGGTCGACGACGAGGTCGACCGGCACCAGCGGCTCGATCGTCTTCGGGTTCTTCTTCTGGTTGGCGGCCTCGGTGCGCATGGCGGCCAGGTCGCACAGCAGCGGCACGCCGGTGAAGTCCTGCAGCACGACGCGGGAGACGACAAACGGGATCTCCTCGTTGCGTGCCGCGACGGGCTTCCAGTTGGCGAGCTCGCGCACGTGCTCAGGCGTGATGCGGCGGCCGTCGCAGTGGCGCAGCACCGCCTCCAGCACGATGCGGATCGACACCGGCAGCCGGGCGATCTGCGGGAACTCCTTGGCGAGCGCCGGCAGCGAATGGAAGCGGCCGGTGGCGCCCGAAGGCATCTTGAACGTCTGCAGGGCGTGCGCGAACGGCGCGGTCGGGGCCAGGGGCATGTGTTCTCCTCGCGGCGGCGGCACCGCTGATGACGACGGAATTCTCGACCGGACATGTTGCCTCATCCGGCTTACCCGCTTCATGACCACGGGTGAGAGTCAGCCGGTTTTGGTCGGGTTCGCACGCTCGACGGTGGCGAGTCAGAGGTCGACCTTGCCGCGCCCCGCCTTGATCGCCGAACGCACGCTCTTGCCTTCCAGCCGGCGCTGCTTCGAGCCGTAGGTCGGCTTGGTGGGACGGCGCGCGCGCGGCGCCTTCTCGACCGAGTCGACCAGTTCCTGCAGCCGGGCCATCGCGTCGGCGCGGTTCATGTCCTGGCTGCGCGTGGTCTGCGCCTTGATGACGACGACGCCCTCGTCGGTGATGCGGTGGTCGCGCAGCGCCAGGAGGCGCTCCTTGACCGGCTCGGGCAGCGACGACGCGCGCACGTCGAAGCGCAGGTGCACGGCCGAGGAGACCTTGTTGACATTCTGGCCGCCCGCGCCCTGCGCGCGGATCGCCGTGATCTCGACCTCGTCGGGAGAAATGGCGATCGGCATGCGGCGATTGTCGCCGACCGGGCGCCTCGCGGCGCCGCGGCACGCTCAGTCGCCCACCAACTCGTCGTAGGGCGTGAGGTTGAGCACCGTCTTCGCCTCGGCGTCGTAGGCGCGTTCGAGGTCTTCGGCCGCCGCGACGGCCTTCTCCAGCGCCTCGTAGTCCTCGGGCTCGGCATCGCCGTCCGCCAACTCCGCGCGCAGGTCGCGAATATGGGCTGCGACCGCCTGGATGGCGATCTGCATCGTGCGGGTGTTGATCTGGGGCATGGTGGGCTTGCAGACGTGAAGCGGCGATCAGCCCTTGGCCAGCGCCACCTGGCGGGCCACGGCAGCGCGCGCCATGTTGTTGAGATAACCCTTGAACGCGAGCACGGTCATCTGGGTTCGGGGCTCGAGCTGGAAGTGGTGGCCCGAGACGCCGGTGGCCGGGCTGGACTTGAGCTTGTCGTCCTTGCGAATATAGATCTCGTCGCTGTATTCGGTGCCCACGGGAATGCGGAACTCGCGCCCGAGGAACCAGCCCGCGACGTCATGCAGCGACGTCCCGCCCCCCGTCTGCACTTCGGTGCCGTCCTTGCCCGCCACGAGCGTCACGTCGGCGGTGTCGGTCTTCCACTTGCCGGTCTTCTTCACGAAGCGTTGCGTGTCTTCCCAGCGCGGGTCGAGGATGCCGTCGCCGGGATAGACGCCATCCTTGATCCGCTTGAAGCCGTCGCCCATGACGGATCGGAACAGGTCGGTTGTCGTGGTGGCCATGCGTTGCTCCTGCTTCGGCGGTTGTGCGTGCCTGCAGCCTAGCCGCAGCATCGGCGGCCGGCCATCCCCAGGTCGGCGGGGACGCGCGCGGCGCCGCACGGCGTCGAGGGCGCGTCTTGGAGCCGGTCGGGTTCAGCCGCCGACCGGCTCAGCCGGCAGCACGTGCCGCCCGCTCTCCGCGCCGCGGCACCCGCACCACCGCGCCGCCGTCAACGGCGCGCGCGCGCAGTTGCCCGCACCCGCCCTCGACATCCTGCCCCGCCGACTGCCGCAGCTTGGTCAGCACGCCGCGCGACTGCAGCGCGCGCGCGATCGCCGCGGCCTTCTCGGGCGAAGGCCGCGCGAAGCCCAGGCCCTCGTTGGTGTTGTACGGGATCATGTTCATCAGCGCGTACTTGCCCTTGAGCAGGCGCACGATGCCCTCGATCTCGTCGTCGCCGTCGTTGATGCCGTCGAGCAGCGTCCACTGGTACTGGATCGGATAGCCGGTGGCGCGCGCGTAGCGTTCGCCGAGCTCCACCAGCTCGTCGGGCGACAGGCGCGGCGCGCGCGGCAGCAGCTGGCGGCGCAGCGCGTCCTTGGTCGAGTGCAGCGACAACGCCAGCGCCGGCTTGACCGGCCCTTGCGGCAGGCGCTCGAACACGCGCGGATCGCCGACCGTCGAGAAGACGAGATTCTTGTGGCCGATGCCGCCGGCAGTGCCCAGCAGGGCTATCGCCTCCATCACGTTGTCGAGGTTGTGCGCGGGCTCGCCCATGCCCATGAACACGACCTTCCTGACGAAGCGTTTCGAGCGCGCGAGCGCGACCTGGGCGACGATCTCGGCGCTGCCGACCTGGCGCAGCAGGCCGTCGCGGCCCGTCATGCAGAACACGCAACCGACCGCGCAGCCGACCTGCGTCGACACGCACAAGCCGTCGCGCGGCAGCAGCACGCTCTCCACCGTCTGGCCGTCGTTCAACGCCACCAGCAGGCGTGCGGAGCCGTCCTCGCCGGGATGTTCGGATCGCAGCGTCGCCAGGGCCGCGAGATCGGCCGTGATCGCGGGCAGCGCGTTGCGCAGCGCCAGCGGCAGGAAGTCGGCGATGCGGCGCTTGCCGGCGTCCTGCGGCTGCGCGTTGACCCACTGGCGCAGCACGCGCGCCTCGTGGTCGGGCGAGGCGCCGAGCGCGCGAAGGCGTTGGCGGAGATCGAGGATGCGCATGGAGGGACGAAGTCGGCGGAAGCGGCGATTTTCCGTCATCGGCGCCCGCGCGTCACGCGAGGGTGCGTGCCGAAGTGGGCGTCATTGTGAAGCGGACGCCGCGGGCGCCGCAGGCGCCACGCATTTCTGGCGGCAGGCCTGCCGCGTGTCGCTGCACAGCAGCGAGTGCGCTGTCTTGTCCTTGTCGATCGCGCGCGCGACCCTGTCGTTCCTCTCGGCGGCGTTCCAGGGGTCGGGCGGCGCGAGATCGATGGGCGGTTCCACCTGCTGCACCCACGCGTCGTGTTCCACCGACTTGCGGCACTTGTTCGCGTCGGCGTCGCAGAAGCTGCGGCAAAGGGCGCCGGAATCCTGCGCGGCGGCCGCGCCGCCGATCAGCAGCGCGATCAGCGCGAGCACCGCCTTCATCAGTGCGCCGGCGCGACCAGCGTGCGCTGCACCCAGCCGCTGAAGTTGGACGAATCGACCTGCACGAAGCCGTTCTTCTGGTCGCCGCTGGCGATCAGTTCGTCGGTCTTGGTGAGCGTGGCGACGACCTTGCTGTCCTTGGACGGTCCGGCGTACACCTTGACGTTGCCGATGCGCGCCATCAGGATCTCGCCGGCCTTCTGCGGGGCGCCGGCGCGGGTCGAGTTGGCGGCATTGATGTCGCCGGCCTCGCTGTGCGTCTTGATCAGCGACGGGTTGTCGCGGATCGCGATGACGATGTTGTTCCAGTTGTCCAGCAGGCTCGCCGCGATCACCTTGCCCTCGGGCGTGTTGGTGTAGCCGTTGGCCGCGCCGAACGCGGCGCCGGTCCAGCCCCAGCCGCCGATGTCGAAGTCGGTCTTGGTCGCCTTGCCCTCGGCCGAGGCCACCTGGAGGCTGGAACGCACGTCGGCGATGATCAGGCTGGTCGACGCCTCCTTGAACTTCAGGCCGCCGCTGATGCCGCCGAGACCGAAGCGGTTCAACAGGCCGCCCGCCACCGCGCCGCCCACGCCGCCGGTGTTGTTGGCGGCGATCTGCACCGCGGGCGTCATCACGAAGTCGGCCGCCTGCATCTGGCCCTTGCCGATGTTGGATTCGCCGCGCAGCTCGCCGCCTTCGGCCAGCGAGCGTTCCTGCTGGATGTTCTGCATCGCCACGCCGCGTTCGACGACGTCGAAGCAGCCCGAGTCCTGCACCATCATGCGGATGAGCTGCGCGGGCGAGCCGAGCTGGTACGACTGCAGGTAGCCCCAGCCGCCGTTGGGTTCGGCCACGGCCAGCACGCCCAGCTTGTGGCTGCACTTCTCGATGTTGGGCGTCGCGGCGGCGGCGCTGCCGGTGGCCAGCAGCAGGGGCCATGCGGCGGCCATCAGGACAGCGGACGACGGGGCGATTCTTGTCATGGGGCGGCTCCTCCGGTGAAAACGTCGCGCCGGCTGGGGCGCGGACAGGTACCCGAAATTCTGCCACCCTGCTCTTGCGGCGGGGCTCCCTCAGGAGGGGGACAACGTGGGGCTTGACGGCGTGCGCACTGGAAGGTCGTCCACGCGCGAGCATCCTGGGGATTTCCCGGTCCCGAGGCCCTATTCGCCGACGGCGCCACCGTCGCGCGCCGCCCTTCCAGTACCCTTGCAGCTTCGCCCCCTCCGGGACAGGCTCGCCCGACCCCATGCGCTCCGCCTTTTCCGATCCCGATCGCGTCGAACGCTGGGCCACCGCCGTGGCCCTGGCCGCCTGCGCCGTGGCGATCCAGTGGGCGGTGCGGCCGTGGGTGGGCACGAAGATCCCGTTCCTGTTCTTCCTGCCCGCGATCGTGGTGGCGGCGTCGCGCGCCGGCCGCGCGGCGGGCATCTTCGTCACGGCCGCCGGCTTCGCAAGCGCCTGGCTGTGGCTGCTGCCGGCGGGTCGCTGGTGGGTCGTCGGGTCGGTCGACAACCTCTCGCTGCTGATCTACGCGATCCTCGGCGTGCTGCTGGCCCACGTGGGGGCGCGGCTGCGCGTGACGAGCGCGCGCGCGTCCGCAGCGGAGCAGCGCCTGGTGCTGGCCGGCGAGGACACCGGCATCGGCATCTTCGACCTCGACCTCGCCACGCGCACCGTCTACCTGTCGCCGGCGCTCGCGCTGCTGTGCCGGGTGGACACGCGCGAGGGCGCCGTGCCGCTGGACGAGGTGATGGCCGGCATGCCGGCCGACATCGCGCTCGAGGCCCGCTCGGTGGTCGCGCGCAAGCTGCGCGAGCGGGCGACCGGCTACGAACGCGAGCTGCGAGTGACGGTGCCCGACGGCCGCGAGCGCTGGCTGATGCTGCGCGTCCACATCGTCTGGGCCGGCGAGCGCGCCACGCGCATGCGCGGCGCCTGCATCGACATCACCGAACGCCGCGCCGTCGACGACCTGCTCGGGCGCACGCAGGCCGAGCTGGGCCAGCAGGTGGCCGACCTGCACCGGCTGCACGATCTCAGCAGCCGGTTGCTCGACACGCGGACGCTGCCCGAACAGCTGCAGATGATCCTGGTGGCGCTGGCCGATTTCCACGGCGCGCGCCGCGGCCTGGTGACGCTGTTCGACACCGGCTCCGGCACGTTGGGCATCGCCACCAGCACCGGCTTCACGCCCGATGCCATCGCGCGCCTGATGCAGACCAGCGGCATCGACGGCGCCTGCGCGATCAGCTGCGCGCGCCACGAGCGCACCGTCATCGCCGACACCGAGGCCGACGCCGTCGATCCGGGCCTGCGCGCGCTGGCGAGCGCGCAGGGCTTTCGCGCCGTGCACGCGACGCCGCTGATCGGCCAGGAAGGCGCGGTGGTGGGCGCGGTCTCGATCCACCTCGACCACCCGCGCCTGCCCACCGATCGCGAGCGCACGCTGGCCGACATCTGCGCGCGCAAGGCCGCGACCTTCATCGAGCGCGCCCGCGCGCAGCACGCCTACCAGGAGTCGCAAGGCCGCTTCCAGGCGGTGCTCGACGCGTCGGCGGTGCCGTTCGTGGTGCTGTCGCCGGTGCGCGAGGACACCAGCGGCCGGATCGTCGACTTCGAATGGCGCTACGTCAACGCGGCCGCCGCGCTGGCGTTGCGGCGCCCGGCCGACGCCTTCGAAGGCCGGCGCGTGCAGGACGTGCTGCCGGCGCGCTGGTCCACCAGCGATTCGTTCCAGGAGTACGTGGCCGTCGTCGAATCCGACCAGACGCGCGAGTTCGAGACGCTGGTGCACTACGAAGGCCAGGAACAGTGGTTCCGCTGCGTCGCCTCGCCGATGCGCGGCAGCGTCGCGCTGTGGTTCACCGACGTCACCACACGCAAGAACGACGAGCGCCTGCTGCAGGAGGCCGACCGCCGCAAGGACGAGTTCCTGGCGACGCTGGCCCACGAGCTGCGCAATCCGCTCGCGCCGATACGCCAGGCCAGCGCGGTCTCGCGCCTGCCGCAGGCCACCGAGGCGCAGAAGCGCTGGAGCCACGAGGTGATCGAGCGCCAGGTGCGCCACATGGCGCTGCTGCTGGACGACCTGCTGGACGTCTCGCGCATCACGCGCGGCCGCCTCGCGCTGCGCCGCGGCACCAACACGCTGCACGAGATGATCGAGGCGGCGGTCGAGACCGCGCGGCCGCTGGTCGATGCGCGCCGGCACGAACTCGAGGTCGTGGTGCCGCAGGCGACGATCCTGATGCAGGCCGACCCGCTGCGCGTGTCGCAGATCGTGGCCAACCTGCTCACCAACGCCGCGAAGTACACCGACCCCAAAGGCCGCATCCGGCTGCTCGCGGCGCTCGACGCCGACGACGTCGTCATCGAGGTCGGCGACAACGGCATCGGCATCGCGCCCGAGTCGCTGCCGGCCGTGTTCGACATGTTCACGCAGCTGCGCGGGAGCGACGACCGCGCCGGCGGCCTGGGCATCGGCCTGGCGCTGACCAAGGGGCTGGTGGAGCTGCACGGCGGCTCGATCACTGTGCGCAGCGACGGCCCCGGCCGCGGCAGCGTGTTCACCGTGCGGCTGCCGCGCGGCGAGTCGCCCGACCGAGCGGCCGCGCCCGACGCCGGCGTGGAGCAACACGCCGCGACGCCGCGCCGCATCCTGGTGGCCGACGACAACCGCGATGCCGCCGAGAGCCTGGCCGCGCTGCTCGAGCTGCAAGGCCACGAGGTCACGCTGGCCTACGACGGCGCCGACGCGCTGCGGGCCTACGAGCGCGTGCTGCCGCAGATCTGCCTGCTCGACATCGGCATGCCGCACCGCACCGGCAACGAGGTGGCCGCGGAGATCCGGGCACGCCCGGACGGCCACGTGCCGACGCTGGTGGCCATCACCGGCTGGGGCCAGGAAGCCGACCGCAGCCAGGCGCTCGCTGCCGGCTTCGACCACCACCTGACCAAGCCGGTCGACCCGGCGCAGCTGCTGCGGCTGATCGGCGAGCCCCGCGCGGCCGAGCTCGCGCGCGCCTGAGGCCGGGCCGGCAACGTCCCGGGCGCTTGTCCGTCCCGACACCAGGCGACTGATCGCACCAATGCAAAGGCGCCTCCCGCCGCATCGCAGCAAGAGGCGCCCTGTCCCGCCGGAGCGGAAGAACTTATATGCGGCCGGTCAGCAGCAGGATCAGCAGGATCACGACCAGCAGGCCGAACACGCCGCTGGGCGCGTAGCCCCAGCTGCGGCTGTGCGGCCACGTCGGCAGCGCGCCAAGAAGCATCAGGACGAGGACGACGAGAAGAATGGTGCCAAGCATCGGGAGAACTCCAGGGAGAGGGTGGGGCCGGCTTCGAAGCGCCGGGGGTACGGCAGAGCTTGGGCAATCCACGGACCAGGCAGCTTCGCCCCATGGCGCGAGACGGCGCCGCGTACGCAGTTTCCCTCACGGCCCGGCCCGGCAAATCGACGGCGATCGGTAGAGAATGCCTGCGGACCTCACAAGAAGGAGACAGACGCATGGATGCAGTCGCGAGCGGAACCATCGGCCACTACTCGTTCGCGGAGAAGCGCAAGCGCGTCTTCGCGATCATGGCGGCCTCGTCCGGCAACCTGGTCGAGTGGTTCGACTTCTACGTCTACGCGTTCACGGCCATCTACTTCGCGCCGTCGTTCTTCCCGAAGTCCGACGAGACCGTGCAACTGCTGCAGGCCGCCGCCG
>CAIMXF010000439.1 GCA_903845345.1 uncultured beta proteobacterium
GCGTGGTCAGCGACAAGCGTTCGAAGACCATCACGGTGCTCGTCGAGCGCCGTGTCATCCATGAGCTGTACGGCAAGATCGTCGGCCGTTCGCGCAAGTACCACGCCCATGACGAAAAGGGCGAGTACAAGATGGGTGACCTGGTCGAGATCGCCGAAACGCGCCCCATCTCGAAGACCAAGAGCTGGGTCGTGACCAAGCTGCTCGAGAAGGCCCGCCTGGCCTGACCGACGCGCTGCGCGGGGTGCAAATCCCGCCGCCGCACACCGCGGCCGGAACGCTGGAATACTGGCGTCCCGGCCGTTTCCATTTCTGGCACGCCTTGGCCGCTGCCAGCCCCATTCATTTTCAGGAGCGAGACATGACGATCCAGGTTGGCGACAAGCTGCCCGCGGGCACCCTCAAGGAATTCATCGACGTCGAGACCGAAGGCTGCTCGCTCGGCCCCAACAACGTCGACGTCGCCGCGGCCACCGCCGGCAAGACGATCGCGCTGTTCGCGCTGCCCGGCGCCTTCACGCCGACCTGTTCCGCCAAGCACGTGCCGGGCTACATCGCACAGTTCGACGCGCTGCGCGCCGCGGGCGTCGACGAGATCTGGTGCCTGTCGGTCAACGACGCCTTCGTGATGGGCGCGTGGGGCCGCGACCAGAAGGCGGCCGGCAAGGTGCGCATGATGGCCGACGGCTCGGCCGCGTTCACGCACGCCGTGGGCCTGCCGCTCGACCTCACCGCCAACGGCATGGGCGTGCGCTCGCAGCGCTACTCGATGCTGGTGGTCGACGGCGTCGTCCGGACGCTCAACGTCGAGGCGCCGGGCAAGTTCGAGGTGAGCGACGCCGAGACGATGCTGGGCCAGGCCCGGGCGCTCGAGGGCTGACGTCCTGCGCGCGCCACGCGCGCGTCACGCGACAAGAGGGCCGCTGGCGCATGCATGCGCCAGCGGCCTTTTGCATGGGCCGGCTGGCGGACTCAGCCGGCGGGCGCGCCTGCGGCGCCGGGCGCCGTCGCCTGCACCAACTGCGGAACGACCGTGGCCAGGTTCTTGGACAGCAACTCGCGCAGCGACGCCATCTTCTGCTCGGTCGTCAGCACGTCCCACACGCCGGCGTCCTTCGCGCTGCTGTCCGAGGTGACGGTCCGGGAGGCCGTGATCGTCGTCTGGCGCAGGATCGTGTGGCTGGCGGTGTCAACCAGCGTCACGTCGATGTAGACAAATGGCGCGAGAAAGCCGATCAGGCGTGCGGTGCTGTCGGCGTCGGGGACGCGGTGGACGGTGTCGAGGTAGAAACCGAGTCCTTCGATCTTGCCGCTGCCGATGAAGCCGTGCCATACCTGCAGCCGTGCATCCGCGCGATGCTTGGTGATCAGCACGAGCTTGCCCGCCTTGGCCTCGGCGATGGCGGCGTCGACGTCGGCCGGCAGCTTCACGTGGTTGCCCGAGAAGAGGCGCGATTCGTCGACGAAGAACTGCGGCGCCGAGACGGCCAGCAGCGCGACGTCGGTGACGGGCACCGCCGCGCGCAGCGCCTTGTTCGTCTCCCACAGCGCGAGGTCGTCCATGATGTCCGCGCCCATCGGCATCGCCTGGTGGCTGTTGGCGTCGAGCAGCGTCCCGACCTGCGGCTGGTAGGTGACGGCATCGAGCTGATCGCCGATCAGCGACACCACCGCGTAGGTGTCCGGCGCCGGCGGAGTTTGCGCATGTGCAGCTCCGGACAAGGCTGCCAGCGAGACGGCGAGGGCGCAAGAGAGTCGAGGGGACATGGATTTATCGCGATTCCGGTGGGATGCGCAGCGGCTGCCGCGCGGCCCTGCATGATCGCCGCACGCAGGCGGCAAACCATCACCCGGAAGGGCGATGTCGCGCCGTGTCCTTCAGCGTTGCGACAGGTCGGGGCCGGTGTTGGCGTCGAGGAACTTCTGGACGTCTTCGTAGAAGCTGATCCGGGTCTCCGGCCGGTGCCAGCCGTGGGCCTCGTCCTTGTATTCGATCCAGGTCACGGGCGCATGATTCGCCTCGAGCGCGCTGAGCAGCCGGGTCGCGTGAATGATGGGGACGCGCCGATCGACGCCGCCATGCGCCAGCAGCAGCGGACGCGTGATGCGCGAGGCCTGCTCGATCGGCGAGGTCGCCTTCAGCTGCGCCGCATCCTTGACCTGGTCGCCGACCAGCTGGGGCATGCCGTAGGTCTTGTACTGCGAGCCGAAGTCGCTCCAGGCGACGTCGTACATCAGGTTGATGTCGGTCACGGCCGCGAAGGCCACGCCACAACGGTACAGGTCGCCGTAGCGCACCAGGCCCATCAAGGTCGCGTAGCCGCCGTAGCTGCCGCCCATGATGCAGGTGCGCTTCGGATCCTCCAGGCCCTGCTGGGCGGCCCAGGTCGTCGCGTCGGCGATGTCGTCCTGCATCTTCAGGCCCCACTGCCGATCGCCCGCGCTCTGCAGTCCGTAGCCATAGCCGGTGCTGCCGCGGTACTCCGGCTTGACCACCAGGTAGCCGCGCGAGGCCAGGAACTGGGATTCGCCGTCCCAGGCCCAGTGCCATCCGCGCACCCACGGGCCGCCGTGCACCAGCACCACGGTCGGCCAGGGGCCCTTGCCGTGCGGCTTGGTGACATAGACGGGAATCTCCTGGCCGTCGCGCGCCTTGATGCGCACGAAGTCGGTGTCGGCCATCTGGCGCGGGTTGATCTTCGGGCGCGACGCGCCGAACGGGATCAGCGTGTCGTCGCTGCGGTCGTAGAGGAAGAAGAGCGCGGGCTGGCGATCCGAGTGCGACGTGACGAGCACGCGTTGCGCGCAGCCGCAGTCGGCCGGGTCGATCTGGTTGATCAGTCCGGGCAGCCGCGCATCGATCTTCGCCTGCAGCGCCTTCATGGCCGGATCGAACCACACCGTGCCCGCGGCGTCCGCGTCGTAGTGCACGCCCAGCACCTTGTGGTCGCGGAAGTCCTCCACGAACGAGCCGGCGATGTCGAATCCGCGCGCGCTCACGATGGGCGCGTCCTCGACGCGTCCGGCCGCCAGGTCGTACCTGAAGAGCGCCCGGGCGCCGTCCGCGCCGACCGACCGGGTGACGTAGGCGACACCGTCGGCCCCGATGGTGTCCATGTTGAAGCTGTCCGCACTGCCCGTGTACTCCGGAAACTGCGCGAGCTGCTTCCAGGTGCCGCCCGGTCCGGCGGCGATTATCGTGGTCAGGCCCGCATCATTCTGAACGCCGGCGCGCACCTTCCCCTGGCCATCGATGACCCACTGGAAGACGTGGTCCGGCCAGGCTGTTCCCATCTCCGTGAGCGCGCCGGTGTGCACGTTCAAGCGGACTGGCGTCATGCCTGTCGCCTCGGAGCCGTACGCGTTGATCTTGATGTTGACGTTCCAGTGATCGACGACGATGTCGCCGCTGCCGTCGTGGAGGGTCTCGCCGAAGCTGTAGTAGCTGGGATCGAGCGAGCGCGCCTTGATCGCCGTGCCGGTCTGCGTGCTCGCCTGGTTGAAATTGATCAGCACGCGAAGGTTGTCGCCGTCGGAGTCGATCCCGTAAAGCCCGGCGCCGCGCTGCTGGTCGGCCGATTCACTCTCGTCGCCGAGGCCGAACACCAGCGACTTGCCGTCGACCCAGCGAGCCCATGAGACGTCGAAGTCCTCGAAACTGGCGACGATCTTGAACTTGGTCAGGTCCGCGGTCTGCAGCACCGCGAGCTGGCGCCGGCCGGCGGTGTTGCGCACCAGAACGGCGACGGCGCTGCCATCGGGCGAGATCTTCGCCTCGTTCATCGTCGCGAAGCTGAAGAAGTCGGCGGCGGGCACCGTCGAAGGCGGAGCGACGGGCGTCGCGGCGGCGTGGCTGGCCAGCGGGCAGGCGAGCAGCGCGGCGGCAAGCATCGATGGCATCTTCATTGTTTTCTCAGCCTCCCAGCTGGATGATCGTGGCGGGCAGTGTACGAGCGCACGCGCGGCGGTGGCGACGGGAACAATCCCCGGTGTTGCGCGCAAGACAGCTCACTGCCGCGCGGGCCTTCGGCAATTCATTTCGCCAGGCGTTTGACATGCCCCTGCAAAGCGATGCATAATGGCCGACTTCGCCGAAGAGGCGTGAGCAACGTTCGCCGCCGCCAGTCAACACTGGGGGCATCTGGAGTGACCAGAAAGCGGCGCTGCAAGCCTTCAGAGGAATTTCAGCCCAAACGGGGCGATCTCGAAGCTGCCGGTTCAGCCGTCAGTCGAAAGAACGTCCTGACGGGCCCAATACTGACCGCTCTCGGGTGTTGCCGTCTGCGGGAGCAAGTTGGGGATAAACCATGATTCAAATGCAGTCGCGACTCGACGTCGCGGACAACACCGGTGCGAAGTCCGTCCAGTGCATCAAGGTGCTCGGCGGCTCGAAGCGCCGTTATGCCGGCATTGGTGACGTGATCAAGGTCAGCATCAAGGAAGCCGCGCCGCGTGGCCGCGTGAAGAAGGGCGAGGTCTACAACGCCGTCGTCGTTCGCACCGCCAAGGGCGTCCGCCGCCAGGACGGCTCGCTGATCAAGTTCGACGGCAACGCCGCCGTGTTGCTCAACGCCAAGCTGGAGCCGATCGGCACCCGCATCTTCGGCCCCGTGACGCGCGAACTGCGCTCCGAGCGCTTCATGAAGATCGTGTCGCTGGCACCGGAAGTGCTCTAAGCGCGCCCGCAGTACAAGGAAACGCCATGAACAAGATCCGCAAGGGCGACCAGGTCATCGTGACCACCGGCCGCGACAAGGGCAAGCGCGGCACCGTCGCCGAACGCGTCGACGAACAGCTGCTGCTGGTCGAAGGCATCAACATCGTCAAGAAGCACGTCAAGCCGAACCCGCTCAAGGGCACGACCGGCGGCGTCATCGACAAGACGATGCCGATCCAGCAGTCGAACGTCGCGCTTTTCAACCCCGCCACCGGCAAGGCCGATCGCGTGGGCATCAAGATTCTGGCTGATGGCAAGAAGGTTCGCGTCTTCAAGTCCAGCGGCGAAGAAGTCAAGGCATAAGAGGTCCGACATGGCTCGTCTCCAAACCTATTACCGCGAAAAGATCGTCCCGGACCTGACCGAGAAGTTCGGCTACACGTCCGTGATGGAAGTTCCGCGTCTGACCAAGATCACCCTGAACATGGGTGTGTCCGAAGCCGTCGCCGACAAGAAGGTCATGGATCACGCCGTCGGCGACCTGACCAAGATCGCCGGCCAGAAGCCCGTTGTCACGAAGTCGAAGAAGGCCATCGCCGGATTCAAGATCCGCGACGGCGTGCCCATCGGCTGCATGGTCACGCTGCGCGGCGTCCAGATGTTCGAATTCCTGGACCGCTTCGTCACCGTCGCCCTGCCGCGCGTGCGCGATTTCCGTGGTATCTCCGGCCGTTCGTTCGATGGCCGCGGCAACTACAACATCGGCGTGAAAGAGCAGATCATCTTCCCGGAAATCGAGTACGAGAAGATCGACGCGATCCGTGGCATGAACATCTCGATCACCACCACGGCGAAGAACGACGAAGAGTGCAAGGCACTGCTCGCGGCGTTCAAGTTCCCGTTCAAGAACTGAGGCGCC
>CAIMXF010000440.1 GCA_903845345.1 uncultured beta proteobacterium
ATCTATTCGACCGGCTCGGCGACCGGCGCCGCGTCGGCCGCGGCCTCCACGGGCTCGGCCACCTTGCGGGTGCGCTTGCGCGGCGCCGCGGGCGCGTCGGCGACCGGCGCCTCCGCTTCCGGGGCGGCCTCGGCGACGATGCCGGCCTTCGCCGCGGTCTTGCGCGGCGCGCGGGGCTTCTTGACGGCAGGCGTCGTGCTCTCGGGCGCGTCTTCGGGCGTCACATCCGGGGTATCGGGACTCATTGCTGCGGACCTTGTGTCAGTGGTCTTCGGGAGACTGGGGCGAGACGGGAGATGCGGGCGCATGTCCGTCGGCCGTCGGCGTGGACGCCGGGGACGGCGCGGGTTCGTGCGGGGGCTGGTCGTGGCCGGCAAGCTGCGCGGCGTGGGCCTGGTCGGCGGCGATGGCCGCCGCGATGGCGTCGGCGTGGCGCGTCGCCTGGGCGGCCTCGGCGTGTGCCAGCGTGGGTTCGGCCGGATGCGCCGGCGCGGACAGTGGCGGCGCGGCCGGCATCGCGGCCTCTTCACCGCGATGGCCGAGGTCGCAGGCCTCGGCGTCGGGCGCAGGGGCGACGGTTTGGGCTTCCGGAACCGGGACGGCTGCGGCGGCCTGCGCTTCGGCTCGCGGCGCAGCCGTTCCGCTGCCGTCTTCCAGCGCCGGCCTGTCGCCGTCGTTCGCGGCCTCGCCCTCGACAGCGCCGTGATCCAGCGTCGGCGCGAGCTCCAGCGAGCCCTGGACTTCGCCGAGCAGGCTGGGCTGCAGGTCGGCCAGCGCGTCGGTCGGCGCCTGGCCGCCTTCGAGCGTGGGCAACTGGTCGAGGCTGCCCAGACCCAGGTCGTCCAGGAACTGGCGCGTGGTGGCGAACAGCGACGGCCGTCCCGGCGCATCGCGGTGGCCGATCGCCTCGATCCAGCCGCGATCCTCGAGCTGCTTGATGATCTGGCTGCCCACCATCACGCCACGGATGTCCTCGATGTCGCCGCGGGTGACCGGCTGGCGGTACGCGATGATGGCCAGCGTCTCGAGCACCGCGCGCGAATACTTGGGCGGCTTCTCGGGGTGCAGGCGGTCGAGGAACTCGCGCAGCTCGGGCCGGCTCTGGAAACGCCAGCCCGAGGCGATCGAGACCAGTTCGACGCCGCGACCGTTCCAGTCGCGCACCAGCTCGTCGAGCATGCCGCGCAGGGTGTCCGTGCCGATCTGGTCATCGAACAGGCTGCGCATGGCACGCAACGGCAGCGGCTGACTGGCACAGATCAGCGCGGTTTCAAGAACGCGCTTGGCATCCTGAGTATTCATCGACGAATTAGCGGGTGTCCGCCTGCATCAGCAGGCCAAAGGAGGGGCCGGTGTCAGCGGCAGCACGGCGACGCCATCATTCGAGGCGGAAACCACCATGCAATGCCGCGTTTTCAGGGAGAGATTCCAGTTTCAATCGGGGCCGGCGGGCTTCGAGCAGCGCTGCGCACGGTTGGAAATCACCCCATTCCCTGCCCCGGTTGATGCGTCACCAGGCGCCTTCACGGCGGGTCACGAACTCATGCACCGGAGGAGGAATGGCTCATTGTAACCGCTTTGGTGCACGGCGCCCGGGAATATATCGCCGGGCGATCGCCGGCACTTATGCGGCCTCGTCGCTGAAGTCTTCCAGCAGGTCGTCGCCGACGATCTGCGCCCAGGCCTGGCGGAAGTCGTCCGGCGGCGCCGAGTCGAACGACAGCTTCTCGCCCGTGACCGGATGCTTGAACGCCAGGTGCGCCGCGTGCAACGCCTGGCGCGTCATGCCCAGCGCCGGGCGGCCGCCGTAGAGCTCGTCGGACACGAGCGGGTGGCCGCGGAACGCGAGATGCACGCGGATCTGGTGCGTGCGCCCGGTGTGCAGCGTGCAGCGCACCGCCCCGATGCCCTGGTCGTAGGCGACGAGGTCGATGTCGGTCTTGGCCCAGCGGCCGCTGTTGATCACGGCCATCCGCACGCGCACCTTGGGATCGCGCCCGATCGGTGCCTCGATCGTGTCCTTGTCCAGTTTGAGACGGCCATGCACCAGGGCCAGATACTTGCGGCTGACCACGCGCGAGGCGATGTCGCGCATCAGGCCGGTGACGCCCTCGAGCGTGCGGCCTACCACCATCAGGCCGGAGGTGTCCTTGTCGAGCCGGTGCACGATGCCCGCGCGCGGCAGCGCGGCGGCCTTGGGGTCGCGGAACAGGATGCCGTTGAGCAGCGTGCCCGACCAGTTGCCCGCCGCCGGATGCACCACCAGGCCGACTGGCTTGTTCACGACCAGGATGTGCTCATCCTCATGAACGACGTCCAGCGGGATGTCCTCGGGCTTGAACGCCTGGTCCTGGGCCGGCTTGACCAGCTCGACCTGCACGTGCCAGCCCGCCTTCACCTTGGCCGAGGCGACCGACGAAACTTTACCTTCGACCTGCACCCGGCCGTCGGCGATCAGGCCCTGCAGGTGGGCGCGCGAGAACTCGGGCGCGAGCGCAGTCAGCAGCTTGTCCAGCCGCTCGCCATGCTGGGCCAGCGTGACGGCGTGGATGCGGATCTCGGACGCGTCGTCCTCGGGCTCCAGCTCGTCGGGCCGCGGATCCGGTTCGTTGTCTGTCGGGGCACTGCTCATATAATTCCGGGGATTCTTTCCAATTGTCCTGCGACCCAGCGCTGCAAGGCGCCTTGCCAATGACCTTCTCGACTGCATTCCGCCGCTTCGGCACGCTTCTGGCACCGATCTCCCTGGCCGCGGTGCTGGCCGCCTGCGGCGCCTCACAGGCCGAGAAGGACGCCGCCACGCCGGTCGAGAAGCTCTATGCCGACGCGATGGACGACGTCGAAGCGTCCAGCTACGACCGCGCGATCAAGTCGCTCGACCGCATCGAGGGGAAGGCAGCGGGCTCCATTCTCGCCCAGCAGGCGCAGCTCGAGCTGGCCTACCTGTACTGGAAGACCGCCGACAAGGTGCAGGCGCTCGCCACGATCGACCGCTTCATCAAGCTGCATCCGTCCAGCCCGGCGCTCGACTACGCGCTGTACCTGCGCGGGGTCATCAACTTCAACGACGACCTGGGCTGGCTGAGCAGCTTCACCGGCCAGAAACTGGCCGAACGCGACCAGGCCGCCGCGCGCGAGTCGTACCAGTCGTTCAAGCAGTTGGCCGAGCAGTTCCCCGACTCCAAGTACACGCCCGACGCGCGCATCCGCATGGACTTCACCGTCAACATGCTGGCCGAGTACGAAGTGCGCGTGGCCGACTACTACATGCGGCGCGGCGCGTACGTGGCCGCGGCCAACCGCGCCAAGGAGTCGGTGATCGAGTTCCCGCAGACGGCGTCGACGGCCCAGGCGCTGTACATCATGGCGCGCTCCTACGACAAGCTGGGCCTGACCCTGCTGCGCGACGACGCCCAGCGCGTGCTCGACAAGAACTTCCCGAGCAGCACGTTCGCCGAGAAGAAGAATGACACGGCCTGGTGGAAGTTCTGGTGATCGCCCGGGCGACACGCTGAATGACCGGGCCGCGCATCGCGGCCCTTTTTCATGGCGCTCCCCCACGATCGTGGGGGTGGCTGTGCTTGCCCGACTTGCGGTCGACTTGTCGCGCTCCCAGAATTCGTGCCGGTACCCCTCTCAATCCGGGCGCACGGCAAGACCGGGCGGCCAGCATCACAGGAGAAGCGTCATGCCATTCGGTATCGGCTCGAAGAGCGCACAGACTCCCAGCGAAAGCAGCCAGCAATCGAAATCGAACACGAAGGGCGCGCTGCAGGCCGCCGCTGCCGGCCTCGACCACGGCACTCAATATCAGGTCTATCACAAGTGGCGCAAGGTGGGAAGCGTGGCCAAGAAAGGCATGCCGCACCACAGCCAGATCAAGATCTACAACGCGGCCAACCAGGAGGTCGCGAATTTCGGGCTGTTCGGCGACCAGAACGGCAACGTGGTCTACGGCGACGATGACGACGATCCGTTGAACCCGTATCACACCAGCACGTCCTACAGCCCGAACCCCCGCACGGCCACCGGCCTGCAGATCGAGCAGGCGATTGCCAGCGCCTCGCTGAAGTGCGGCCCGGACTACAAGCTGCTGCACAACAACTGCCAGAAGTTCGCGCGCCTGTTCATGATCGCGCTCGGCTCCAGGCACGATCGCGAGCTGTTCCATCCTTGAGCACGGCCGCCCGATGGCGGGCGGTCAGTCGTGGCTCAGCGCCAGCGTGCGCAGGAAATCGAGCGCCTGGCCGCCGTCCTCGAGTCGGCGCATCGGCGGCAGCGCGGCCAGCAGGCGCGAACCGTAGCGCGCGGTGCGCAGGCGCGAATCGCAGATCACCAGCAGGCCGCGGTCGGAGACCGTGCGGATCAGGCGCCCGGCACCCTGCTTCAGCGACACCGCGGCCTCGGCCACGAAGCAGTCGTTGAACGCATCGCGGCCCTGGGATTGCAGGCGCTTGACGCGCGCCTCGATCAGCGGATCGTTGGGCGGCGGGAACGGCAGCTTGTCGATCAGCACGCACTGCAGGGCGTCGCCGGGCACGTCGATGCCTTCCCAGAAGCTCTGCGAGCCCACCAGCACGCAGCCGCCGCGCGCGAAGCGCTCCAGCATCGCGCGCTTGGGCAACGTGCCCTGCACGAGGATCTCGAGCGACGCACCCAGCTTCGTGAGCTCGGCCTGCAGCGCGTCGGCGGCCGCGCGCATCGCGCGCAGCGTGGTGGTGAGCACGAAGGTGCGGCCGCGCAGCGCCGCGGCGCAGTGGGCGGCGGCGCGACCGACGCTCTCGGCGTGGTGCGCGTCGGCCGGCGCGGCGAAGCGCGGCGGTACGTAGACGCAGGAGTTGGCCTCGTAGTCGAACGGACTGTCGACGCGCAGCTTGCGCGCGTCCGCCAGGCCGGCGGGCTCCGAGAACCAGCTGAGCGCCGCGTCGTCGCCCAGCGTGGCCGACGTGAAGATCCACGCGCGCGGCGTCGCCTCGCGCTGCACGCTCAGCGGGCCGCCGATGTCCAGCGGCGACTCCACGAGCCGGCACTGGTGCGTGGTGAGGTCGACCCAGCGCACCTGGCCTTCGGGCGCGACTCCCTGGAAGCGCGCGCACAGGCTGCGCAGCGCGTCGGCGCGGCCGCGCAGCTTCGTGAAGTCGGGGCCGATCTCCTGCAGCGGCTCGAGCGTGTCGACGAGCGCCGCGCAGTGCGCCGCCAACGCGGCCAGCGCCGCCGGCAGCAGGCCTTCGGCCTCGACCTGGTCCCAGGGCCGCCGCGTGCTGCCGGTGCCGCCGCCCGACTGGTGCGCGTGCGGACCGCCCGCGGCCAGCCGCACCTCGCGCGCGAGCAGTTCCATGCGCGCCGCCAGCTCTGTCCACGGCGCCAGGCCGCGCGCCTGCTGGAGGCCGGCGCCGACGAGGTCGCGCGACAGGTCGATCGCCTGCCCTGTCGCCAGCGTCTGGCCGAGGAACTGCACACCGATGTCCACCATCTGGTGCGCCTCGTCGAACACGGCGACGTCCACCGACGGCAGCAGTTCGGCCACCCCGCCCTCGCGCAGCGCCATGTCGGCGAAGAACAGGTGGTGGTTGACGACGACGACGTCGGCGGCCATCGCCTCGCGGCGCGCCTTCATCACCGGGCAGACCGCGAACTTCGGGCATTCGCTGCCGAGACAGTTCTCGCGCGTGGAGGTCACCAGCGGGATGACTTCGGAGCGCTCGTCCAGGCCCTCGAGCTCGCTGAGGTCGCCCGTGACGGTGGCCTGCGCCCAGGTCTCGATGCGCGCGAGTGCGCGTATCGCCACGCGGTCGGCGAAGGTCGCTTCGCTGCGCGCGCGCTCCATGCGATACGGGCACAGGTAGCTCGAGCGGCCCTTGAGCAAGGCGGTGGAGATGGGCACGCCCAGCGACTCGGTCAGCCGCGGCAGGTCGCGGTAGAAGAGCTGGTCCTGCAGGTTCTTGGTCGCGGTGCTGACCAGCGCGCGGCGCCCGGCCAGCAGCACGGGCACGAGGTAGGCGAAGGTCTTGCCGACGCCGGTGCCGGCCTCGACCACCAGCGTCGAGCGATCCTCGATCGCCTGCGCGACCGCGCCGGCCATCATCAGTTGGCCGCTGCGCTCCAGGTAGGCGTCGTCCTCGCGCGCCAGCGGACCCTCGGCCGACAAGGCGCGCAGCACCGCTTGCACCAGCGCGGGTGCCTGTTCCACGTCGGAAGTGCTCACGCTTTTTCCGGCGGCGACAGCTCGGCTTCGAGAAGCGAGATCTGGTCCCGCAGCAGGAGACGGCGCTTCTTGAGGCGCTTGACGGCCAGCTCGTCGATCGTGGCCTGGTGCCCCGCCGCGTCGATCAGTTGATCGAGGTCGGCATGGGCCATTCGAAGCTCGATCAGGTGACGTTGTGGGGAATGCAGGGATTCATTCATGGCGGAAGGCCCGTGGCGGGCGCAATCACAGTTTATATTGACGGTCATGAACACGACCACGCAAGGCTTCCGCATTTCGGCCTCGACCGGCCTGCACAAGGGCGACCGCGCCTACCAGCAGGACCAGATCGAGCTGCTGGTGCACCCGCGTATACCCGGATGCGCGCTGGGCCTGGTCGCCGACGGCATGGGCGGCAAGAGCGGCGGTCGCACGGCGGCCGACCAGGTGGTGATGACCGCGCGCCAGGTGTTCGAACGCTTCTCGCCCGCGCGCGACGATCCCACCAAGATGCTCACCGACCTGGTCGTCGAATCGCACCTGATGATCAAGCTGACCGCCATCACCGCCGAGGAAGAGCCGCACAGCACCCTGGCCGCCTTCCTGGTGATGCCCAACCGCAACGCCTACACCGTGCACGCCGGCGACTCGCGCATCTACCACTTCCGCGGCGCGGAACTGGTGCGCCGCACCAAGGATCACTCCTATGTGCAGCGCCTGATCGACGAGGGCCGCCTCACCGAGGAAAAGGCCAACACGCATCCGCAGTCCAACCTGCTGACCGGCTGCCTGGGCACGCAGCAGGATCCGCCGGTCGAACTCAACCACATCGACTACCTCGAGATCGGCGACTCGCTGATGGCCTGCAGCGACGGCCTGTGGCACTACCTCACCGCCCGCGAGATCGGCGCCATCATCAATGCGCTGTCGCCGCGCGAGGCCACCGAGATGCTGATCAGCAAGGCGCGCCAGCGCGCCCGCGGATCGGGCGACAACCTCTCGCTGGTGCTGGTGCGGGTCGAGGCCATCACCTGATCGTGCGATGCCGGAACGAGGACGGCGCCCACGTGGCGCCGTTCCTTCGTCGACACCCCCGCGAACGCGCGCCTCTCGACGCGAAACGAAAAGTCTACAGTCGCACCGAGACATGGACATCGCAACGCCCGCCCCCGATCTGATCGGCCTCACGGCCCTCGCCTTCGTGCTCGGGCTCCGGCACGGGATCGACGCCGACCACCTGGCCGCGATCGACGCGATGACGCGATTCAACGCCACGACGCGCCCCGCCCTCGCGCGCCTGACCGGCCTGTGGTTCTCCGTCGGCCACGGCGGGGTCGTGCTGGCGGTCGCGTTCGGCGTGGCCGTCGTCGCCCACGCCTGGCAGGCGCCGCATTGGCTCGAACCGTTCGGTGCCTGGGCCTCGATCGCCATCCTGCTGCTGCTCGGCCTGTCCAACCTGCTCGCCGTGTTCACGACGCCACCGGGCACCGTCGTGACCTTCGCCGGCTGGCGCAGCACGCTGTATGGCCGCGTGCTGCGTGCCGCCGGCGCCTGGCCGATCCTGGGCGTGGGCGTGCTGTTCGCGATCTCGTTCGACACGCTGAGCCAGGCCGCGTTGATGGCCGTGACCGGCACCGCGAGCCGCGGCCTGCTGGCCGTGGGCCTGCTGGCCGGCGCGTTCGTCGTCGGCATGATCGCCACCGACGGCCTGAACGGCTGGTTCGTCGCGCGGCTGATGGCGCGCACGCTGCGCGGCGCGGCGCGCGCGTCGCGCGTGATGGCGCTGAGCGTGAGCGGCATCAGCATCGGCACCGCCGCGCTCGGTGCCGCGGCGCAGGCGTCGTCCGCGGCGGATCGCTGGATCGACGCCCACCAGGGACAGTTCGCCACCCTGATCATCGGCATCGTGGTCGCGAGCTTCCTGGTCGGCCTGCGCCTCACCCGCACGGCGCCGCCGGACGACGCGACCGGCGGCGACAACCTTTCCGGCCTGCAAGGCTGAAGGCGCGCGGCGCGCGGCGCGCGCTCAGGTCAGGCCGGTGTCGACGTCGCGCTTGTCGGTGTGCAGGTATTCCTCGGACTGCATCTCCCGCAGCCGCGAGATCGTGCGCGGGAACTCGTGCGCCAGCGGACCATCGGAGTACAGATCCTCGGGCGCGACGGCAGCCGACATCACCAGCTTGACGCGGCGGTCGTAGAGCACGTCCACCAGCCACGTGAAGCGGCGCGCCTCGGCCGCCAGGCGCGGCGACATCTGCGGTACGTCCGACAGCATCAGCGTGTGGAACTGCGACGCCAGCTCGAGGTAGTCGTTCATCGAGCGCGGGCCGCCGCACAGCTCGCGGAAGTTGAACCAGACCACGCCGCCGGCGCGCCGCCGGGCGCGTATCTGGCGGTGCTCGATGCGCAGCAGCGGATCCTCGTCGCGCGCCTCGGCAAGCTGGTCGAAGGTGGCGGACATGTCGGCGTCGGCCTCCGGCCCCAGCGGCGTGTGGTACAGCTTGGCGTCGGTCAGCGTGCGGCGGCGGTAGTCGGTGCCGGCGTCGACGTTGAGCACCTGCAGCTTCGCGTTGAGCAGATCGATCGCGGGCAGGATGCGCTCGCGGTTGAGCCCGTTCGGGTAGAGGTCGTCGGGCTTGAAATTGGACGTGGTGACGAACGAGACGCGGTTGTCGAACAATGACACCAGCAGCCGGTACAGGATCATCGCGTCGGTGACGTCCGCGATGTGGAACTCGTCGAAGCAGATCAGCCGGTAGCGCAGCGAGATGCGTCGGCCCAGTTCCTGCAGCGGGTCGGCCGTGCCTTTGAGGTCCTGCAGCTCGCGGTGCACCTCGCGCATGAACTCGTGGAAGTGCAGGCGAACCTTTCTCTTGAGCGGAACGGCCTGGAAGAAGCAATCCATCAGGAAGCTCTTTCCGCGGCCGACGCCGCCGTACATGTACACGCCGCGCGGAATCGGCGGCCGCACCAGCATCTTGGTGATCGCGTTGCCGCGGCGCGACTTGTACGCCACCCACTCGTCCTCGCAGCGCTGCAACGCCGCGACGGCGTTCAGCTGCGCCTCGTCGGCCTGGAAGCCGCGTTCGGCCAGGGTCTGATGGTAAATCTCGGTGACGGTCGGCATTCTTGTGGCTCAACAAAAGAGCGGCAGCACCTTGCCGGCGCTGCCGCTCATCGTTCCCAGGAGAAGTTCAAGGGAGCTGCGGATCCGGCTCTGCCGGGCCGCTCGCGGCCGGCCCCTCGGGGGCAGGGAGCGCCCGCGACCGTGGGGCCGTCATGACTAAAAATTCAAGGTGCGCTTGTCGATCGCCAGCGCGGCTTCCTTCGTGGCTTCCGACAGCGACGGGTGCGCATGGCAGATCCGCGCGATGTCCTCGGCCGAGGCCTTGAACTCCATCGCGACGCAGGCTTCCGAGATCAGCTCCGAGACCATCGGGCCGATCATGTGCACGCCCAGGATCTCGTCGGTCTTCGCGTCGGCGAGGAACTTGACGAAGCCCGTGGTGTCGCCGAGCGCGCGCGCGCGACCGTTCGCGAGGAACGGGAACTGGCCTGACTTGTAGGCGCGGCCCTCGGCCTTGAGCGCCTGCTCGGTCTGTCCTACCCAGGCGATCTCGGGGCTCGTGTAGATGACCCAGGGCACGGTGTTGAAGTTGACGTGGCCGTGCTGGCCGGCGATGCGCTCGGCGACCGCGACGCCTTCTTCCTCGGCCTTGTGCGCCAGCATCGGGCCGCGCACGACGTCGCCGACGGCCCAGACGTTGGGCAGGTTGGTCCTGCAGTCGCCGTCGACCACGACCATGCCGCGCTCGTCCAGCTTGAGACCGACGGCCTCGGCGTTCAGGCCGATGGTGTTGGCGACGCGGCCGATCGACACGATCAGCTTGTCGACCGCCAGCACCTGCTCGGCGCCCTTGGCGTCGGTGTACGACACCTTCACGCCGTCGCCGCTGGTGTCGACCTTCGTGACCTTCACGCTCAGCTCGATCTTCAGGTTCTGCTTGGCGAAGACCTTCGCGGCTTCCTTCGCGATCGATTCGTCGGCCGCCGCCAGGAACGCCGGCATGGCTTCGAGGATCGTCACCTGCGAACCCAGGCGACGCCACACCGAGCCCATCTCCAGGCCGATGACGCCCGAGCCGATGACGCCCAGCGTCCTGGGCACGCCGCCGATGCGCAGCGCGCCGTCGTTGGACAGGATCTTGTCCTCGTCGAACGGCGCGCCGGGCAGCGCGCGGGCGTTGGAACCCGTCGCCACGATCACGTGCTTGCCGGTGATCGACTCTTCCGCGGCGCCCGCCACCTTCAGCTCGTAGCCGCCGTCGAGCGCCTTCACGAAGCTCGCGCGGCCGTGGAAGAACGTGACCTTGTTCTTCTTGAAGAGGTACAGGATGCCGTCGTTGTTCTGCTTCACGACGGTGCTCTTGCGCGCCAGCATCTTCGGCACGTCGATCGCGAGGTTCTCGAGCTTGATGCCGTGGTCGCCGAACGCGTGGCCCGCATGCTCGAAGTGCTCCGACGACTGCAGCAGCGCCTTCGACGGGATGCAGCCGACGTTGGTGCAGGTGCCGCCCGGGGCCGGGCCGCCTTTCTCGTTCTTCCACTCGTCGACGCAGGCCGTGTTGAAGCCCAGTTGCGCCGCGCGGATCGCCGCGATGTAGCCGCCGGGACCGCCGCCGACGACGACGACGTCAAAGTTCTTTGCCATACATTTTTCCTAAGTTCGGGCCGAAGGCCCGTTGACCTCGCCGGCGCCGCCGCTCGCACGCCCCCGAGAGATTCAAGGGAGCGCCGGATCCGGCTTCGCCGGGCCGCTCGCGGCCGGCCCCTCGGGGGCAGGGAGCGCCAGCGACCGTGGGGCTCAAATGTCGAACAGCAGGCGCGACGGATCTTCCAGCGCGTCCTTCATGGCGACCAGTCCCAGGACGGCTTCGCGGCCGTCGATGATGCGGTGGTCGGAGGACATCGCGAGGTAGTTCATCGGGCGAATGACGATCTCGCCGTTGACCACGACCGCGCGATCCTTGGTCGCGTGCACGCCCAGGATGGCCGACTGCGGCGGGTTGATGATGGGCGTCGACAG
>CAIMXF010000441.1 GCA_903845345.1 uncultured beta proteobacterium
CGCTGGGCGGCGGCTTCGTGCCGGACGACCTGCTGGTCGAGGTGCGCAGCACCACCGCCTACCGCGACCTCGCCGACGCGAGCTGGCAGTGGTGCCTGGACTTCGTGCGCCAGGGCGGCCCGTCGCTCGCGTCCTATCCGGACTTCCAGCGCGTCGCGCCCGACGACGACGGCGTCTGGCGCGTGCCGGACGCGCGCCTGGCGCGCCGCCACCGGGTCAACATCGGCACCATCGTCAGCGACGCCAGCATCAACGTGCAGTACCTGCAGGGCGGCGCGCTGGGCAGCGTCGAGGAGAGCTTCATCGCGCGCATGAAGCCCGGCGACTGCTTCCTGTTCGGCGGGCGCCTGCTGGAGCTCGTGCGCATCCACCAGATGACGGCCTACGTGAAGAAGGCGACGGCCGGGCGCGCCGCGGTGCCGCGCTGGAACGGCGGACGCATGCCCCTGTCGAACACGCTCGCCGACGCCGTGCTGCGCGAGCTCGACGCCGCCGACCACGGCGTCTTCGACAGCCCCGAGATGCAATGCGTGCGGCCGTTGCTGGACATCCAGCGGCGCTGGTCGGCGCTGCCGACGCCGACGGCGCTCGTCGCCGAGACGTGGAAGAGCCGCGAGGGCTGGCACCTGTTCCTCTATCCGTTCGCGGGACGTCTCGTGCATCTCGGTCTCGCCAGCCTGATTGCCTGGCGTGCGGCGCAGCCGGAGCAGGCGACGTTCTCGATCGCGGTCAACGACTACGGACTCGAGCTGCTCGGCACGCGCGAGATCGCATGGAAGCAGCGCCTGCCGCAACTGCTCGCGACGCCCGACGACCGCGACGGCCTGCTGGCCGAAGTGCTGGCCAGCCTCAACGCGACCGAGTTGTCGCGCCGGCGCTTTCGCGAGATCGCGCGCATCGCCGGGTTGATCTTCCAGTCGCATCCGGGCGAGCGGCAATCGAGCCGCCAGCTGCAGGCGTCGGCCAGCCTGTTCTACGACGTGTTCAGCAAGTACGACCCCGGCAACCGCCTGCTGGCGCAGGCCGAGGCCGAGTTGCTGAGCCAGGAACTCGACGTCGCGCAGCTCGCCGCGGCGCTGCGTCGCATGCAGTCGCAGCAGTTGGTCGCGATCGAGCTCGCGCGGCCGTCGCCGCTCGCGTTTCCGCTGATGGTGGAGCGCTTCCGCGAGAAGCTGACCAACGAGTCTCTGTCCGACCGCATCGCACGCATGGTGGCCGACCTCGAGGGCCGCGCCGGCGGCGAGGCGGTCGGCACGGCGCACGAGGACGCGAAGGACGTGTTCGCGCGCAGCGCGATGCAGGAGACGGCGCAGGAGGCGATCCAGCTTGATCGCGAGGAGCCGAAGAAGCGTGCGCCGCGAACGCGACGCCGGCCACGCGCATGAACGACGCGCAGCTGCTTCGCATCGCCGGCCAGGAACTCTGGCTGCTGCCCGAGAGCGCCGCGTGGCACGCCGAGTCGCGCACGCTGTTCGTCGCCGACCTGCACCTGGGCAAGTCGGCGACGTTCCGCGCGCGCGGGCTGCCGGTGCCCTCCGGCACGACGCAGGACAACCTGCAGCGACTCGCGGCCCTGGTGCAGGCACATGCGGCGCGATGCGTCGTCTTCCTCGGCGACCTGCTGCATTCGAAGCACGCGCAACGTGCCGCATCGATCGCGCCGCTGCACGCGTGGCGCGCCGCGCACGCCGACCTGCGCTGCGTGCTGGTGCGCGGCAACCACGACTCGCACGCCGGCGATCCGCCGCCGTCGCTGGACTTCGAGATCGTCGACGAGCCCTGGCCCGTCGCCGGCGCACCGGGACTCGTCGCCTGCCATCATCCGCAGCGCGCGGCCGCGGGCACCGTGCTGGCCGGCCACTGGCATCCGGCCGTGACGCTGCGCGGCCCCGCGCGCGACCACCAGCGGCTCGCGTGCTTCTGCCTGGTCGACGGGCTGCTGGTGCTGCCCGCCTTCGGCGCGTTCACCGGCAGCAGACCGCAGGCGCCGCCGTCGGGGTCGGTCTGCTATCCCGTCGGCGGCGGCCGCGTCTGGCCGGGCTTGCGGATCGATTGACGCTCACGCGTCGCGGGCCAGCGTCGCGCGCAGGTACTCGGCGGTGCGGCTCGTGCGATCGCATGCCACGTGCTCCGGCGTGCCGCAGGCCACGATGCGGCCGCCCTCGTCGCCCGCGCCCGGGCCCATGTCGATCACCCAGTCGCTGGCCGCGACGAGCCGCATCTCGTGCTCCACGACGACCACCGTGTTGCCCGCATCGACCAGGCCCTGCAACTGCGCCATCAACCGGTCCACATCCGACGGATGCAGCCCCGTGCTGGGCTCGTCGAGCACGTACAGCGTGTCGCCGCGCTGCGGGCGTTGCAGCTCCGTGGCCAACTTGATGCGCTGCGCCTCGCCGCCCGACAACTCGGTGGCCGGCTGGCCCAGACGCAGGTAGCCGAGCCCGATGTCGCGCAGCAGCCCCAGCGGCTTGCGCACGGCGGGCTCGTCGGCGAAGAAGGCCCAAGCGTCGTCGACGGTCATCGCGAGCACGTCGGCGATGTGCTTGCCGTGCCACGCGATCCTCAGCGTGTCCTCGTTGTAGCGCGCGCCGTGGCAGGCGGGACACGGCGCGTAGACGCTGGGCATGAACAGCAGCTCGACGCTCACGAAGCCCTCGCCCTCGCAGGTCTCGCAGCGGCCCTTGGCGACGTTGAACGAGAAGCGGCCGGCGTCGTAGCCACGCTTGCGCGCCGCGGGCGTGGCCGCGTAGAGCTTGCGCACCGCGTCGAACAGGCCCGTGTAGGTCGCGAGGTTGGACCGCGGCGTGCGGCCGATCGGTTTCTGGTCGACGCGCACGAGCCGCCGCACGTGCTCGGCGCCCGCATGCAGCCGCCCGCGCGTGGGCAGCACGACTTCCGGTGCGGCGTCGTCGACGTCGTCCTCCGGATGATCGGGCTCGTGGCCGAGATGCGCGCAGACCAGCTCGACGAGCGCCTGGCTCACCAGGCTGGACTTGCCCGAGCCCGACACGCCGGTGACCGCCGTGAACAGCCCCAGCGGAAAGCGCGCGGACAGGTCGTTCAGGTTGTTGCGCGCGAGTCCGCGCAGCTCGAGCCAGCGCGTGGGCGTGCGCGGCGGCTTCGCGCGTGGCACTGCGTCCGCGAACAGGTAGCGCGCGGTGCGCGAGGCCGCAACGTCGCGCCGGCCCTCGGGCGGCCCGCTGTACAACACCTCGCCGCCCTTTTCGCCGGCATCGGGCCCGACGTCGACGAGCCAGTCGGCGCGCCGCATCACTTCGAGATCGTGCTCGACGACGAACAGCGAGTTGCCCTGCGCCTTCAGCTGGTCGAGCGCATCGAGCAGGGCCTCGCCGTCGGCCGGATGCAGCCCGGCGGTGGGCTCGTCCAGCACGTAGACCACGCCGAACAGGTTCGAGCGGATCTGCGTGGCCAGTCGCAGGCGTTGCAGCTCGCCGGGCGACAGCGTCGGCGTGCTGCGTTCCATGGCGAGGTAGCCGAGGCCCAGAGCCTGCAGGGTCGCGATGCGGGCGCACAGGTCCTGCGCGATGCGCCGGGCCGCGATGCGCTTCTCCTCGGACAGGTTGGGCGTGCGGCGGACATCCGGCGCCGCGGCGTGTGCCGAGCCGCCGGCGACGATACGGCGTGCCGTATCCTCGCGGGCTTGCGCGCGCGTGGGCGCGGCCGGGCCACGCGCGGGCGCGACGGCGTCGAAGCGGCCTGCGGCGGCGGGCGCGAGCAGCGCGGCGACGCGATCCAGCGACATCTGCCCCAGCGTGCCGATGTCGACGCCCGCGAACGTCACCGACAACGCCTCGCGCTTGAGCCGCTTGCCGTCGCACACGGGGCACGGCCCGCCGATCATGTAGCGCGACACGCGCTTCTTCATGAGCGCGCTCTGCGTGGCCGCGAACGTGTGCAGCACGTACTTGCGCGCGCCCATGAACGTGCCCTGGTAGCTCGGCGCCATCTTCGACCTGAGCGCAGCCTTGGTCTCGGCCGGCGTGAAACCGGCGTAGACGGGCACGGTCGGCTGATCCTCCGTGAACAGGATCCAGTCGCGATCCTTCTTCGGCAAGTCGCGCCAGGGCCGGTCGACGTCGACGCCCAGCGTGACGAGGATGTCGCGCAGGTTCTGTCCGTGCCACGCGGGCGGCCACGAGGCGACCGCGCGCTCGCGGATCGACAGCGACGGGTCGGGCACCATGGTCTGCTCGGTGACCTCGAACACGCGGCCCAGGCCGTGGCAGCCGGGACAGGCGCCCTGCGCGGTGTTGGGCGAGAAGTCCTCGGCATACAGCATCGGCTGCCTTGCCGGATAGCTGCCGGCGCGCGAGTACAGCATGCGCACGAGGCTCGACAGCTGCGACACGCTGCCCACCGACGAACGCGCGCCCGGCGTGCCGCGCGCCTGCTGCAGCGCGACGGCCGGCGGCAGGCCGGTGATGTCGTCGACGTCGGGAACGCCGACCTGGTCGATCAGCCGCCGCGCGTACGGCGCCACCGATTCGAAGTAGCGCCGTTGCGCCTCGGCGTAGATCGTGCCGAACGCGAGCGACGATTTTCCGGAGCCCGAGACGCCGGTGAACACGACCAGGGCGTCGCGCGGGATCGCGACGTCGACGTCCTTGAGGTTGTGCTCGCGCGCGCCGCGCACGCGCACGAAGCCGTCGCGCGCGGCGACGGTGGCCTGGGTCGGATCGCGCCGGGTCACGCGTCAGGGCCCGGGCGCAACGGCGTCGACGCGAATGCCCGTCTCGCCGAGGCCTTTCCCCGCGTCGTCCACCCGCGCGCGGCAGGACGCCCCGTGATCGGGCGGCGACGCCATCCCGCTGGCGAGGCCGGGCCAGGACTGCGCCTGCCTCGCGAAGGTTGGCTTGGGACAGGTGGGGTCCTGCTGCGGCATGGCGTCCTCGCGATTCGATCCGTCGTGTCCAACGGCAAGACGCATGCCCCGGCATCGCAACCTTCTCGGTGCGTCGATGGTCGTCAAGGGGCGGGGCGGCCCGCGCAGCTCGGTCGAAATCCCCTTGCGGGGGTGCCGGGCCAGGGCCTAAAGTCGGCGCCCATGCCGAGTTCCAAGACCTCCGCCTCCGCCCGCGATCCGCGCGTCGACGACTACATCGCCCAGGCCGCGCCGTTCGCGCGCGAGCCGCTCGAGCACGTGCGCACGGCGATGCACGCCGCGTTGCCCGACGTCACCGAGGCGATCAAGTGGAGCCACCCGTTCTTCCTGCTGGACGGCCGGCCGTTCGCCAACATGGCGGCCTTCAAGGCGCATTGTTCGCTCGGGTTCTGGCGCGGCGGACGGGCGATCGCGGAAGAGGCCGCCGGCCAGCGAGAGCCCGCCATGGGCCAGTTCGGCCGCATCGAGTCGCTGGCCGACCTGCCCGAGGCGGCGGCGCTGCGCACGTTGATCCTCGAGGCGCGCAAGGCCTGGACCGAGGCGCTCGAGACAAAGGCCGGCGCGCCGCCGCCGCCCAAGCCGAGACGCGAGGCGCCGGCCGTGCCGGACGACCTCGCCGCCGCGCTGCGCGCGCAGCGCGGCGCCCGCAAGATCTTCGACGGCTTCACCGCCAGCCAGCAGCGCGAGTACGTGGAATGGATCATCGAGGCCAGGCGCGAGGCGACGCGGGCGTCGCGCGTCGCGCAGGCGGCCGAATGGATCGCCGAAGGCAAGACGCGGCACTGGAAATACCAGGCCTGCTGAAAATGTTTTCGGCGCCGATGCGTCCGATCGGCGGGCGGCGCGCATCCAGGGGGCCTCGCTCGAAGGACACCGCGCCATGGATCCCTGCGCCGTCTCATCAGCCCCGACGTGTTGATCCCCGTCTGCGGGATCCTGATTCCGCCAGGCACGCTGAAATCCCAACTCGACCTCGCGATGACCCGGCTGCGCGAGTCGCGACGACACTATCGCGCCGCAGCCAACGGCGCGGCCGCGACCGGCGCCGCCGCGCGCATGAATGCCACGGTGTCGTCGAGTACCGGCGCGAAGCCGGTCAGCGGCCATGACAGCGCGCCCACCAGCAGCGCGTGGTTCACGTGCTCGTAGGTCCTGAACGTGACGGGCGCTCCGCGCGCCGTCATCCTGTCCTTCAGCGGAATGCTGTTCTGCTGGGGATACACGAGCTTGTCGTGCACCGCCGCGCCGAGGAACACCGGCAGCGGGCGGGCGAGATCGCCGACGTGGTTGATCGGCTGCGTGTCGGGCGAAGTGTCGGGCCAGTCGAAGACGAGCTTGACGCCGGGATCCTCGATCGGCAGGAAGTTGTACGGGCCGGCAAGGCCGACCCAGCCGGCCAGCTCGTCGGGCGAATGGCCCGTCGCGCGCAGCCAGCGCGGGTCGAGCGCCAGCATCGCCACGTTGTAGGCGCCGGCGCTGTGGCCGTAGAGGAAGACACGGTGCGGATCGGCGCCGAGCTCGCGCGCGTGTTCCAGGCCGTAGCCCACGGCCCGCGCGCAGTCCTCGAGGAAGTCGGGGTACTTCACCTCGGGATAGAGGCGGTAGTCGACCACCATCACCGTGAAGCCGCGCGCGGCGAGCGCCTCGCCGGCGAAGCGGTAGTCGCGCCGGCTGCCCATGCTCCAAGAGCCGCCGTAGATGAAGATCACCAGCGGCGAGCCGGTGGTCTTGTCGGCCGCGTCGATCGACGTGCCGGGGACGTAGACGTCGAAGCGCTGGCGCGGCAGCGGGCCGTAGGCCACGTCCGAAGGGCCCTGGTGCCCGCGCAGCGTCGCCATCGCGTTGAGCAGCCCCGCGCCGGCGCCCGCCACGGCCGACGCGGCCCAGGCCAGCAGCGCGGCGCCGACGACCCAGTGCAGCGCGCGGCGCGGTTGGAGGGCGATCGGACGGAAGGACTCGGTCATGGCAGCGGCGGGCTTGCCGCGCGGCGCACGGCTGATGAGGACACTACGCGCCGCACCGCGGGATGGATGCAGGCGACGCGCACCGCGGCCTCATCGGCAGGCCGCGTGCCCGGCCGGCGGCCTCACTTGACCGGCGGCACGTCCATCGGCTTGACGTCGCCGCAGTCGCTGGAGACGAACTTGCCGCCGACGTCGGTCTGGACGTGCGTGGTCGTGCTCTGGCTGGTCGAGTCGGCCACGGTGGTGACGGCGAACGCCGAGTCGCCCATCGCGGTGAAGGTGCCGTGGCCGGTGATGTTGTCGTGGGCCGACGCGCAGCTGAAATCGAACCGGGTGACATTGCCGGACGTGGTGACGTTCACCCGCGAGCAGCGGCCGTCGCGATCGGGCGTGAACCCGCGGTCGATCTGCTCCTTGGTGATGCAGACGCGGACCGTGTTGGGCGCGCCGCCCGGCGTCATGCCCATGCCGTGGCTGGCCATCATCTTCTCGATGGCGGCGCGCTGCTCGGGCGGCATGCTGGCCATCTTCTCCTTCATCTGCGCCATCGCGGCATTGGCCTGAGCGTTGTCCGTCTTGAGCTGGACGGTCTCCTCCCACAGGCCCGGACGCATGTGCGGCTGCGCCAGCACGCACACGCAAGGCAGCGCGGCGGCACCCGCGACGAGAAGACGGAGACGAAGACGAGCGTTCATGGGCGGGCCCTCCTGCAGGGGGATGTGGAAAGACGGTGGCGCGGATTCTGCGCCGCGCCCGCGTCCAAGGCCACCCCTCGAAGCGGGGAAGCTCAGTCGACGCGCCGCCCCGCGTTGACCGCCTTCGTGCCCGGCACCGGACTGCGCTGCGCGCTCGCCTGCGTGCCCGGGTTGGTCATCTGCTCGTTGAGCCAGCGCTGCAGGTCGTTCCACATCGCCGCGAGTTCGCGCGGCGGCACGGCGCGCGCGTTCTTCAGCTCGAGCGTCATCACGGGAACGTTCTTCACCAGGCCGCCGTAGTTGCCCAGCGAGCCCGGATAGACGCCCACCGGGTCGAGCTGCAGGCTGCCGAGGCGGCGCGGCGCGGGCGGCGGGCCGTCGAAATCGAGCAGGCCGTAGGGCGCGTGCACCGACACGATCAGATCGGGATGGAACTGGTCGATCTGCGCCAGCAGCCAGCGCGACTCGGGTTCGGACAGCGCCTGCGGCCCCGGGAAGCGGCGCGGATCCTTCTTCGTGTGCCGGATCCAGTAGGGCTGCGCGTCGCGCGCCCAGTCGGCGGTGGGAAAGTTGCGGTTGAGGTCGACGCCGTGGGCGTTGACGCGGGTGGACGGCGAATGCAGCAGGCCGTCGGGATTGAGCAGCGGCACGAAGCGCCAGGCGACGTCGGCGATCGTCGGCCGGGCGGTCTTCGACGGATGCGGCATGGCCGACGCCTTCACGCCCTTCGAGCGGGCGATCCAGTCGAAGACGAGCGACACCGAGGCCAGCTCGTCGCCGTGGATGCCGCCCAGCAGCAGCACCTTGAACTTCGGCGCGCCGGCGGCGGGCAGGACGTCGTTGGCCCACAGCGGCACGCCGTGCACCGAGCGCCCCGCGCCCGGCTGCAGGCCCGAGGCGCGGCAACCCGACGCATCGACGCCGGGCACCGCCGGCGCGAGGCGCGCGCACCACTGCCCCAGATCGGTGGTGGTGGCGACCGGTGCCGAAGCCGCGGCCCCGGCCGCCGCCGGTGCGGACGCGGTCGAGGCAGCCGCTCGCGGCGTGGCGGAGACGGCCGCCCCGGGCAGGACGACCGGCTTGCGCGGCAGCGCGGCCAGCGACGGGACGAGAAACACGGCGCAGGACAGCACGACCATCGCGATCGGCCGGCCGTGCCGAGGACGCGTGGGAGCAGCAGTCGCCTCGGGCTCGGGCCGGCCGCGGAATTCGTTGGTCACGTTGTTCATCATCCTTGCAACCCCGCCAGTGTAGGCAACGCGCGGCGCGGCGGCATCCGGCGGCGTTCCCGGACGCGCCGCGGTCACGCGTTTCATCGACAATGAAGCCATGATCGAACCGCTGCTCGTCCCTCGTGAATCCTTCGAAGACCCCGATGCCGCGGTCGACCGCGTGCGCCAGATCTACCAGGCCGGCGTCGATCACCTGCGCAGGCACCTGCACGACTTCGTCGCCGGCCAGGTGCCCGCGTCGCACGTGCGTGCGTGCTACCCGAGCGTGCGCGTGCACATCGACACGGTGGCGCGCGCGGACTCGGTCTCGAGCTACGGATTCGTCGCCGGCCCCGGCACTTTCGAGACGACACTGACGCGGCCCGAGCTGTTCGTCGACTACTACCGCGAGCAGTTCCGCCTGCTGATCCAGCATCACGGCGTGAAGATCGAGGTGGGCGTCAGCCGCGAGCCGATGCCGCTGCACTTCAGCTTCGCCGAGCACGACCACGTCGAGGGCACGCTCACCGCGGCGCAACGCCTGCAGCTGCGCGACCTGTTCGACCTGCCCAACCTCGCGGCGATGGACGACGGCATCGCCAACGGCACCCACGAGCCCGGTCCGACCGACCCGCTGCCGCTGGCGCTGTTCACCGCACCGCGCGTCGACTACTCGCTGCACCGCCTGCGCCACTACACCGGCACCGCGCCCGACCACTTCCAGAACTTCGTGCTGTTCACGAACTACCAGTTCTACATCGACGAGTTCATCGCGCTGGGCCACCGCGAGATGGCGCATGCCGACTCGGTGTACGACGCGTTCGTCGAGCCCGGGAACGTCGTCACGATGCGCGCCGGCCTCACGAACCCGGTCGGCCCGATCGGCAGCGCGCCGCCGCGACTGCCGCAGATGCCCGCGTACCACCTGCGCCGCGCCGACAACAGCGGCATCACGATGGTCAACATCGGCGTCGGGCCGTCCAACGCGAAGAACATCAGCGACCACATCGCGGTCCTGCGGCCGCACGCCTGGATCATGCTGGGCCACTGCGCGGGCCTGCGCACCACGCAGCAGCTGGGCGACTACGTGCTCGCGCACGGCTACGTCCGCGAGGACCACGTGCTCGACGAGGAGCTGCCGCTGTGGGTGCCGATCCCGCCGCTCGCGGAGGTTCAGGTGGCCATCGAGCAGGCCGTCGCCGACGTCACGCAGCTGGCCGGCTTCGACCTGAAGCGCGTGATGCGAACGGGCACCGTGGCGTCGACCGACAACCGCAACTGGGAGCTGCTGCCGCATCCGGGTCCGGAGCGTCGCTTCAGCCAGAGCCGCGCGATCGCGCTCGACATGGAATCGGCCACGATCGCCGCCAACGGCTTCCGCTTCCGCGTGCCGTACGGCACCTTGCTGTGCGTCTCCGACAAGCCGCTTCACGGCGAGATCAAGCTGCCCGGCATGGCCAACCACTTCTACCGCGAGCGCGTGGAGCAGCATCTGCGCATCGGCATCCGGGCGCTGGAGCTGTTGCGCGGGTCCGGCGTGGACAAGCTGCACAGCCGCAAGCTCAGAGGCTTCGCCGAGGTGGCTTTCCAGTAGCGGTGCAAAGCCGCTTGCGCACCCTGGCACGGCGGCGTAGTCTCGAAGGCCATGCCATCCGGCCGTGTCGCGGTTCGGGTCGCCGCGGTGCCGCATGGCGTCCCGGCCCGTGGAGACACGCGCCATGACCATCTTCGAATCCACCGATATTGCGGCGATCCGCAACGTGGCACTGGTGGGCGCCTCGGCCACCGGCAAGACCACGCTCACCGAGGCCTTGCTGCTGCGCGCCGGCGCCATCAAGACCGCCGGCAGCGTCGAACGCGGCTCGACCGTCAGCGACCACGACCCGCTCGAGAAGCGCGTCCAGCATTCGCTCAGCACCGCCGTCGTCAATTGCGAGCATGGCGGCGTCCGCATCCAGCTGCTCGACACGCCCGGCGCCCTCGAATTCGTCGGGCAGTCGCTGCCGGCGCTGGAGGCCGTCGAGACGGCCTGTATCGTCATCGGCGCCGCGACCGGCGTCGATTCGACCGCGCAGCGCATGATGGCCCACGCCGCCGAACGCAGGCTAGCCCGCATGATCGTCGTCAACCGCATCGACGTGCCCGGCGCCGACTGCGCCGCCGTCCTCGCGCAGATCCGCGAGGTGTTCGGCCGTGAATGCCTGCCGCTCAACCTGCCCGCCGACAGCGGCACGCGCGTCGTCGACTGCTTCTTCAATCGCGACGGCGAAGCCGATTTCTCGTCGCCCGAAGCGGCGCACCAGGCGCTGGTCGAGCAGGTGGTCGAGGTCGACGCCGAGTTCGTCGACCGTTATCTCAACCAGGGCGATGTCGAGGCCACCGAGCTGCACGCGCCGCTCGAGCAGGCGCTGCGCGAGGGCCACCTGATCCCGGTGTGCTTCGTCTCCGCGAAGACGGGCGCGGGCGTGGCCGAGCTGCTCGACGTCATCACGAAGCTGCTGCCCAATCCGACCGAGGGCAACCCGCCCGACTTCCTCGACGGCGAAGGTGCGGAGGCGACGCTGGTCCATGCGTCGCCCGACGCCGGCAAGCACGTGCTGGCCCACGTGTTCAAGATCACCGTCGACCCGTACGTCGGCAAGATGGGCGTGCTGCGCGTGCACCAGGGCACGATCACGCGCGACAGCCAGCTGTTCGTCGGCGACGCGCGCAAGTGCTTCAAGGTCGGCCACCTGTTCCGGCTGCAGGGCGGCGAGCACGTGGAGATCTCGCGCGCGCTGCCGGGCGACATCTGCGCGATCGCGAAGGTCGACGCGCTGCATTTCGACGCGGTGCTGCACGACGCGGCCGAGGACAGCCACATCCGCCTGAAGGCGCTCGCGTTCCCGGTGCCGGTGCACGGCGTCGCGATCGAGCCGAAGCGCCACGGCGACGAGCAGCGGCTGTGGGACCTGGTGCAGCGCTCCGTCGACGAGGATCCGTGCCTGCGCATCGAGCGGGTCGCGGCCACGCGCGAGACCGTCGTCAAGGGACTCGGCGAGCTGCACCTGCGCATGCTGCTGGAGCGGCTGCGCGACGTGCACAAGTTCGAGGTCGAGACGCGCCCGCCGCGCACCGCCTACCGCGAGACCATCACCGCGAGCGCCGAAGGCCACCATCGCCACAGGAAGCAGACCGGCGGCGCCGGGCAGTTCGGCGAGGTGTTTCTTCGCGTGGAGCCGCTGGCGCGCGGCGCGGGCTTCGAGTTCGTCGACGTCGTCAAGGGCGGCGCGATCCCGACCAGCTTCATGCCGGCGGTCGAAAAAGGCGTGCGCGAGGCGCTGGCCGCGGGCGTGATCGCGGGCTACGCGGTGGAGGACATCCGCGTGACGGTGCACGACGGCAAGAGCCACAGCGTCGACTCGAAGGACATCGCCTTCGCCACCGCGGCGCGCAAGGCGACGTGGGTCGCGATCATGGAAGCGCGGCCGATCGTGCTCGAACCCATCGTCGACGTGGAGATCCTCGCGCCCGCGAGCGCGATGGGCGACATCACCGGCGACCTGGCGTCACGCCGCGGCCAGGTCAACGGCACCGAGGCGCAGCCGGGCGGCGCGATGATCGTGCGCGGCCAGGCACCGGCCGCGGAGCTGATCGCCTACGCGACCCGGCTCAATGCGATGACCAGCGGCGAGGGCCACTACACGACCGCGTTCTCGCACTACGAGCCGGCGCCGATGAGCGTGCAGAACGCGCTGCGCAAGGAGCACAAGCCGGTGGATGTCGACTGACGCGGCGCGCGGCCCGCACGTCGACGAAGCGATGGCGTCGTGGGGCAAGGCGCGTGTCGCCTGACCGCCCGCGCACGCCGCTCAATCGTCGTCGCCGCCTTCGGGCTCGTCGTCGTCGTCGCCGTCGTCGGGCCTGGCCCATTTCGACAAGGTCTTCTCGAGCGGCGCGGCCGACTTCACGAAGGCGTCGGCCGACACCGGCTTGACCAGCCGCACCGCCGGCAGCGAGATCGTGCCGAGGTAGAGGTCGCCGATCAGCGGCTGCTGCTGCATCGAGCGGTCGATCAGCAGCAGGCCCCCGCCTACCGCGAGGGCGCTGCCGATCGCCACGGCGAACGCACGCCGCCGCGTCGGCATCAACAGGCCCACGTGGCGCCACAGCATCATCGCGATGGCGAGCACGAACACGACGCGACCCAGCTTCTCGATGGACGGCATCGACAGCGCGAACGCGAGCTGCCCCGTCACGGCCTCGACCACGACTGCCACCATGAGCCACGTGAGCGCGACGTGCAGGTGCGCCCAGAAAGCGAAGCGGCGCTGGAAGATCATCGAGCCGATGGCCCACAGCGCGCACCACACGACGAGTCCGGCCGGCGCCGACAGGTAGTTCCAGGCCAGCACCGAGCCTTGTGTGCCGGGCATCGTCTCCAGCCACAGCTCGAAGCCCTTCCACACCGCGGCGAACAGGATCAGCGCCATCAGCGTGAGCGCGTGGCGTCGCTCGTACTGCTGCAGGTCCAGCAGGCGCTGCTCCGGGGGCAGCACCTCGCCGGCGAGGCGCACGCGCAGCGTCGTCGCACCGAGCGTCATCTGGCTCGTGGCCGGCAACAGCGGCGCCGACCCGGGCGCGATGGCCGCGCGGCCCAGGCGCACGCCGTTGACCGTCGCGGCCGGCTCGACGTGCAGGCCGTCGTCGCGCCATGCGAGGGTGGCGTGGTGCGGCGCCACGTGAGGGTCGTCGAGCACGAGGTCGCAGTCGATCGCGCGACCGATGCGCACCGGCCACTGCGAGACCCGCAGGACCTGGCGCGGCTGGCCGTCCCGGTCGAGCGTCTCGATCAGGGCGAGCGTTTCCATGCGAATCCTTGGAGGTAGTGTCTGGCCAGCAGCATGGCGTTCTGGAAGCTCACGCCGCGGGCGTCGAAGCGGCCCTGCACGCCCTCGGTCCTGGCGTCCACCGACTGCGACAGCACCGCGACGTCGTACAGCCCCGGCAGGCGGCGGTAGGCGCGCAGGCACATCACGGTGCGCATCGGCAGGCCGGCGTTCTCGACGAAGTCTTCCTGGCACTTGGGCGCCGTCAGGTCGTGCGTGCGCCGGCCCATGCCCTCGTTGCGGAAGCTCATGCCCGCCTCCTGGGCGAAGCGCAGCGCGCCGAGCTTGCTGCCGTCGTAGACCTCGTGGCGCACCGCGAGGTCGCCGGTGCGCAGCGACTCGTTGATGAAGATGGCGGTGTCCATCTGGCAATCGGAGCGTTCGAACGACAGCCCCTTCGATTCCGACGGGTTCGACGAGCCCCAGCAGCGCATGAAGTCTTCCTGCGGCACCGGCACGCTGTAGTGCGCATGCTTGGTCTCACGCCACGGCAGCGCCACGAAGCGCGTGGTGAGCGCCTGCTGGTGCACGAGCAGCTGGCGCGCCATCTCGGCTTCCACCGAGCCGGTGATCGGCTTCGCGTTGGCGCTGCGCGCGATGAGCGCCTGTGCGAACTCTCCCGGCACCAGGAAGCTGATCTGCTGGCCGTCGCGGCGCGTGGCCACGTTGACGCCCACGATGTGCCC
>CAIMXF010000442.1 GCA_903845345.1 uncultured beta proteobacterium
GTCCTCGGGCGACGGCACGACGGCCGCTGCGCACTCGGCGACGATCGCCCGGATCTGGTCGCTCGAACGCAGGAGCACGGTGCTCGGTGCGGGCGTCAGGTGCACGCGCCCCTCGCGCAGCAGGTCGAGCAGCGTCTCGACGTGGTGCGTGAACGCGCAGACCCGTTCGTCCGGCTCGCCGAGGAAGCCGGGCAGCGCTTCCCTGACGAAGCCGTCGTCGTCGCGGCCGGCGCTCATGGCGACGACTCCGGGCCCGTTGCCGCGGCAAACAGGCTCGAGAGACCGAGCCCGGTGCAGGCGGCGACCATCGGAGCGCTTGGATCGACGATCACGAACGTTCCGCCGAGGGCCTGCACCGAACTCCTGAGCGCGAGCAGCAGCTGGATGCCGGCGGCATCGACGTCGTCGACCAGGTCGGCGCGAACGCGGAACTGGAAGCCCGCCGCACGCGGCTGCGGGTCGTCGGCCAGGCCGGAGTGCCAGTCGGCATGCAGCGCGCGCACGTTGCAGATCGTGAGATCGGAGGGCAAGGACAGCGACGTGTTCATGGCAGGATCGGCCTGGAGGCCGCGCCGGGCGATTGCGGCAGTTTGAAAGGCTTGACCATCCGCGCCGTCGCGAGGCGATCGATGCGCTCGCCGAGGCTTCGAAGGGCCGTCATTCCAGGCCTTTCGCGAGTTCGGCGCTGACGATGGCCAGGATGTCCGGCATCCGGTCGACGACCTCGCGGGCCTGCAGCAGCGTCGCGTCGTCGCGCATGTTCTCGAGTCGCTGGCACATCGCGGCGAATCCGAGTGCGCCCACCATCGAGGACGAACTCTTGAGCCGATGGCCGAGATC
Organism: uncultured beta proteobacterium; assembly: GCA_903845345.1. Lineage (GTDB taxonomy): Bacteria > Pseudomonadota > Gammaproteobacteria > Burkholderiales > Burkholderiaceae_C > Scleromatobacter. The sequence goes on from CAIMXF010000442.1 coordinate 841, forward strand.
GGCCAGCTTGCCCAGATCCTCGGCGGCCAGCGCCTGGTCCAGTTCCGCGAGAGTGCCCGACACCGATTCGATGAACAGCCTTGCAAAACGCTGGAAGCGGACCGGATCGCCCCCTGCGCTCTTCTCGAGGATGCGCAGGTCGACCACGCTCTCGACGGCGTTCGCGAGCACGGAACGCGTCGGTTCGTCGACATCGACATGCGTCGGACATCCGGTCGGCCTCGGCAGCCACTTGCGCAGCGCGGCGTAGAGATTGTCCGGATTCACGGGTTTGGCGATGACGTCGTCCATGCCGCATTCCAGGCAGCGCGACCGGTCCTCGCGGCCCACGTTCGCGGTGAGCGCGAGGATGGGCAGCCGTCGCAGGGCGGGATCGGCCCGGAGACGCCGGGTCGCCTCGATGCCATCCATGACCGGCATCTGCACGTCCATCAGGATGCAGTCGTAGGCACACAGGCGCGCCTGCGCGATGACCTGGCGCCCGTCCTCCACCATGTCGACCTGGACGCCGACGGCCTCGAGCAGTCCCGCCGCGAGCGCACGATTGACCGGGTTGTCCTCCGCCACCAGCACGCGAGCGCCGCGCAGCGGATCCTCCGCCGCGTGTGCCGCTGCGTCGGTGCCGCGTCGCGGCAGCGAGGGCCTGGCGCGGGCCAGCTTCACCGTGAACCAGAACGTGCTGCCGGCACCGGGCGCGCTGTTGACGCCCACTTCGCCGCCCATCAGCGTGGCGACTTCCCTGCATGTCGCCAGACCCAGCCCGTTGCCGCCGAATCGCCGCGAGAACGAACCGTCCACCTGGTGGAAGGCCTGGAACAGCCCGGCGGCCTCGGCTTCGTCCATGCCCACGCCATCGTCCCGCACCTCCATCCTGACCTCGTCGAAATCCGGGCCGCAGGACAGTCGGGCCGCGACGACCCGAATGCGGCCCGTGGTGCTGAACTTGGTCGCGTTGGCGACGTAGTGGAGCAGCACCTGCCCGATGCGCAGCGGGTCGCCCACGAACAGGCCGGCGAGGGTCGGGTCGACGTCGAACGACAGTGCGAGCCCCTTGGCACCCGCTGCGGCCAGGGTCTGGCTGGCCACGCCGCTCATCACGTCGGACAGCTCGAACTCGATGTGCTCCAGGGCGACCTCGTTCGAAGCGAGGCTGGAAAAGTCCAGAATGTCCTCGACGAGCTCGAGCAGGTGTTGTCCGCAAACGCTGATGTTGTCCAGGTAGCCGCGCAACGTCGGTCCAGGATCGGCGCGCAACGCGAGGTAGGCCATGCCCACCACGCCGTTGATCGGCGTGAGGATCTCGTGGCTGATGTTGGACAGGAACTCGCTCTTGATCCGGTTGGCCAGGGCGGCCGCCTTCAGCGCGGCCTCGAGGTCGCGCGTGCGATCCGCGATGCGCAGCTCGAGCGACTCGTTGAGCAGGGCCAGGTGGCGCGCGGTGCGCCGCAGTTCGAGGTGCGTCCTGACGCGCGCGCGCATCACGGCCGGGTTCACGGGCTTGCCGATGAAGTCCACCGCGCCCATCTGCAAGCCCAGCATCTCCTGGCTGGGCTCGTCCTGTGCCGTGACGAAGATGATGGGGATGTCGCAGGTGCGCGGATCGGCCTTCAACTGGCGGCACACCTCGTGGCCGCCCAGGTCCGGCATCACCACGTCCAGCAGGATCAGGTCGGGCAGGCTCTCGCGGCAGATCCTCAGCGCATCGACACCGCCGGTGGCCATCAGCACGCGGTGGTCCGGCGCGAACGCCGAATGCATGGCCCGCACGTTGATCGCCTGGTCGTCGACGATCAGCAAGGTCGGCGCCGGCCCCGGCGTGTCGGAAGTCTCGCGCATGTGGGCGCTCCCGGTCAGGCCATGTTGCCGATGACGGCGGCCAGCGCAGAGGCGCTGATGGGCTTGCTCAGGCAGGCCGCCACCTTCAGCCGGTGGAACCGCGCCATCAGCGTGGCCGAATGCATCGTGCGGATGTCCATGCCCGACATCAGCACCAGGGCGCCCCTGAACCCGCGCGCGCCCAGGGCCTGCAAGAACTCGAAACCGTCGCCGCCGGGCATGTTCAGGTCGCACAGAACCAGCTCCGGCGCCGCCGGCATCGCGTCGAGCGCCGCCAATGCCGCCATGCCGCCCATGGCCTTGGTGATGCGGGTCACTCCGAGGTCTCGCAGCATGTCGTCCAGCACGCCCAGCATGAAGATGTCGTCGTCGACGAGCAGCACGCCCGAAGGGCGGCGACTTACGACGACGGGCCGCGGACTCGGGGACGAGCCGCAGAGAGACAGGGCTGCAATGGACATGGGAACTCCGGCGAGGGGATGAGTGCTTTTCGACGTCCAACATCACTACTTTAGACGTTTTGGTAGTTTTGGATGTTTTAAAAGAAGAGTGGCCCGAGGCACCAGTTCTGGCGATGCCGTGCGCCACCGTTCAGTCGACGCATGACTGGCCAGACCTGGACGCCGGTGCCAACGAGGGCCGCCAACCTGGCGACCAGGGCCGCGAGCGTGGCGGCGGCGAGCGCACGCAGCCCGGTGCGCGACAGCCCCGACCCCCTGGCCGCGACCGTCAGCGACGCTGCCGCGACGCGGTGGGCCCGGGGACGTCCCTCGTGCGGGAAACCGTGCAACGCCTGCGACGCACCCCGGGCCGGGGCGCCCGCCGATCCCTACGAAACCGCGCTCTCGCTCAGATGGGCGCGCACGCTGGCGGCGAACGTCGCGATGTCGATCGGCTTCGGGATGTACCCGTCGCAGCCGGCCGCGCGCATCTTGGCTTCGTCGCCTTTCATCGCGTAGGCGGTGAAGGCGATGATGACGACGTGCCAGGTCGACGGGTCGCGCTTGAGGCGCTGGGACAGCTCGAGTCCGTCCATGCCCGGCATCTGGATGTCCATCAGGATCAGGTCGGGCGCGAAGTCCTGGACGCGCGCCGTCGCGAGCGCGGTGTCCGATGCCCCCGCCACGACGAAGCCGTCCCGCTCCAGCACGTGGCTCGCCAGTTCGATGTTGATCGGGTTGTCGTCGACGACGAGGATGCGCGCTGCGTTCATGTCTCATTTCCTTCAGAAAGAACTTTCGCCGGGCGCCAGCGGCGCAACCTCTCCAGGAGCAGTTCCACCCCGCCGCCGCCCTTGCGCAGGACGGCCGCCGCCGAGAGCGCGAGGAGGTCGTACTCCGAGTCGGACAGGACCATGGTCGTCCAGACGAACACCGGCACGTCGCACCAGCGCGGCCGGGCGAGCAGTTCGTCGAGCACCTCGAAGCCGCTGAATCCGGGCATCAGCAGGTCGAGGACGATGGCCGCGGGCGCCTGTTCGTCCAGTTCACGCAAGGCCGCGCGGCCGTCCTGGAACAGCACCGACGAGACGCCGCACTCGTCGAGGGTCGCCCGCATCAGCGCCAGCGAACCCGGGTCGTCGTCGATCACCATCACCTTGACGTCGTTCCGATGCATGAAGCCGAACCGCCGCAGCGCAGAGACGATCTCCTCCGCACGCAAGGGCTTCGCCAGCACGTCGGTGACCGGAAACGCCGCGGTTCCGTCGGAGCGCGTGTTGAGCGTGATCCCGGCGACCGCCGACGGATTGCGCGGCGCTCGTGCCCGGATCTCCGCGAGGATGTCCAGGCCTCCGGGCGATCCGCCCATCAGGTCGAGCGAGACGGCGTCGTAGTCCTTTCGTGCGGCCTGCACCAGGCCCTGCTCCACGCTGGACACCACGTCCACCGGAAAGCCCGACTCGGTCAGCACCGCCGCGATGCGCGCCTGGTCGTCGAGGTCGTCCTCGATCACGAGCCATTGGACACCCGCCGCTTCCACGTCAGCTTCACAAGTGGCCGCTGCGGCGGGTGCGACGGGCAGCCGAAGGTGGAAGACGCTCCCCTTTCCGAGCACGCTGCGCACGCCCACCGAGCCGCCCTGCGCCTCGACCATGCGCCGCGTCAACGCCAGGCCCAGCCCCGTGCCCTGGTGGCGCTTGGTGTAGCTGGCGTCGAGCTGCTGGAACTCGACGAACAGCCGCGGGAGGTCGCTCTCGGCAATGCCGATCCCGGTGTCCTCCACTTCGATGCGGAAGTAGCCGGGAGAGTCGGCCAGCACCCGCACCCCGATCCGCCCGTGCTCGGACGTGAACTTGATGGCGTTCGAAAGATAGTTGTAGAGCGTCTGCTTGAGGCGTGCGGGGTCGATCTCGACGCGGTGGAACGCAGGCGCGATCGACACGTCGATCTGCAGCCGCTTGCGCTGGATCTGCGTGAACAACACCGTCGTCACCTCATTGACGACGGCAGGCAGGTCGACCGGCTCGGGGAAGAATTCGAACTTGCCCGACTCCACCTTGGACAGGTCGAGGACGTCGTTGATCAATTGCAGCAGGTGCCGCGCGCTCGTTCGAATGTGCCCGATGTACTGGTGCTGCTTGGCCTTCTCGATCAGCGGGTCCTCCAGGTACAGCAGGTCGGAGAATCCGATGATCGCGTTCATCGGCGAGCGCAATTCATGCGACATGTTCGCCAGGAACTGGCTCTTCAACCGGTTCGCCTCCTGGATCTGGCGGTTCTCGTTCTCGAGCCGCTGCGTCAGCAATCGCGTGGCCTCGGCGGCCTTGCGTTCGGTCAGGTCGGAGACGATGCCCAGCATGCGGGTCGGATTGCCGATGTCGTAGCGCGTGCTGCCCTCGATCTGGATCCAGTGGAGACTGCCGTCCGGCCAGACGACGCGACACTGCACATGCCAGTCGATGTCCTGCAGCAGCGCCTTGCGGTAGCCGAGGGCGACGTCGTCGCGTTCGTCGGGGTGGACGTGGGCCAGGAAGGTCGCGATGCTCCATTCGGGTTGAAGGTGCTCGTA
>CAIMXF010000443.1 GCA_903845345.1 uncultured beta proteobacterium
CTGGACGGCCGGCGCGCGCGCCGGCAGTGCGGCCGACGCCGACGCCGTCGCGGTCGCAGTCGCGGGCGCCAGCATCGGGATGACCGCGGGCTTGTCGTAATGGGCCGTGCTTGCGGACAGCGACAGTTCGCTGCGCGCGACGCCGCCGACCGTGGGACCGGGGCGCGGCGCCTGCCGCGACTCTTGCAGGAAGCGCGCCTGCGCGCCGCTGCGTGTCCTGATCGGCGTGTGCGCGATCGACGCGCTCGGGAACGCACGGCCGTGCAGCGAGGCGATGCCGGGGTTGAACGAGCCGCCGACCAGGTTGCGCTGCGCCGCCTCGTCCTGCGGCGGGCGCGCGGCCTGGTCAAGCGCTGCGTATTCGGTGCGGATCCAGCCGGAGGTGTCGATGTCGTGCTCGCCGATGCCGCTGTCGGCGCCAGTTTGCGCGGCGAGCTCCGAGTCGGTGAACGACGCCCGCGCCAACGCACGCGCCGCCGCGAGCGCGGCCGACGCACGTTCGGATCGCTCGATCTCGCGATCGATCGGCGAGTACGGCGACGGGGTGGGCGGCTGGAAATCCGGAAGCGGCCGGTCGGTGGCTGGCGCCGGCGGTGAGGCGCTCCGCGCCGTCTCCGGGGCGGACGGCTGCCGAGGAACTGAGGGGTTCATGACTTGCTCGGGAAACAACCGGCCGCAGGTCCAGTTCGAGCAGAACAGCTTCGCCGGTGAGTTCCGACGCCAACACCGCTCCCCATGTCTTCGCCACCGCGCGACCAACCGGTGGGAAATCTCTTGTTTGCGCAAATTCTCCATGGAATTGCCGCCTTGGCAACAGAGATTTACACCTTGCGCCGAAGATTGTTCCGTTGCGATCACGTGGCTTGCCCCGCCCGGGCGCGGTGCTAAACTGCCTGCTTGTCAGGAGAGAGCCGACTTTTCGCCGCCCGCGCGCGAAAGCCAGCCGCCGAAGGCGCAGGGGCCCGCAATGCCCCGAACGCTCAGGCAAAAGGACTGACGAGACGCCCGTCGAACACGGGCGTTCCTCACTGGAGAGAGACGATGCGGTCACCGGTTGGCGCCGGCGGCGAGATCGTCCACCGAAGGGGCAAGCGGCACCGGCACACCGGCGTTGCAATCTCTCAGGTAAAGCGGACAGCGAGGGCATCCACCCGCCCCATGAACCGGGGCGGAACTGCCTGCCCTCGAAGGATTTCCTCCATGTCCGCTGAAGTCGCCGCAAGCCCCGCCGCCCCGCTGCTGCACACGCCGCTGCACGCGCTGCACCTCGAACTCGGCGCCCGCATGGTGCCGTTCGCCGGCTACGCGATGCCCGTGCAGTACCCGGCCGGGATCCTGGCCGAGCACCGCCAGTGCCGCCACGAGGCCGCGCTGTTCGACGTGTCGCACATGGGACAGCTGCTGCTCAAGGGCCCCGACGCCGCCGCCGCTCTCGAGACGCTGGTGCCCGTCGACGTCATCGACCTGCCGCTGAACAAGCAGCGTTACGCCCTGTTCACCAACGCCCAGGGCGGCCTCCTCGACGACCTGATGATCACGCACCGCGACGACGGCCTGTTCGTCATCGTCAACGCCGCCTGCAAGGACGCGGACCTGCAGCACCTGCGCGACCACATCGGCAACCGCTGCGAGATCGTCACGATGTTCGACCGCGCGCTGCTGGCGCTGCAGGGCCCGATGGCCGTGCATGCGATCGCGCGCCTGTCGCCGGGCATCGAGAAGCTCACGTTCATGACGGGCGGCTTCTTCGACGTCGCCGGCGTGCCCTGCTACGTCACGCGTTCGGGCTACACGGGCGAGGACGGCTTCGAGATCTCCGTTTCCGCCGCCGACGCCGACAAGCTCGCGCGCACGCTGCTCGAGCAGCCCGAGGTCAAGCCCGTCGGCCTGGGCGCGCGCGACTCGCTGCGCCTCGAAGCCGGCCTGTGCCTGTACGGCCACGACATCGGCACCACCACCACGCCGGTCGAGGCCGCGCTTACCTGGGCGATCCAGAAGGTGCGCCGCCCGGGCGGGACGCGCGAAGGCGGCTACCCCGGCGCGGACGTGATCGGCAAGCAGCTGGCCGTCGGCGCGCTGACCAAGCGCGTGGGCCTCGTCGGCCTGGAGCGCGCGCCGGTGCGCGAAGGCACCGTCATCGTCGACGCCCACGGCC
>CAIMXF010000444.1 GCA_903845345.1 uncultured beta proteobacterium
ACGATGGTCTGCGCGATCTGCGGCCGGATGCCGCTGATGATGCAGTCCGCGCCCATCAGGCGGATCGCGGTGACCGTCTTGAGCAGGTGTTGCGCGACCAGCGTGTCGACGGTGGGCACGCCGGTGATGTCGATGATCGCGAGCTCGGAGCCCGTCTCGACGATGCGTGTCAACAGCGACTCCATCACCAGTTGGGTGCGGCTGGAATCGAGCGTTCCGATCATCGGGACGGCGAGCACGCCCTCCCACAGCTTGACGACCGGCGTCGACAGTTCGAGCAGTTCCTGCTGCTGGCGCAGGATGACGTCCTCGCGCGAACGCTGGTAGGTCGTCGCGGTCCATTGGGCCATGCGGTCGACCAGCGCCGAAGCGGCCCAGAGCGCCTTGAACGCACGTTGTGGATCCGCATCGAGCAGACGATTCAGGCCCGCGAACAGCGGCTTCTTGATGGCCAGGACGAAGTAGCTGGTCTCTCCTGCACTGGCGCCCTGGGCGGCGCGCGACCGGGACAGTTCCGCCAGCACAGCTCGGGTGCGACTCCAGGCCTCGCCGTCGAACCGGGTCAGGTCCGCATCGGCGCGCACGGCCTCCTGCAGCGAGTCCAGCAGTTCCCGGGCGTCTTGCGGCGCCGTCTTCGTGATCGCGGCGCTGTCGCCCGATTGCGTGGCTTCGGACAACCAGGACTTGAGAAAATCCTCGGGCGCGGCGTTCAGGACGTCGTCGAAGAGGGCGTTTTCCTGTTTCATGCGGATCCTGTGGCCCGACGAGAGTCCTTTCGGATCCCTTCAAAGCCTGGGTTGAGGGGCCGGGCGCTGCTCGACAGCAAGCCCGCAAAGTTCTGCGTCCGCCCATGGCACGGTCGAGTTCGAGCCGGAGTTCGCCTGGGGACGAACGGATGGTAAATGCGGAAGAGCAATCGCAATTTTCGCCAAACCTACGGTGCCATGGATGAGCAATTCCACGGACAGTGCCGAGGGCGACAGCCGGGACTGACTCTCGACATGCTCGTCGTGGCGCATTCAGGGCGCCAACGGCGGCGCAGCTGCCGAGCACCAACGGCCCGCGCTCAGTTCATCCGCAAACCGGGGAATGCGGCCGAGGCGGCATCGCTCGCGCCGCGAGGCAGCCGAACGGAGAAGACCGTGCCGACCTGTGCGTCCGACTGGACGCTCGCCGAGCCGCGATGGGCCAGCGCGATCTCGCGCACGATGTACAGGCCCAGCCCGAGGTTGTACCCCTCGCGTTCCGTCTCCGCTCCTCGGACAAGCGGCTCGAACAGGCTCTCACGGGTCGCCTCCGGGATCGGAGGGCCGCCGTTCTGGACACTGACTGAGATCTGATCGGCCGCAGAACCGTCGATCCTCGCCTTGACGGGGGTATCCGCAGGCCCGTACTTCAACGCGTTGCCGACGAGGTTGGAGACGGCTTGCGCGATCCGCTCCTCGTCGCATACGCACGTCGAATCGCCAAGCGTCTCCAGCTCGATCACGCGACCCGGATTGTTGGCGCGCAACTCGGCCACGATTCTTTCGCACACCACGGCCATGTCGACGTCCTTCGGAGAGACACGCATGCCTTCGCCGAGGCCGCTGCGAACGTAGTCGAGCAGGTCATCGAGCAGGCTCTGGATGCGCCGACTTCCGCGCAGCACGCGATCGGCGGCGGCGGGCATCGGCTTGTTCTGCTGCGCTGCGAGTACAAGACTGTGTCCCGACGTCATGATCGTTGAAAGGGGCGTGCGCAATTCATGACTCAGCACGCCGAGAAAGAGATTGCGCATGCGCGCCGCTTCGGTCGCGAAATACAGGATGCTCGCCGCCAGGGCCTCGTCCATCGCCTCGTTGAACCGCACCAGTTCGAAGACTTCGTCGCGCCCGAGCTTGGGGCCGCTTTCCATCCACAGCCGGATCACGGAGGCGCGAAGCGCGCGGTATTCGGCGGCGGTCTGGTTGACGTTGAATCCCGATGCGGCGCGCATCGACCCATGGATCTGCGCGGCCTCGACGCCTGCGCCGTCTGCCCTGGTCGAATGGCCCAGGGACTTCTCCCGCTGCTCGCGCTTGGTTTGCGGCTGCAGCATGTCGAGGGCGACCGCCTGGAGGACTTGCCGTGCGTGGTCCCTCAAGGCCGCGACGTCCATGTCGGCCGCCGCGGGAAGCTGCTGCATGGCGAAGGCCTCGAATTCGGCCATGATCTTTTCGGATTCGAGGGTGATGAAGTCTGAGAGTCCCATGCGTCAATCGGTAGTATTTTCCTGGCCGCCTCGTTGCCGGTGCAACGGCGATGGGTGCGCTGGTCAGTGCTTTGGCACCAGACTGGACAATAGCACCAGGAGGCGACCCGGATCCGCGGGCTTCAGGATGGAGGCCGTGAAGCGCGCGTCTCGCAGCGCGGCGTCCCGCAAGTCGGCGCTGCCGGTCAAGGCGAGGATCACGGAATGCTTGTCCCCGGAAGCTCGCTCGAGTCGCTCCGCGGTGTCGAAGCCGTCCGCCCCGGGCATCTCCATATCCAGCAGGATCACGTCCGGCGGGGACGTGCCCGCCTGCGCGATGGCCTCCGCCGACCCGTAGGCCGGAACGGCCGTCCAGTCGGAACTGAGTCCGATCCATTCGCAGAGGGAGTCGACCAGGTCGTGGTCGTTGTCGACGACCAGGAGGCGTCGCTGCGAGGGATGGAGCTCGAGGTTCATGCACTGCCATGGCAAGCGGACGGCCCGCTGGCAATCTCCTGGCGTTCCTCGCCGGATTCGACCGCTCGGCGCAAGCCGCTCGAGGACGACATGCCGCGTGGAATCGCGATCGCCATCGACAACGAGACCACAGACTCCCTCGCTGCGAATCGCGACACCAGTCTCGAAGTCCCCTTCCCCACGAATCGCTTTCAATCAGCAAGATCGCTTCGGCGGCGCGCGAACGTGCGAATTCGGTTCGATAGAGACGACAGAAGCGTGCGACAGATGTCGACGACGGCGCTCCGGCCCGGTCGCTCACGGACGGCAGCCGCAGGGGAGCGCACCGGCGATGCGGCGTTCGCCCGCAACTCGGCGGTCTTCGCATCGATCTTGGCCAGGATCTGCTCGAGGAACTCCCGCGACGCGGGAATCGTCGTACGGTCTCTTGCACGGATCAATGCCTCGCGCGACCGGTTGAATTGGTCGATCAAGCGTTCGATTTCCGACATACGGGTTTCGCAGGTGAACGGCGACTGAGGGTATCCATCGGCGCAACGTGAGGCGCGGCGTCGGCCTCCCAGGAGCGAGACTCTAGACCGACGTGATTGATCGGTTGTTCAGCTGCAGCGGCCTTCCGGACGGACAGGGTCGACAAGGTGCGGGCGCGATCGAAGCCCGGCCTTCGGGAGGGACTGGTTCATTCAAGCGCGCTCCTCCCGGAATTCGCGAGCGACGTCGCGACGCGCACCTTGACGCGGTGAACCTGGCCGTCGTCGACCAGACCGACGCGCATGTCGATGACCGGAACGCCGTCCAACTCCGCCTGTCCAGTCACGTCGTCTCCCGGTGCACGGACCACCGCGATCTCATAACGCGTACGGCGATGCAGATAGGCGGCATCGAACGAGGTCCAACCCGAAGGGAGGCAGGGCCGGACTGTCAGCGTGTCCCCCTCGACGTGAAGTCCGAGCAGCGATTCGGTGATGCAGCGATAGAGCCATCCCGCCGCGCCGGTGTACCACGTCCATCCGCCGCGGCCGACATGGCCGGTCGTCGAATAGACGTCGGAGGCGACGACATAGGGTTCGGTCTTGTACGTGGCGACGTCCCGGGCGGTCTGCGCGTGGCGGATCGGATCGAGGATGTCGAACAATTCCCAGGCGCGCCTGTGGTCGCCCAGTGCGGCGAACGCCATGGCGGCCCACACGGCGGCGTGCGTGTACTGGCCTCCGTTCTCGCGCACCCCCTGCACGTAGCCCTGGATATAGCCCGGGCTGGGGTCCGACTGGTCGAACGGCGGCGCGAGCAGCTTGATCAGCTTGTCCTGGCGACTGACCAGTTGTTCGTCCAGTGCATCCATCGCGATCTGCGACCGTGTCGCGTCACCGGCGCCCGAGAGCACCGACCAGCTCTGTGCGATGGAGTCGATGCGGCACTCCGCGTTGGCCGACGTCCCGAGCGGCGAGCCATCGTCGAACCACCCGCGGCGGTACCACTGGCCGTCCCAGGCGCACTCCTGGATCGCGTCGCGCAGGCGAGCGGCCTCGCTCGCGCACCGATCCGCGAAAGCCTTGTCCCCGCGCGACGCGGCGACGTCGACGAAGCGCGTCAGCACGAAGGACAGGAAAAAGGCCAGCCAGACGCTTTCTCCCCGTCCTTGCGCGCCGACGCGGTTCATGCCGTCGTTCCAGTCGCCGGTGCCCATCAAGGGCAGGCCGTGCGCGCCGAACCGCAGCCCGTGAAGGATGGCGCGACGGCAGTGCTCGTAGAGCGATCCGGCTTCGGCCGACGCACTCGCGAGGTCGTAGTCGGACTCCTCGCCGTCCTTGAGCAGCCGTCCCTCGAGAAAGCGAATCGATTCGTCAAGGATGCCCATGTCGCCGGTCACCTGCACGTAGCGGCAGGTCGCCAGCGGCAGCCACAGGAAGTCGTCCGACACGCGCGTTCGCACGCCACGGCCCGAAGGCGGATGCCACCAGTGCTGCACGTCGCCTTCGGGGAACTGGCGAGACGCGGCGAGCAACAGGTGCGCGCGCACCTGGGACGGCGCGGCATGGACCAGCGCCATCACGTCCTGCAACTGGTCGCGGAAGCCGAACGCGCCGCTGGCCTGGTAGAACGCGGTGCGCGCCCAGACGCGGCAGGCGAGCACCTGGTAGACGAGCCATCCATTGGCCAGCAGGTTCAACGCCGGGTCGGGCGTGTCTACCTGCAGGACGCCCAAGGTCTGTTGCCAGTGCTGCTTGACGGCAGCCAACGAGTCGGCGGCCGCCTGCTCACCGCGCCATCGGGAGACCAAGGTGCGGGCATCCTCGATCGTCGCGCCGGCGCCGAGGCGGAACACGACGGTGCGCGCATGGCCAGGTGCCAGATCGAGCCCGACTCGGATCGCCGCGCAGGGATCGAGTGCAGCTCCCACTCGGGCGTCGAGGCCTGGCTGCGCCATCGCGGCCGGATCGGCGGTCGATCCGAAGGGGCCGAGGAACGCCGCGCGGTCGCCCGTGAAGCTCGCCGTCTTCGCGGTGTGGCCGCCCGTCGCGGACGGAACATCGACATCGAAGAAGGCGATGCGGCCCGCGAAATCGGTGTTGTACGGGTTGACGGCCAGCAACGCCCCGGTGGTCGGGTCAGCCGATGTGGACACATGCAGGCGGCTCGACTCCGGCTGGCCAGCCAGGACCCATTCGACGTAGCCGGTCACGGACAGGCGACGCGGGCGCGCCGAGCGGTTGCGGAGCTGGAGCGACATGAACTTCACGGGCGCGTCGATCGCCACGTGCATCGTCAGCGTCGACGCGATGCCCTCCTCCTCGTGTTCGAACACGCTGTAGCCGAAGCCATGGCGCGTCACGTACGGCGCGTTGCCCGTCCGCGGCAACAGCGTGGGCGACCAGAAGCGCCCGCTGTCCTCGTCGCGGATGTAGAGGGCTTCGGTGCTGGTGTCGCTGACGGGGTCGTTGGACCAGGGCGTCAACCTGAACAGCTGGGCGTTCTCGCTCCACGTGCTGGCGCTGCCGCTTTCCGACACGATGGTGCCGAACGTCGGGTTGGCGAGCACGTTGAGCCAGGGCATCGGCGTCATCGCACTGGACGACACGGTGATGACGTACTCGCGTCCATCGGCAGAGAAGCCCCCGAGGCCATTGTCGAATTGCAGCGGCTCGCGCGGACGCGCGGCCGCGACGCGGTCGTCTGCAGACGGCGTTGCCGCCACACGCTCATCGCCGGACTTCACGAACGCCGACGTCGGCACCGGCCTCGCGGCCAGCGAACCGAGTTGCTCAGCCAGCGTGCCGTCGCGATCGACGAGGGCGATGCGCGCGACCGTCTGCAGCAGCACACGATCAGCCTCCTGCACCGAGGCGCCCTTCAGCAGGAACACCTGGCCTTTCTTGTCGGTGCCGACGCCCGCCTCCGCAACGAGTGCAGCAAGTCGCGCATGCAGGTCGACCTGCTTGTCGTCACCATCGTCCACGATCACGAGATCGCTGACCAACCCATGCGCGAGCCAGTAGGCATGCGCCTTCAGCAACGATGCGGCCAGGTCGAGGTTCGCGACGTCAGACACGCTCGCGACCGCGATCGGCAGGTCGCCCGAGATCGCGTACGCCCACAAGCCCGCCTGGCCCTGGCGGTTGCGCAGCAGAACAGCGGGATCGGCACGCCATTGGCCGTTGGCGTACAGCATGCTTGCCGCAAGACGGGCATACAGGCGGGCCTCGTCGAGCGTCGCGCCAGCAAGGTCGAGGGCCTTCCTCGCCGTCGTCGCAGCCTCCGCGATCGCGCCGTCCACCGCCTGCGCACGGCGATACTTCGCAGCCAGCGCCAGGCAAGCCTCGCGCGATTCGGCGACGCCGGTGATCAAGGTGACGGTCGTCGTGGCGTCGGGCCGAAGGGGGAGTGCGCAACGCGCGGCCAAGACCGGGTCCAGCACCGCGCCGGTGCTCCCCGACAGCGGCCCGTCGCTGTCGAGTGCAGCAGGGTTGCGCGTGCTGCGGCCCCGGCCGATGAAGCGCAGACGATCGGTCTCGAACGACAGCGTGGGCGACCCGGCCTCGGCGGTCGCGAGCACATGGAACATCCAGGCACGCGGTTCCTCGGGCGTCCGTGGCCGGCGCGTGCAGAGCAGGACCTGGGTCGCCGGGTCGATCTCCGTCTGCACGAACAGTTTCTCGAACGCCGGGTGGTCGGCATCCCCGGCCGCCGAACCGAGCACGACCTCGACGTAACTGGTCAACGTGAGCGCGCGCACTGCAGACCCATGGGAACGGATGCGCAAGCGGCGCAATTCGACGTCATCGGCCGGCGCGACCGCCACCACGGTCTCGATCTCGACGTCGCCGTCGCGGCGCGTCACGGCGGCCTGGCCGGGCATGAACGCGACGTCGTACGCATCGGCGCGCTCCAGCGTCGGCTGAAAGGCGGACGACCAGACGCGGCCGCCGTCGCTCAGATAGCAAAACGTGCCCGACGCGTCGCGTGTCGCGTCGTCGCGCCATCGCGTGACAGCGAGTCCCGCACGGGAACTGCTTCCCCCACCGGCGCTCGACACCATGACGTTGTACCGGCCGTTGGTGAGCAACTGGACGACCGGAACGAGCGGTCCAGCGGAGTCTTTGTCTTGGGACATCGAGAAGCCTTCGAATCGATCGGCCAACGTGACACGCCTGGCTGCAACGTGTCTGTCTCGGCCGAATCTTCCCCTGGTGCAATCGGCGTGCCTCGCGCACTGGCCCACTCCCGACCTTGCGCGCGAACGATCCGGAGTTCGGATACAACCGCTGGCCGACCTTCCGGCCAGGGTGGCGACCGCCTTGCACTCGCTTCCATCGATACGTACGCAGGGCCCGGCGCCTTGATCACGATCTGCGGATTCAGGCGCGTCGCGAGCCGATTCTCGACACCCATCGCGGCAGCATCGTCGCAAGAACGCCATCCTTCAAGATGAACTGATGAAAGAGAGCAGCAAGAGCATGCAAGCCGGCGATCCAGAGGATCGCGTCGCCAAGCCAAGTGTGGAGGGTGGCGATCGAGGCTCCGAGTTGATGCGAAGGCGGGAACGGCGGATCTATCGACAGTCCGCCAAGATAGCCCAGGGAATGGCCTTCCAGCCAGGCGCCGAGGATGGCGGACAGGGGCACGGCGAACAGCAACACGTACAGGGCGACCTGGACGGCTCGGGCGGCCCAGCCCATCCAGCGGTTCACCGGTGCAGGATCCGGGCGGCTGTCGAAGCGACGCCAGACCACACGCACGATCACGAGCAGGAGCACGGTCGAGCCCAGGGTCTCGTGCAGATGCCGATCAAAATCGCGCGACGTGGCATAGACCCTGGCCTCCGGGCCGCCAGGCCCGTACAAGAAGGCGGCGAGGACGAGTATTGCAGTCGCCCAGTGAAGCAACTGCGCGACGCGGCCGTACCTCTGCGGAGAAGCCGTCGCTGCCAGTTTCGGATCGAGGCGCATCTGTCTCTTCTTTCAAGAATTCCGGGCAGCCAGGAAATTTGGCAGCGGTACCCCGGCATTCTCTCCTTCTTCGAACCACCGTCGGCAATGCGAAGCGAGTCGATCACCGTTGCGCTGACTGGTGCCAAGCCGACGAGAGCAGGCGAGCCCCTGTGCCGCACGCCGCCGACGGCAAGCGGGACCAAGGCTGAACAGCGAGCGAGCCTGCCGAGCAGCAGGCCCCTAAATTGACGTCACCGGAAATTGCGTCGACTGGCTACTCTCACGAGTCGATCGCGCGGCATCGCTGCGCTCGACTCAAACCCAGGATGGAGAGGTCGACATGAAAAGACTTGGTTCGCGCATCGCGGCACTGGCATTGACGCTGGGCGTTTCTATGGCAGGCCTTGGTTCGGCACACGCCACGACCGTTGCGACTGTCAGCGGTTGCTACGACTGCGGCGTCTTCGATACCGCTTCGCTCATATTCAACAACACGACAGGGGGCACGCTGACCAACGCCCAGATCGCGTTGACCGGCTACCAAGGACAGAACAACGGGCTCTCGGCCACGGTCTTGCTCGGCAACCTGGGCACGGGCAGCACCCAGTTCTTCTGGGGCAATCTCCCGAACGTGTCGAGCGCCACTTCGCCGGGAAACCTCACGGCGTATGACTACGACGATGAGTACATCGACACAAGTGCGATCATCAACGATCCGACGTGCGGCGGTGGCGGCTGCGCCCCAGGCGGCGGTGCGCAGTGGTATGCCCAGGTCGGCAACTTCTCCGTGACATTCACAGCGGTGGTGTCCGGCGGTCTCTACGACGGGCAATCTGTCTACTCGGTGTTCAGCCCCAACAGCAACGCAACGGGTGGCTTCGTCGGCTGGGAAGGTCTCGACCCGAGCGGCTACTCGGAGTCCCCGCTGTATGACGTCCACACCGGAGTCGTGACTGGTGACCTGGCCAACATCGATCTCGGTGTCCCACCGCCTCCAGTCCCGGAACCGACCGAGCTGGCGCTGATGATTTTTGGCGTGGGGATGCTGGCCACCATGCGCCGGCGCGCTCGAGATCACAAGTAGCTCAGCAGGGACGTGCCGACACGCGACCCATGCTGTCGGCGAGCTTCGGCGCTCGGTTCCCGGACGGCGCGGTCCAATCGATCGATGAACATGGCGGGATCGCGCGGTCTTCGCCAACGGCGCTCGCCTGCCGGCGGCGCGATCCGTCGAGGTGCTGCCGAGGCGTCCGAAACGAGCGGCGGCGGCACCGTAGCGATCAGCGGGTCGTCGCCCATCGCAAAGACATCATCGACCGCAAGATCGTCGGTCTTGCCATCCGAGTCGTCCCGAACTCGGTGCGCTCATCAAGAACGCCGTCAAGCTGCCGGACGAGTTCTTCCAATCGCCGACCGGGGATCGAGGCAAAAGACGCTCGCAGGCCACGCTCGACGCCATGGCGACACCCTAGAACCACCGACCACGAAAGACACCTGGGATCCAGACACCGGCTGGGATGTTCAGCCAATGTGTTGCGTCGACCAGCTGAATCCGCAGCCGATCAGCGCCGTTGACATCCCACCTATTCGGGGAGTCGTTTCAGGCCAACCGCGCCTTCGGGAATCTTGTACTGTGCGGCGTTCAACTGCATCGCGAGCAACGTGTAGTAGCCAGCCACGCCCGTCAGATCCACGACGCCCTTGTCGCCAAACCTCGCCTTGACGCGGTTGAAAGTCACATCAGATACGCGCTTGCTCTTCAGCAATTCCGATGTGTAGTCATAGATCATTTCCTCGTCGGCATTCATGCCCGCGGGGCGTCGTCCGTCCGCAATTGCGTCTGCCACCTCTTTCGGAATACCCGCTTTCAGCGCGATCGGGTAGTGGTACCACCACTCGAAATCCTGCGTCCATTCACGCGCCACGACGAGGATCACGAGTTCGCTCAGGGTGTTGCCGATTGCGGACTTGAACCGCAGGTAGTCACCCATGGAGCGCGAAAGCGTCATGACGTCCGGGCTGTGCATCAGCGGCTCGAAGGGACCAAACACCTTGCCATGCCGCGCAGCCTCGAAGTCGCTTGCCGCCTTCTGCTGCTCGGCCGTGTAGTCCGCCGGAGGAATGGTCGGGAGTCGATCCGACGCGGCAAGGGCGCCAGACGTGACGAACAGGGCGAGACTGGCGGCAGCAAGTCCGGAACGATTCATGGCGGCTCCTTGGAAGTGCGACCAGTATGCCTGCCCGGACTGCGCCCAGTCCGCCAGTCCAGCAGCCCCGTTCATCGCCGACCGTCCGCCGTCAAGATGACGCCTGTGCGTCAGTGCTTCACGATGTACAGGTCCTTGCTGCGATGGACGTCCTGGACATTCACTTCGTCGTAGCCACCGACGTAGGCCTTGACCAGGCGCGGGACGCTGTATTGCACCAGGGGGATCAGTGGATAGTCTTCCATGACCAGACGCGAAGCCTCCGTCATCAACGCCTGGCGCCTGGACGAGTCGGTGGTCAGTTCGCCTTCGTGCACGAGATCGTCCGCATGCCGGTTGCAATACTTGCTGTCGTTCGCCTCCGACCCGCAGCGCACCAGCGTGTACATCCCAGTCGGGTCAGGCGTGAACGGGATCCACCCGTCCCGTGCGATCTGGTACTGCGCGTCCTGGCGCTTGCGCACGAGTACCTTGAACTCGAGGCTGTCCATGTCCGTTTCCAGACCCAGCTTCGTCTTCCATTCCGATGCCGTGAACAATCCGACCTTCTTGTGATACTCGCTGGTGTTGTATGTGAACTTCAGATGCGTGCCAGGCTTGACGCCTGCCTCGGCGAGCAACTTGCGCGCCTCCGCCACGCGTCGGGCCATGGGCCACGCTGCCCAATCGTAGGCGACGACGTCAGCGCCGACCACACCCTTGACCATCAGTCCGTAGGCAGGCACCTGGCCGTCGGCGGTGACCTTGGTTGCCAGGACTTCGCGATCGATCACCATGGACAGTGCCTTGCGCACGCGAACGTCCTTGAGGAGAGGATCGTTGTTGTTCAAGGCGTAATAACGCAATCCGAACACCACGCTGTTGTGGATCTCCTTCGGGTACCGCGCCTTCAGCGCCTGGAAGCTTCCCGGCGGCAGCGTCTGCGTCATGTCGTTCTCGCCCGACTGGTACAGCTTCAGGTCGGCCGTGGCGTCCTCGACGGGCAGGTAGGTGACGCGCGTGAGGATCACGTTGGAAGCATCCCAGTAGCGCGGATTCTTCACGAGAACGACCTTGCTGTTGACTTGCCAGTCACGCAGCAGATAAGGCCCGTTGCTGACCATGTTGCCAGGCTTCGTCCAGTCCTTGCCCAGTTTCTCGATCGTTGCCTGCGGCAACGGGGCGAACTGCGGTGCGGCCAGCAATTGGGGAAGAAGCGGCGTCGGCACGGCCGTCGTCACCTCCAGGGTGGCACTGTCTATGGCCCGAACGCCCAGCGCTGTCGGTGGTTTCCTTCCGCCCAGGACATCGGCGCCATTCGAAACCACCACCCCGATGGACGATGCCAGGAAGGCGGCGGTCTTCGGGTCGAGAAAGCGACGCCAGCTGTAGACGAAGTCGCCGGCGGTGACCGCCTTGCCATCGCTCCACAGCGCGTTCGGACGCAACTTGAACACCCACGTGAGTGCATTCGTGCGCCGCCAGGACTCGGCCATGCCAGGCACGACCTGATCGTGGCCGTCCAACGCCGTCAGGCTCTCGAACGCATCGCTCAGAATGGCAATCGATCCATCTGTCTGGGAGATCGATGGATCCAAGGAATCGGGTTCGAAGCCCGTGTTTCGCACCATCTCCTGACGCGCGTCCAAAACCGTTCCCGGCGGAATCACGGCACACCTCGCCGTCGATACGCACCCGCCAAGAACCAGGGCGGCGGCAATGCTGGCGCGGGTCCGGAATCTGCAAGCGATCATTGGGCTTGTTCTGCTTTCGTCATCGATCAACTCCGTATCTGGCTCGGAGGCAGCCTACCCGAAAGTTTGTTCGGGCTGGTCATTGGAGCAGCCGACGACTCAGCGGCCTTCCTCGAAAGCGCCTTCGACGAACGGCTGTCCATGGCCGGTCGACGACATGGCTGAGGACGACTCGTTCGTCGAAACATCAGCAGGCGGCATCAGCGGGCACGCTCAGTTCGCGTGTCCACTGTAGCGGCTTCTTGAGGTTGAAGCATTTCTTCTGGGCAACGTCTGATCAAGTTGAATTCGCTGACCTCATCGATCCGTCGAGCCGACGAGGCGCGCTGCAAACACGGGCCGTTCCTTGCATTGCCGCGCAACGAGACCTTCGGCGTGGCTGCCAGTAGAGAAGATGACCAGCCCCAGC
This sequence comes from uncultured beta proteobacterium, assembly GCA_903845345.1. Taxonomy (GTDB): domain Bacteria; phylum Pseudomonadota; class Gammaproteobacteria; order Burkholderiales; family Burkholderiaceae_C; genus Scleromatobacter. The sequence goes on from CAIMXF010000444.1 coordinate 12,468, forward strand.
ATGGTCAGTATGCTCGTGACGTGTTTCATGATGTCCTCGGTTGTCGATGGAGTTGTCGAATCGACGCCGGATCGCCTCGCAAGACGCTCTTGCAGGGATTCCGGATCGTTCGACAGCGGCACGGACGCGGACCGGGCGAAAGACCGGACATCCGAACGGCGTGTCAAATGGTGCGGAAGGCAGGCTGGTCGTCCCCGCTTCTACCGCAGCCCGAAACTGCGTCGTCGGCGTCATGCTCGAAGCTGCTGGCAACTGGTAGCGACCGACGGACGCAATCGGACAATAACGGCCTGTCAAGCAGGTCGGCTTCGGAGCAGTCCGACCGCGCTGATGGAACTGGCGGCGCCCGCCCGAAGTCTTCCTTCGACGATGTCCGCTTGAGATCGCAGCACAGGCTTCTGCTTCACAGTACGATGCAACCGCGAACATGGGGATGAGCGTACGGCGCGCCCTGTCATCGGTGCCTGCCGCTCGCGGTCGCTCGAGAGCCTTTGGCTGCGCGCCCTCCCGGAGCGTTCGGCTCCCGCCAGGTCTGTCGAGGGACACCGCCGTGAGATCGGGGAGAGGCGTCCTTCGGACGACGTCCGTCTTCGACTGTGCCCAGCGTGTTGGTGCAGGCCGCGTTGCAGGAGGATCTCAAGTGAAAAGGTTTCTCGCTCTCTGGACGCTCATCGTGGCCGCCTGCACGGCGTCCGGCGCATCGCCCACGTCGGACGAGTTCATCGCCGTGACGTTCCGGCGCCCTCCGCCTGGCGCCCTCATCCTGCTGCTGCAGGAAAAGTCGACTGAACCTCATGTCGTGCCGGGTGACACGATGTTGCTCGCACAGCTCAAGTCGCAATTGACTTCGGCGGGTTATCGCACCGCCGTCCTCGACTACAGCGACTACGAGCTCCTGGAGGCAGACGAAGCGGTCGCCAGCGGCGAGCGGGACGACAATGGAAAGCTTGTCGTCGGGCTGCTCGCACGGCAGCGCGCGCTGGCCAGATTGGCGAAGATCGCGGCGGAGAGTAGCCAATGCGACCTGGTCATCCGCGGGCGATTCGTGTACCGCCGGGCACCCATCATCGACAGCGTATTTGCCCAATGGGACGGCGGACGGCACGGCATCAAATTCGAGGACGCAAACGTGATCGAGGATCCTGAAGGCCGTCACGTCGTGTTTGAACGCATGTCGGGCATGGTCACAGCACTATCGGTCGAATTGGTGGCCTACGACGCTTCCGGCAAGCTGGCGTTTACGACCCATGGAGCCGTCATCGTCCCCTACGTGACCAACGTCAACAAGGCCTCGACACGCTGGCTCGACAACATGTTCAGCACGGACTCCGACGTGGCCGACGGGCTGCGCATCGCACTCGCGCCCTTGCGCGGGCTGACAACGCCTGACAATTCACAGGCCTTATCCATTGTGCCGATCGCAGGTGGCGAGCGACCTGCGCGCATCCATGCAAACGCGCCGCAGTGCAGGCCGGAATATCCAGCCAGTGCCATGCGCGCCAAGGCACAAGGTGTGACGAAGCTGCGCTTCACGGTAGATGCTCAAGGGCACAAGACGGGTGGCGAGGTCATCGGCAGCGCAGGAAGCTCGCCTGAACACAAGGTGCTGGATAGTGCCGCTCTCGAAGCGCTTGGTCGATGTGAGTTTGAACCCGGACGGGCTTCGGACGGTACTGCTGTGAGTTCCGAGACCGAGGTCGAGTACCGCTGGGTGCTGGAATGACAAACAGCGATGCTTTCGCGATGGACAGACCAAGACTTGCAACACGGGTCATCTCGAGGTGAATCTGTCGCCCTATCGATGGTCCCTCATCGGGTTGGGACGACCATGTGCGGACGTTCCCGGGCGCCCGCCTCGGGGTCGGATGCTCCTGGGAACTCTAACCCGAACGAGAGCCTGTCAGCGGCAATGAGTCGCGCCGCCGCATCGGTCGACCGGTGCCAAAGCGCTATGGAACGAGTTTCGGCGTGGGCGCGTTCTGGTCGATCAGCCGCTCCTGCCGGAGTTCATTCCAGAAGTCCTCGGGAATCTTGGCCTGCATCGAATTCCAGTTCTCTTGGATCTGCTGGGCGCTACCGGCACCGACCACCAGGGCGACTGCTTCAGGCGCAGCTGCCGAAAACTGCAGGGCGGCGGTACGAAGATCGACACCGTGGCGTCCTGCGACGCGCCGAAGCTGTTCGCGCTTCTCAAGCACCTCCGGCGGGATCTTGAAGTTCTCCGCGCCGTAGTTGTAGCGCGGGCTGCCCGAGATGAAGCCGGCATTGAGCGACGAGCCGATGACCAGCGAGACTCGCTTTGCATGCACCGCCGGCATCAACCGGTTGATAGCGTCGGCGTGGTCGATCAGCGAATACTGCCGGGCGCACAGGCAGACGTCCGGATCGGCGTCCTCGATCACCTTGAGGATCGCGTAGGGCGTGTTGACGCCCACGCCCCAGGCCCGGATGATGCCCTCGTCCCGCATCTTGGAGAGCGCCGGAAACGCCCCCTTTCGCGCGATCTTGTACTGCTCTTCCCATCCGTTGGGAAACCATGCAAAGTCTGGCGAAAGGTCGTGGACGAAGGCGACGTCGAGGTACGACACCCCAAGCCGTTGCAGGCTATCCTCGATTGAACGGCGCACGCCGTCAGCCGAATAGTCGATGACCAGATCGTTGGGCGAATCCGAGAAAGGGAACATTTTCGCGTGGCGATTCTTCTTCGATGCCTTGAGCAATTTGCCCACCTTCGAAGACAGGATGTAGTCGCCACGAGGCTGGTTGTGCAGGAAGCGGCCAAAGCGCCGTTCGGACAACCCGAGTCCGTACCAGGGCGCGACGTCGTAGTAGCGCACGCCCATCTCCCAGGCTGTCGCCAGCGTGGCTTGCGCCTCCTCGTCGGTGTGCTTGGCGAACTCGTTCCCGTGCGGGACCCCGCCCATGCCGAACCTGAATTGGGGCTTGAAGATTTGCTTGGCACGGTTGGGCATGGTTGGGTTCCGATCGACGGGAGAGCGACCGAAGCCTCAGCAATCGACGTACCACAGGCATGCACCCTGCTTGGCCCTCTGCCAGTTTGCCCAAGCCGCAGTGGCAGCGCCCAGAGACACATTCCAGCCTGCTCAGTGGCGTCGTGAGGCCAACACCGGCCGGTCGCCAGTGTCCGCTCTGCGGCAAGCCAAAGCCCGAGGGCCCACTCCAGCGTTACTTTTTCTCAGCAGAGTCGTCCTTCATGATGGCTTTGGAATCCCCTTCACCAGCAGTTCCATTTGTCGGAGGGGATCAGATGCCTGGCCATGGAGTAACGTTTCGACGTCGACGCAGGCGAGCGTGCGGTTACTCCAAAAGTTACGCCATCAGGATCGTGGAAATAGCGACACCGGATGAGATTGAACGAGACCAACCCCTCCAAGAAAAAAGCCCAAGTCGTTGATCGACCTGGGCTTTTTTAGATCCTCTGGTACTGCTTGAGACCAGCTGATATTGGTAAATGGTGGAGCCGGGGGGAATTGAACCCCCGTCCGTAAGCCATCACCGGACAGTTCTACATGCGTAGTTCTCTGATTTGAGTCTCGCACCAGCGGTCGCGCAGGA
>CAIMXF010000445.1 GCA_903845345.1 uncultured beta proteobacterium
GGCGACTTGGCATGCGCGATGCAAGACCAGACACCGCTTTCTTTAGTACGCCCAGCGGCCCGGCGCCACGAGCGCCGTTCCCAGCCATTCTTTCCAGGAGACTGATCCATCATGGACATGCGCAAGCTCAAGACCTTGGTCGACCTCGTTTCGGAGTCCAACATCTCCGAACTCGAAATTACCGAAGCCGAAGGCAAGGTCCGCATCGTCAAGGCCGGCTACGGCGTTCCGACCACGATGATGATGCAGCCCGCCGGCCAGATGATGATGCAGCCGGCGCAGCAGCAGGCCGCGCCCGCCAGCGAAGCCGCGCCGCCGGTGGTCGAGGCCGCGCCCGCGGCACCCACGGGCCATGTCGTCAAGTCGCCGATGGTCGGCACGTTCTACCGCTCGGCGAGCCCAGGCTCCAAGCCCTTCGCGGAAGTGGGCGCCGCCATCAAGGAAGGCGACCCGATCTGCATCGTCGAGGCGATGAAGATCATGAACGAGATCGAGGCCGACATGTCCGGCACGGTCAGCAAGATCCTGGTCGAGAACGGCCAGGCCGTCGAGTACGGACAACCGCTGTTCATCGTCGAATAAGCGGACCAGCGACATGTTCAAGAAGATATTGATCGCGAACCGGGGCGAGATCGCCGAAGGCGACGCGGCGCAGCCGCAACGCGCTGTGGGCGCAGCCCATCAACGCGACTGAGCCGAGCACATCATGTTCAAGAAGATTCTCATCGCCAATCGAGGCGAAATAGCGTTGCGGATTCAGCGGGCCTGCCGTGAGATGGGCATCCAGTCCGTCGTCGTCTATTCCGAGGCCGACCGCGACGCGAAGTACGTCAAGCTGGCCGACGAGGCCGTGTGCATCGGCCCGGCGCCCTCGATGCAGAGCTACCTCAACATGCCGGCGATCATCTCGACGGCGGAGGTGACCGACGCCGAGGCGATCCACCCGGGCTACGGCTTCCTGTCCGAGAACGCCGACTTCGCAGAGCGCGTCGAGAAGAGCGGCTTCACCTTCATCGGCCCGACGCCCGAGTCGATCCGCATCATGGGCGACAAGGTGTCGGCCAAGCAGGCGATGATCAAGGCGGGCGTGCCCTGCGTCCCAGGCTCCGAGGGCGTGCTGCCCGACGATCCGAAGGAACTGATCCGCATCGCGCGCGCGGTCGGCTACCCGGTGATCATCAAGGCGGCCGGCGGCGGCGGCGGGCGCGGCATGCGCGTCGTCCACACCGAGGCAGCGCTCGTCAACGCGGTGCAGATGACCCGCAGCGAAGCCGGCGCGGCGTTCAACAATCCGGCCGTCTACATGGAGAAGTTCCTCGAGCATCCGAGGCACATCGAGATCCAGGTCATGGCCGACCAGCACAAGAACGCGGTCTGGCTGGGCGAGCGCGACTGCTCGATGCAGCGGCGCCACCAGAAGATCATCGAGGAGGCCCCGGCGCCGGGCATCCCGCGCCGCGTGATCGAGAAGATCGGCGAGCGCTGTGCCGCCGCCTGCAAGCGCATCGGCTACCGCGGCGCCGGCACGTTCGAGTTCCTCTACGAAGACGGCGAGTTCTACTTCATCGAGATGAACACGCGCGTGCAGGTGGAGCATCCCGTCACCGAGCTGGTGACCGGCATCGACATCGTGCAGATGCAGATCAAGGTCGCGGCCAACGAGACGCTGCCGTTCACGCAGCGGCAGATCCAGATGCGCGGCCACTCGATCGAGTGCCGCATCAACGCCGAGGATCCGTACAAGTTCGTGCCGTCGCCGGGCCGCATCACGATGTGGCACCCGCCGGGCGGCCCGGGCGTGCGCGTCGATTCGCACATCTACACGAACTACTACGTGCCGCCGAACTACGACTCGATGATCGGCAAGATCATCGTGCACGGCGACACGCGCGACCAGGCGCTCGCGCGCATGCGGGTGGCGCTGTCGGAGACGGTGGTCGAAGGCATCCAGACCAACATCCCGCTGCACCGCGAGCTGATGGTCGACGCCAAGTTCATCGAAGGCGGCACCAGCATCCATTACCTGGAAGGCTGGCTGGCCCAGCACACGCGGTAGTCTTACAGCGTGGGCTCGCTCCGCTGCCCGCCTCCAAAGGGCTGAGGCCCGCCCCTTCCGGAGCGGCCGCGAAACATGGCCGTCCGGGCTCGCTCCGCTGCCCGTCCCCAGGGGGCTCAGGCCCGCTCCCGCCGGAGCGGCCGCGCGTACGCGGGCCTGTCAAGAGCCCGGTGAGCGGGCGGCCCGTTGATCTACCGCGCTTTATCGAGCGTGCCGCTCAGGAAGATCTGAAATGTTCGAATTGGTGTTGCAGGCGCCCGAGTCCCTCGTGGAATCGGTGTCCGACGCGTTGATGGAAGAGCTCGACGCGCTGTCGGTCTCGGTGGAGGATTCCGACGCCGACACCGACGCCGAGAAGGCCCTGTTCGGCGAGCCCGGCATGCCCGCGCCCAGCGCGGGCTGGCAGCGCTCGACGCTGAAGGCCTTGTTCGAGACCGAGGCTGCGGCCAGCGAGGCCGCGACGCTGCTGCTCGCGCAGGACTGGGCCACGCAGCCCGGTGCCAGCGTCAGCATGACGGCGCTGCACGCGGTCGAGGAACAGGACTGGGTGCGCCTGACGCAATCGCAGTTCGATCCGGTCGAGATCACGCCGACGTTCTGGATCGTGCCGACGTGGCACGAGCCGCCGGCCGTGGCCACTCGCCTGATCCGGCTCGACCCGGGCATGGCCTTCGGCACCGGCACGCATCCGACCACGCGCATGTGCCTGGGCTGGATCGCCGCGCACGATGCCGACATCGCCGGCCGCCGCGTGCTCGACTACGGCTGCGGCTCGGGCATCCTGGCCATCGGCGCGGCGTTGCACGGCGGCGCGCCCATCGACGCGGTCGACATCGACCCCGCCGCCATCTCCACCACCGCGCAGAACGCCGCCGACAACGGCGTGACGCTTCGCTCCGGTGCGCCGGACATGGCCTGCGGCGAGTACCCGCTGGTGCTGGCCAACATCCTCGCGACGCCGCTCAAGATGCTCGCGCCGCTGCTGTGCGGCCACGTCGCGGCCGGCGGCCATCTCGTGCTGGCCGGCATCCTCGACCGCCAGGCCGACGAACTCAAGGCCGCATACGCGCCGTGGATCGCGCTGGAAGTCACCACCACGATCGACGGGTGGATCCTGATGACCGGGCGCAAGCCGGCGTGAGGCGGTTGCCCCGGGCGACCATCCGCACACCGGCGCAAGCCGGCGTGAGGCGGTTGCCTCGGGCGACCATCCGCACACCGGCGCAAGCCGGCCCGATCGCTCGTTACGGCGCGTGACGACTGGGTACCCCACCCGGTATCGCGTCGTGGTTCTTCCGGCCCGGAACCCCGCTCGTCGCATCGTATGATCGAGGCATGAGCCTCGCCACCCGCTGCCCCGCCTGCGGCACGATCTTTCGTGTCGTGCAGGACCAGCTCAAGGTCTCCGAAGGCTGGGTGCGCTGCGGCCAGTGCCACGAGGTTTTCCACGGCATCGAGGCGCTGTTCGACCTCGACAGCGATCCGGCCGTCGCCGCGCGCCGCGCCGCCGCGCGGCATCCCGCCGCGGCTCCGCCGCCAACGCGCGTGTTCGCCGACCAACGCGCGAGCGCGCCCATCCCGATGCCCGCGCAGACGCCGCCGGCAGCTGCGCCGTCTCCGATCGCCATTCCCGCGCGGCCTTCCGCGCCGGTGAGCACGTCTCGCCAATCCGTGCCTTCCACGCCGTCGGCGTTCGGCCCGACCGGCCTTCCGTCGCCGCCATCCCCGATCCGTCCCGGCTATACCGGCTTCACGCCGGCAGCGCGCCCGATGGAGCCGCCGCCTCCACCGCTCCCATCGCCGCCGGCGCCGAGCCCGATACCGCAGGTCGCCACGCGTGGCACCATCGCGCCGCGCTTCGCCGCCCGCCTGGCCGAGGAGGCGGCGGCGCGCGTGCAGTCCGCGGCGCCGGGCGCCGAGTCGATCGACGTGCCCTTGGCCGACGCCGCGTCGAGGGCGCCCGTGGCAGCCGCCGTCGCGAGCGCACCGAGTTGGCAGTCTCCCGCGGCGCCGGCGCCTGCACCGGCCCCGATCGCGTCGCCGCCCGCTGCGAAGCCTGCCGCGTCCACGTTCGTTCCTGCGCCCGCCCGCGCGGAGGCGCCAATCGCGGCGCACGCGCCCGTCGCTCCGAGTGCCGCCGACCTTGCCTCGGAATTCGCAGCGCCCGCGCCTTCGCCGGCTGCGTCCGGACTCGAGGGTGCTTCCGCGCTCGCGACCGACGCGGCGCGCGAGTCGGTGCCGGCCGCCAGCGACGCGATGGGGGCCAGCGTGCCGGCCGACGACGCGGCCGACGATCCGCGCGCCGGCCCGCCGACGCTGGCGTCGATGCTGCCCGAGGACGCCGGCGACTGGCCGCCGCGGCGCACGAAGAAGTCGAATCGCGCCGCCGACGGCACCGCGCCGACCAGCGAGATCGCGATTGTCGACAAGACCAAGGATCCGCGCTTCCTGCGCGAGGCCCGCAGCGGCGCGCGCTGGCGCAAGCCCTGGGTGCGCGCGGTGCTGAGTCTCGCGCTGCTGCTGTTGATCGTCGCGGCCGCCGGCCAGTTGGCCTGGCCGATGCGCGACACGCTCGCCGCGCGCTGGCCCGTCACGCAGCCGGCCTGGGACTGGCTCTGCGACCAGGCCGGCTGCAAGATCGAGGCGCCGCGCGCGATCGCGAGCCTCGCGCTCGACGGCAGCTCGCTGACGCGTACCGACACCGACCACGTGCTGCTGTTCTCCGCCGACCTGCACAACCGCTCCGACCACGAGGTGCGCATGCCCTCGTTCGACGTGACGTTCATGGACCTGAACGGCGAGATCGTCGCGCGCAAGGTGCTGTCGCCGGACCAGCTCGGCATCCACCAGGCCGCGCTGCCGCCCGAGGGCGACCTGCACGTGCACGCGCGGCTGCAGGTCGGCACGCTCGCGGCCAGCGGCTTCCAGGCCGACCTCTTCTATCCCTGAGGCGCGCGCCGCGCGGCGCCTCGCATTCCTCATCCGACCCGAAAGCGCCCCATGGCCAGCCTCGTCTGCGGTTCCCTCGCGTTCGACACCATCACCGTCTTCCCCGGCAAGTTCGCCGACCAGATCCTGCCCGAGCAGCTGCACATCCTGAACGTGTCGTTCCTGGTGCCGACGCTGCGGCGCGAGTTCGGCGGCTGCGCGGGCAACATCGCGTACACGCTCAAGCTGCTGGGGGGCGAACCGGTCGTGCTGGCCGCGCTCGGCAACGACGGCGCGAGCTACGTCGACCACATGAAGACGCTGGGCATCTCCACCGACAGCGTCCAC
>CAIMXF010000446.1 GCA_903845345.1 uncultured beta proteobacterium
GGACCGAGATCCGCTACAACAGCGAGTGGAGCGACCCGCTGGGCGCGCGCGGCATGATCCAGCTCGCCGCCAAGTACACCGTGGCGCGCATGATGGAGCGCGACGACTTCACCAAGCGCTTCGCCGCGCAGACGCCGATCAGCGTGCACGAGTTCCTGTACCCGCTGATGCAGGGCTACGACTCGGTGGCGCTCAGGAGCGACCTCGAACTCGGGGGCACCGACCAGAAGTTCAACCTGCTCGTGGGCCGCCACCTGCAGCAGGAATACGGCCAGGAGCCGCAATGCATCCTGACGATGCCGTTGCTGGAGGGGCTGGACGGCATCGAGAAGATGTCGAAGTCCAAGAACAACTACGTGGGCATCGCCGAGCCTGCCAACACGATGTACGCGAAGATCCTGTCGATCAGCGACGTGCAGATGTGGAAGTGGTTCACGCTGCTGAGCTTCCGCGGCGAGGCCGAGATCGCGGCGCTGAAGGCCGAGGTCGAGGGCGGGCGCAATCCGAAGGACGCCAAGGTGATGCTCGCCAAGGAGATCACCGCGCGCTTCCATTCGGCCGCCGCGGCCGATGCGGCGGAGGCCGATTTCCAGAACCGCGCCGCCGGCGGCATTCCGGACGACATCAAGGACGTGGCCATCTCCGGCGCGCCGATGGGCGTCGCCGCGCTGCTGTGCGCCGCCGGCCTGGTGCCGTCCAACGGCGAAGGGAACCGCAAGATCGAGCAGGGCGGCGTGCGCATCGATTCGGCCGTGGTCAGCGACAAGGGCCTGAAGCTGGGCGCCGGCACCTACGTGCTGCAGGTGGGCAAGCGCAGCTTCGCGCGTGTCACGCTGGCGTGACCGCCGCGGAAAGCGCCGCTTCGCCGTCCGCGAAGCGCACGCTGCACGCGATCACTAAACTGGCGGCATGACCGCTCCGACGCCATCGCCGTCCTCGCTGGAAGCGCTGCTCGCGCGCGCCGAGGGCGTGCTCGCCCGCTTCGAGACCCTGCTGCCGGCGCCCGCCGCCGACCCCGACTGGTCGGCCTCGATCGCGTTCCGCTACCGAAAGCGCGCGCCGGGCGCGTTCGGCGCGGGCGCGCGCGGCGCGCTGGAGCCGGTGCGCCACGTGGCGCCGATCGCGCTCGACAACCTCAAGGAAGTCGACGCGCAAAAGGAACGCCTGCGCGCCAACACCGCGCAGTTCGTGGCCGGCCGCTCGGCCAACAACGTGTTGCTGACCGGGGCGCGCGGCACCGGCAAGAGTTCGCTGATCAAGGCCTGCCTGCACGAGTTCGCGCCGCGCGGGCTGCGGCTGATCGAGGTCGACAAGTCCGACCTGGTCGACCTGCCCGACATCGTCGCGCTCATCGAAGGCCGGCCGGAGCGCTTCATCGTCTACTGCGACGACCTGAGCTTCGACGAGGGCGAGGCCGGCTACAAGGCGCTGAAGTCGATGCTGGACGGCACCGTCTCGGCGTCGTCGGACAACGTGCTGGTCTACGCCACGTCCAACCGCCGCCACCTGCTGCCCGAGCAGATGAAGGACAACCTCGCCGCGACGCACGACGAGAACGGCGAGCTGCATCCGGGCGAGGCGATCGAGGAGAAGATCTCGCTGTCCGAACGCTTCGGGCTGTGGATCAGCTTCTATCCGTTCAGCCAGCCCGAGTACCTGGCGATCGTCGGCCAGTGGCTGCGCCATTTCGGGCTGGACGACGCGGCCATCGCGTCGCTGCGCGCCGAGGCGCTGGTCTGGGCGCTGGAACGCGGCTCGCGCTCGGGACGCGTGGCCTACCAGTTCGCACGCGATCGCGCCGGGCGGATCGGAGGCGCGGCATGAGCGGCGCGCCCGACATCAGCGACGCCGACCGCCGCGCGCACACCGAGATCGTCGACTCCGAGGACGCGCCGTCGCACTACGGCGATCGCCCGGTCACCGAGGTCGCGGTGGGCGTGCTGGTCGACGCGCAGGATCGCTTCCTGCTGACCTCGCGGCCAGCCGGCAAGGTCTACGCCGGCTACTGGGAGTTCCCGGGCGGGAAGCTCGAGGCCGGCGAGACCGTGGAGCAGGCGCTGCGGCGCGAGCTGCACGAGGAGATCGGGATCACCATCGCCGCCGCGCATCCGTGGCACGTGATCATGATGGACTACCCGCACGCGCGGGTCCGGCTGAACTTCTGCAAGGTGTTCGCGTGGAGCGGCGAGTTCGAGATGCGCGAAGGCCAGCAGATGGCCTGGGAGACGCTGCCCGTGCGCAGCGTGCCGGTGCTTCCCGGCACGATTCCCGTGCTCGAATGGTTCGCGCAGGAGCGCGGCTTCGCCGGGGCGACGCACCACGGCTGAAGCGCCGGCGCGTCGCCCCGCGCCTCGATGGGCGAACAGCCGCAGCAATCCGTCGACGGTGCTGCCCGGCTGGCCCTTCAGGATCGCTTGCCCCTGGGTTCGATACACTTCCGCGATGACTTGGCTCGACGAAGTGAAATGGGATCGCGACGGCCTCGTGCCGGCGATCGCGCAGGAACGCGGCACCGGCGACGTGCTGATGTTCGCGTGGATGAACCGCGAGGCGCTCGCGCGCACCGCCGACACCGGACGCGCCGTCTACTGGAGCCGCTCGCGCCAGAAGCTGTGGGCCAAGGGCGAGGAGTCCGGCCACGTGCAGCAGGTGCACCAGCTGCGCCTCGATTGCGACAACGACGTCGTGCTGCTCGAGGTCACGCAACTCGGGCACGAGCCCGGCATCGCCTGCCATACCGGTCGCCACAGCTGCTTCTTCCAGCAGCTGGTGGACGGCCAGTGGACGCCGGTCGAGCCGGTGCTGAAGGATCCGGAGAGCATCTACAAATGAGCACGCACATGAGCGGCGACGACAGCCTCGCGCGTCTCGCCGCGGTGATCGAATCGCGCAAGCCGGCCAACGGCGGCGACCCCGCCGGGAGTTACGTGGCGCGGCTGTTCGACAAGGGCACCGACGCGATCCTGAAGAAGGTCGGCGAGGAAGCCACCGAGACGGTGATGGCCGGCAAGGACGGCGACCCGCGGAAGATCGTCTACGAGATGGCCGACCTGTGGTTCCATTCGATGATCGCGCTGAGCCACTTCGGCCTCGCGCCGGCCGACGTGATCCGCGAGCTCGAGCGGCGCGAGGGCCTGTCGGGCCTCGAGGAATTCGCGCTGCGCAAGTCGCAGCAGCGCGACGGCGAATCCAGGGCGTGAAGGAGCGCAGGCGATGACCACCGACGTCCAGGCATACCGCGATGAACCGCGAACGCTCACCCACGTGATGTACGCGCTGCACACGATCACGTGGTTCTCCGGCGGCATCTTCTCGGTGATCGCGATCGTGATCAACCTGCTGAAGTCCGGCGACCTGCCCGACGACTTCTACCGCAGCCACTGGCGCTGGCAGGCGCGCACGTTCTGGTTCGCGCTGCTGTGGTTCGTCGTCACCGCCCCATTGTGGTTCCTCTTCGTCGTGCCCGGCTGGATCGCCTGGATCGTGATCGGCCTGTGGTACCTCTACCGCTGCCTGCGCGGCTGGATCGCGTTCAACGATCGCCGTCCGATGGCCGTCTGACCCGGAGACTTCGATGTCACACGACCCGAACTGCATCTTCTGCAAGCTCGTCGACGGCAAGATCCCGTCGCGCAAGGTCTTCGAGGACGACGAGATCCTCGTGTTCCACGACATCGCGCCGTGGGCGCCGGTGCACCTGCTGCTGATCCCCAAGCGCCACATGGTGTCCATGGCCGAGGTCACCGACGCGGACGCGCCGCTGCTCGGCAGGATGATGGCGATGATCCCGAAGCTGATGCTCGACAGCGGCGTCACCAACGGGTTCCGGATCATCGTCAACACCGGCCAGGACGGCATGCAGGAGGTGCCGCACCTGCACCTGCACGCGATCGGCGGTCCGCGGCCGTGGGCGAAGGGGTGAATTGGCGGGGACTTCGCAGGCCGGACACAGCGGTCAACTAGAATGCCGGGTGAACCTGCCGCGCGTATCGGCGGGGCGTACCGCCTTGGAGAATCATTATGGGATCGTTCAGCATCTGGCATTGGTTGATCGTGTTGTTGGTGGTCGTGCTGATCTTCGGAACCGGCAAGCTCAAGAACATGGGCAAGGACCTCGGCGGCGCGGTCAAGGGCTTCAAGGACGGCATGCGCGAAGGCGGCGCCGACCCGGCGACTCCGCAAGTGCCCGTCAACCCGGCGCGCGACCCGAACACGGTCGACGTCGAGACGAAGACGCGCACCTGATCCGCTGAGCCCGCATGCTCGATTTCGGCTTCGACAAGATGGCGCTGATCGGCGCGGTGGCGCTGATCGTCATCGGGCCCGAGAAGCTGCCGCGCGTGGCGCGTACCGTGGGCACCCTGCTCGGCAAGGCCCAGCGCTATGTCGCCGACGTCAAGGCGGAGGTCAACCGCTCGATCGAGCTCGAGGAACTGCAGAAGATGAAGTCGCAGTTCGAGACGGCCGCGCGCGACGTGCAAGAGACGGTGCACAAGGAATTCAACGACACGCGCGACGCCATCGCCGCCGACGTGTCGGCGCTCGGCGACGCCGCCCACCCGCCGGTGATGACGGCGGGCTCGTACGAGCCCAACGTGCACTATGCGCGGTCGATGTCGTCGCCGGCGTACAGGCCGCCGAAGAAGAACTGGCGCCTCAAGCGCGCCGCCGTGCCGGCCTGGTACAAGCAGCGCAACGGCGTGCGCACGCATGCGCAGTCGGGCGCCGCGCGCGTGGCGCGCTTTCGGCCGCGCGGCAACAACGGGAGCGCGATTTGAGCGCGATCGTGGCCGGCTCCCTCCTTTCCCGGATCCGCTGAGATGGCCGACCCACACGACGAGCTCGCAGGCACCGAGCAGCCCTTCGTCGCGCATCTGATCGAGCTGCGCGACCGCCTCGTGCGCTCGATCATCGCGATCGGCGTGGTCTTTGCCGTCCTGTCGTTCTACCCCGGCCCGGCCGCGCTCTACGACCTGCTGGCCAAGCCGCTGGTGGCCCAGTTGCCGGCCGGCGCCCACCTGATCGCCACCAACGTCATCTCGCCGTTCCTGGTGCCGCTGAAGATCACGCTGCTGCTGTCGTTCCTGGTCGCGCTGCCCGTCGTGCTGTACCAGCTGTGGGCCTTCATCGCGCCCGGGCTCTACAGCCACGAGAAGCGCCTGGTGCTCCCGCTGGTGATCTCCAGCACCGTGCTGTTCCTGGCCGGCGTCGCGTTCTGCTATTTCTTCGTGTTCGGCCGGGTGTTCCATTTCATCCAGGCCTTCGCGCCCAAGAGCGTCAACGTGGCACCGGACATCGAGGCCTATCTCGGCTTCGTGCTGACCATGTTCCTGGCCTTCGGGGCCACCTTCGAGGTGCCGATCGTCGTGGTCGTCCTCACGCGCATGGGCGTGGTGAGCGTGGCCAAGCTGCGCGAGTTCCGCGCCTACTTCATCGTCGTCGCGTTCGTCGTCTCCGCGGTCATCACGCCGCCGGACATGGTGTCGATGCTGGCCCTGGCCATCCCCATGTGCCTGCTCTACGAAGTGGGCCTGTGGGCTGCGACGCTCACGGGCAGGAAGCCCGCCGAGGACAGCGAAGCCGCCTGAGGCGGCGCCGTCAGTTCGGATCGGCGTCGCGCGGCCTGGCGGGCGGGCGCCGGGCCACCGGCACGCTCAGCGTCATCGCATCGCTGCCGCGCTGCACCGCCAGCACCGCGCTCGACGGCGGCTTGAGCGCGCCGACCGCGCGCAGCAGCTGAGCGGTGTTCGAGATCTTCACGCCGCCGATGGCCGTCACCACGTCGCCGGGCTTCAGGCCGGCTTGTGCGGCGGGGCCGTCGCGCAGCACGCCCGTCACGAGCACGCCTTCGCGTACCGGAAGCTGGAAGCTGTCGGCGAACTCGGGCGTGAGGTCGCGGGGCTGCACGCCGATCCAGCCGCGCGTCACCTGGCCGTCGCGGATCAGCGCGTCCATCACCTCGCGGGCGATGTCCACCGGAATCGCGAAGCCGATGCCCATGCTGCCGCCGCTGCGCGAGAAGATCGCCGTGTTGATGCCCACGAGCCGACCTTCGGCGTCGACCAGCGCGCCGCCCGAGTTGCCGGGATTGATCGCGGCGTCGGTCTGGATGAAGTTCTCGATCGTCGACAGGCCCAGCTGGTTGCGGTCGAGCGCGCTGACGATGCCCGAGGTGACGGTCTCGCCGACGTTGAACGGGTTGCCGATCGCCAGCACCGGGTCGCCGACGGAGACGCTGCGGATGTCGCCGAACGGGATCACCGGCAGGTTGTCGAGCGAGACCTTCAGCAGCGCGAGGTCGGAGTCCGCGTCGGTGCCGACCACGGTGGCGCTGGCCGAGCGGCCGTCGGACAGCGTGACCTCGATGTCGTCGGCACCGTCGACCACGTGCTGGTTGGTGAGCAGGTAGCCGTCGGCCGACACCAGCACGCCGGAGCCCAGGCCGGTCTGCGTCTGGTTGCGGCCGCCGGCGAAGAAGTCGCGCTGCCAGGCCTGCGCGCCGCCGCCCGTCGTGCGCCGCAGCGTGGTCTTGCTGGCCGTGATCGACACCACCGCCGGCGCCGCGCGCCGCACCGCCGCGGCGAAGCTGTTGGTCGCGCCGGCATGCGACGCCAGCGCGGCGGCGCTCACGGGCGCGCGCAACGCCGGCGCCGGCGCGGTCGCGAACTCGCGCGGTCGCATCGATGCCCACCACTGCGGCTTCCAGGCGGCCAGCACCACGACGACGGCGAGCGCGACGGTCACCGCCTGGGCGAACAGCAGCCAGAGCCGGCGCATCACCGCGCGTCCGCGATCGGCGGCAACATCACGCCCGACCTGACGCGCTCGATCCACGCCTCGATGACGCGCTCGAGCACCGGCAGCGGCAACGCGCCGTGGTCGATGATTTCCTGGTTGAATGCGCGCAGGTCGAAGCGCTCGCCCAGCGCGTCGTGCGCCTTCTGGCGCAGCTCGCGGATCTTCAGCTCGCCCAGCTTGTAGCCCAGCGCCTGGCCGGGCATCACGTAGTAGCGGTCGACCTCCGAGGCTGCGTCGTCGGGCGCGAGGCCGGCGCTGTCGACCATGTAGTCGATCGCCTGCGCGCGCGTCCAGCCGAGCGCGTGGATGCCGGTGTCGACCACCAGCCGGCCGGCGCGCCACGCCTGCGCGCGCAGGAACCCGTAGCGCGCGTACGGATCGTCGTACATGCCCAGCTCGTCGCCCAGGCTCTCGGCGTACAGCGCCCAGCCCTCGACGTACGCATTGACCTGCGCCAGCCGGCGGAACATCGGCAGTTGCTCCAGCTCGTGGGCGCGCGAGATCTGCAGGTGGTGGCCGGGCACGCCTTCGTGCATGAACAGGTCGACCATGTCCCACTTGGGGCGCGACGACAACGCCACGACGTTGGCGTTGAACCAGCCCGGCGTCGACGCGTCGGCCGCGCCCGGCGAATAGTGCTCGATCGTGTTCGGGCCCTCGTAGGCCGGGATCGCGCGGATCCCGTACGGCGTGCGCGGCAGCGTGACGAACAGCTTCGTCAGCTGCGGATCGACGCGCTTGGCGATGTCGCGATAGCCGGCCAGCAGCTCGTCGGCGCTCGTGTAGTACGACTTCGGATCGTGCGCCAGCTGGTCGGCGAACTCGGCGTAGCTGCCGGTGAAGCCGACCTGCTTCATCACGTCGGCGATCTGCACGTGCACACGCGCCATCTCGGCCTCGCCGATCTCGTGCACCGTCTTCGCATCGAGCGCCAGCGTGGTCTGGCCGCGCACGAACAGCTTGTAGATCTCCGCGCCGTCCGGATATGCGCTCATCGCGCCGTCGTCCGGACTGACCGGCAGCAGTTCGTCGACCACCACCTTGCGCAGCTCGAGGAAGGCCGGCGCGACCTGCGCCTGCAGCACCGCGGCGGCCTCGTCCTGCAGCGCGGCCTTGCGGTCGGCCGGCATGTCCGCGGGCAGGCGCGTGAACGGCGCGAGCAGCGGCTGTTCGGCGAGCGGCCTGGCCAGCAGCTGGTCGATCTGGTCGGGCACGCGCGACAGCGACGCCTTGAACGTGACCCAGCCGAGCCGCTTGCCTTCGCGCAGCCACCCGATGTCCTGCGCGATGCGCCGGGGCATGGCCTTCAGGCGCGCGAGCGCGTGGCGCGCGTCGAGCTCGGTGCGCACGGGGAAGTCGTTCATCATCGACGGCAACCCGAGCTGCACGCCGCTCATGGCCGACAGCACGCGCGTCTTCAGCGCCGGGTACTGCTGGAAGTCGACGGCCAGCTGCGCGTCCTGCAGCGCGAAGTCGTACGAGATGCGGTCCTCGCCGGTGAGCACGTCGACGTCGACATGCCTGAGCGTGCGCAGGTAGTCGCGCTGGTGCTGTTCGCGCTGCGCGACGGCCTCGGGCGACGCGTCGCGCAGCTTGTCGTCGTAGCGGTGGTCGCCCGCCGCGGTCGCGCGCTCGGGAGACTGCTGCATGTTCCATTGCCATTCGCTGTCGAGCAACGCGCGGAAACGCGTGGCCTCCAGCGTCGCGTGGAAGCGCCTGGCGTCGCTGGGCGACGCGGCCAGCGGCGCCCGGGTCGTGGCGAGCGGCTGGGCGGTGGACGGCCCGGCGTGCGAGAGGCACGACGCGAGGACGGCCAGGCGGATCAGCATGCGGTGTGGAAGAGTCACGACGGGACGGGCAGGGACTTCGGAGCGACGAGTGTGGCATGCGTGGCGAGCGTGGAACAATCCGGCCGATGCCCCCGCACCACACCGACGCAGCCGCCTCGCCCCCGTCCCGCGCGGCCTTGCCGCTGCTCGTCACGATGGGCGACGCGAGCGGCATCGGGCCCGAGATCATCGCCAAGGCCGCGGCGGCCGGCGAGCTCGACGACGCGGTCGTGGTGGGCGACGTCGGCGTGCTGCGGCGCGCGGCGTCGGCCTGCGGGCTGGTGATGCCGGTCGCGGTGCTCGATCATCCGTCCGACCGCGCGGCGTGCCCGCCCGGCGTGCTGGCCGTCTGCGCGCCCGCGAGCCTGGCGTCTGGACTCGCCGACCTGCCGTTCGGCGCGATCGACGCGCGCGCCGGGGCCGCGGCCGCGCGCTGCATCGAGCAGGCCGTCTCCTGGACGCAGCAGGGCGCGGGCCGGGCGATCGTCACGGCACCGATCCACAAGGAAGCGCTGTCGGCGGCGGGCGTGGCGTTCCCGGGCCACACCGAGATGCTGCAGGCGTTGGCCGCCGCGCCGGGCGCGCCCATGCCGCCGGTGCGCATGATGCTGGCCAACGACGAACTGCGCGTGGTGCTGGTGACGATCCACATGAGCCTGCGGCGCGCCATCGACGCGCTGTCCACGCCAGGCATCGTCGACACCCTGGCCATCACGCACGCCGCTGGCCTGCGCTTCGGCCTGGCCGCGCCGCGCATCGCCGTCGCGGGCCTGAACCCCCATGCGGGCGAGGGCGGCCTGTTCGGCGACGAGGAGATCACGCTGATCGCCCCGGCCATCGCGCAGGCGCGCGCGGCCGGCATCGCCGCCAGCGGCCCGTTCGCGCCCGACACCGTCTTCATGCGCGCCCGCGACGCCGCGGGCAAGCCGGGCGAGTTCGACTTCGTCGTCGCGATGACGCACGACCACGGGCTGATCCCGGTGAAGTACCTCGGCGTGGAACAGGGCGTCAACGTCACGCTGGGGCTGCCGTTCGTGCGCACCAGTCCGGATCACGGCACGGCGTTCGACATCGCCGGCCTGGGCGTCGCCGATCCGGCCAGCCTGGTCGCGGCGGCGAGGATGGCGCGGCGGCTGGCGCCATGAAAAAGGCCCACGTGCCCTGGACGGGGCCGCGGCCTTCCGTTCGAGTCACGCCGTGGCCGGTGCGGCCACCGCCAGCGTCACTTCTTCAGCGAGTCGCGAATCTCGCGCAGCAGCATGACGTCTTCCGGCGTCGGCGCGGGCGGCGCGACCGGCGGCGGGTTGTTCTTCTTCAGCTTGTTGATCTGCTTGACCATGATGAAGATGATGAACGCCAGGATGATGAAGTTGATGGCGACGGTGATGAAGTTGCCGTAGGCGAACACGGCCCCGGCCTTCTTGGCGTCGGCCAGCACGGTGGACGTCTGGCCGGCCAGCGGGATGAAATAGTTCGAGAAGTCGAGTCCGCCGGTCACCTTGCTCACCAGTGGCATGATGAGATCGCCGACGACCGAGTCGACGATCTTGCCGAAGGCGCCGCCGATGATCACGCCGACGGCGAGATCCATGACGTTGCCCTTGACGGCGAACTCCTTGAATTCTGATCCGAAACTCATTCTTGATTGCTCCTGCCTGGGTCGATTTGGACGGACGGTTGCGCGAGGCCCGCGAGAGCGCCCTCGCCGACGTTGCAGGCTCGGAGTATTGCTCGGCCAGGAATGCCGTCAATGACACATTCGGGCGACCATGCACCAATTGGCGTACCAAGGGTTTGCCTGTGGTGCCTGGGCCACTCGAACGCGGGCTTGCGCACGCTAAACTCGAGGGCGTTGCCCAGAACTGAAATTCAGCTCGAGGATGCTCATGAGTGAAAGCGTTGTAGTGCACGACGGGATCGACGAAAGCAAACGGCGATGGATCGCCATCACTTGCGTGGCGGGAGCGGGAGCAGGCGTCGCAACCGCCGTGCCGTTCGTCAGCACCTTCGCGCCGTCCGAGCGTGCCAAGGCGGCCGGCGCCTCCGTCGAGGTGGATATCTCCGACCTCAAGCTGGGCGAGAAGAAGACGGTCGAATGGCGCGGCCAGCCGGTCTGGATCGTGCGCCGCACGCCCGAGATGATCGCCAGCCTCTCGAAGGACACGGCCGAACTCGCCGACCCCGACTCGAAGCGCAATCCCGACGCGCAGACGCCGCCCTACGCGCGCAACGAGCACCGTTCGCGCAAGCCCGAACTGCTGGTGGTGGTAGGCATCTGCACGCACCTGGGCTGTTCGCCCGGCGACAAGTTCACCGCCGGCGCCCAGCCTTCGCTGCCCGCCGACTGGCCCGGCGGCTGGCTGTGCCCCTGTCACGGTTCCACGTTCGATCTCGCGGGGCGCGTCTTCAAGAACAAGCCCGCGCCGGACAACCTGCGCGTGCCGCCGTATATGTTCGCGCCGGGCAACGATCACAAGCTGATCATCGGCGAAGACGAGACCACGAAGGCTTGAGACGAGGGCATGGACGACTCGATTCGTCCCGCCCTGCCGTTGAACGAAACAAGAGGACCGCATGTCTGAATTCAAGGTAGCCCCAGCCAACGCCTCTGCCGGTGTCAAGCTGCTGACCTGGGTCGACAACCGCTTCCCCGCGACCAAGCTCTGGAAGGATCACGCTTCCGAGTACTACGCGCCGAAGAATTTCAATTTCTGGTACTTCTTCGGCGTCCTCGCGACGCTGGTGCTGGTGATCCAGATCGTCACCGGCATCTTCCTGGTGATGCACTACAAGCCCGATGCGAACCTCGCGTTCGCGTCGGTCGAGTACATCATGCGGGACGTGCCGTGGGGCTGGCTGGTGCGCTACATGCACTCCACCGGCGCCTCGGCATTCTTCATCGTCGTGTACATGCACATGTTCCGCGCCTTCCTGTACGGGTCGTACCGGAAGCCGCGCGAACTGGTCTGGATCTTCGGTTGCGCGATCTTCCTGTGCCTGATGGGCGAGGCCTTCATGGGCTACCTGCTGCCCTGGGGCCAGATGTCGTACTGGGGCGCGCAGGTGATCGTCAACCTGTTCTCCGCGATCCCGTTCATCGGCCCCGATCTCTCGCTGATGATCCGCGGCGACTACGTGGTGTCCGACGCCACGCTCAACCGCTTCTTCAGCTTCCACGTGATCGCGATCCCGCTGATCCTGCTGGGCC
>CAIMXF010000447.1 GCA_903845345.1 uncultured beta proteobacterium
ATGATGCAAGGCGCGCTCTTCTTGGCCTGCTCGAACATGTCGCGCACGCGGGCCGCGCCCACGCCGACGAACATTTCCACGAAGTCGGAGCCGGAGATCGAGAAGAACGGCACCTTGGCCTCGCCCGCGATGGCCTTGGCGAGCAGCGTCTTGCCGGTGCCCGGAGGCCCGACCATCAGCACGCCGCGCGGGATGCGCCCGCCCAGCTTCTGGAACTTCTGCGGGTCGCGCAGGAAGTCGACCAGTTCCTTGACCTCTTCCTTGGCCTCGTCGCAACCGGCGACGTCGGCGAAGGTGACCGAGTTGTTGGCCTCGTCGAGCATCTTGGCCTTGCTCTTGCCGAAGCTGAACGCGCCGCCCTTGCCGCCGCCCTGCATCTGGCGCATGAAATACACCCAGACGCCGATCAGCAACAGCATCGGGGCCCACGACAGCAGCAGCGTCGTGAGCACACCCTGCTCTTCATGCGGCTTGACGTCGAACTTCACGCCGTTGTCGATCAGGTCCTTGATCAGGCCGCGGTCGCTCGTCAGGCCGGTCGTGCGCTCTTCCTTGCCGTCGGTGTTGTGGGCAATGATGTCAATGCTGCTCAGGCCTTCCTGGATGTCCGCGCGCGCGATGTGCTTGCTGCGCACTTCCTCGAGAAAGTAGGAATAGTCGACACGGTTGCTCTGGGACTGGGCCGTGTTGAACGATTTGAAGACCGTAAACAGCACGAGCGCGATCACGAGCCAGACTGCGATCTTCGAAAACCATTGATTGTTCACCGCGGCTCCTTCTTAGAAAATGCCACTTCCCACGGCAGGTGGGGATGATTCTAGGCCAGTCAATACCCTGGCAACCCGAATGCGCGGGTCGCGAAGGACGCCAAAAGCACACTTTCCGCCGAAATGCACCCTCCGCGCCACGTTGAAGCCGAGCATCTGGCGTGCCGTCAACGCGCGGCCGGGTTTTTCAGCCCGAATCCCACCAGGAAAGTTTCGGACGACTTGTCGCGCGAGGCCTTGGGCTTGACCGCCTTGACCACGCGAAAGTTGGCGCGGAACTGCTCCACCAGCTCACTGTAGCCGCTTCCGTGAAAGACCTTGGTCACCAGAGCCCCTTCCGGCTTCAGGTGTTGCAGCGCGAAGTCCAGCGCCAGTTCGACCAGGTGCGCCACCCGGGCGGTGTCGGTCACCGTCACGCCGGTCAGGTTGGGCGCCATGTCGGACACCACCACGTCCACCGGCTCGCCGTTGACGGCCGCGTTCAGTTCGGCCAGCACTGCGTCCTCGCGGAAATCGCCCTGGATGAAGTGCACGCCCTCGATCGGCTCCATCGCGAGGATGTCCAGCGCGACGATGCGGCCATTGAGTTCGCCCACCGCGGCGCCGCCGGCGGCGAACTTGCGGCGGATGTACTGGCTCCAGGCGCCCGGCGTCGAGCCGAGATCCACCACCAGCTGGCCTGGACGCAGCAGCTTGAACTGCTCGTCGATCTCCGACAACTTGTAGGCCGCGCGGGCCCGGTAGCCCTCGCGCTGCGCCAGTTTCACGTAGGGGTCGTTGGCGTGATCCTGCAACCACTGCTTGTTGACCTTCTTGCTTTTCGTCTTGATTTTCATGACTACGGGATAATACGGGCATGGCCCTGATTCAACTGACCCCCGCCCAACGCAAAGAAAAGCGTGGCGACGCCCACCATCTCGACCCCGTGGTCATGATCGGTGCCGACGGACTGACGCCCGCCGTCCTCAAGGAGGCCGAGGTCGCGATCCGCTCGCACGGCCTGATCAAGGTGCGCGTCTTCTCGGACGACCGTGCAGCCCGCGAGGCGATGTTGACCGAAATGGCCGACAAGCTCGACGCCGCGCCGATCCAGCACATCGGCAAGCTGCTGGTGCTGTGGCGCCCGATGGCAGAGGTCGAGCCGGAACGGGTGTCCGACACCAATCTCGGCCCGCGCGTCGTCAAGATCCTGAAATTCTCGAAGCGCGGGAACCATCGGCCGCAGATCAAGAAGGTGACCGTGCTCGGCAACGAGCGGGTGACGGCCGGCGGGCAGGTCAAGCGCGCCAAGAAGCGCGTCACCAGCATCAAGAAGAAGGTCTGATCCGCAGCGGCCCGGGGTCACGCTCACCGCGTGGCTTTCCAGGCCAGCGCCAGCACTGCCAGGCCCTTGGCGCCGAACAACGCCAGGCTGATCGCGTGCAACTGCAGGAAGGTCAGCGAGGCGACGGTGCCGGTGCCGGTGCGCGCCTGTTCCATCATCGGCTCCAGGCCGTAGTAGCCGGCCACCGTGCAGAACAGCGCGACGATGGCCAGCACCATCTCCGTCGAGAACTGGCTCATGCCCGTCGCCATGTGGCGCGCGAGCGCGTCGCGGCGTTCGATGACCAGCAACACCACGCCCAGGATCAGGCTGGTGGGGGCCTCGCGGGCGAAGATGGCGCGCGCCACGGCGCCGAACGACGCCCTGTCCAGCGACGTCGATGCCGCCGGCGTGGCGATCAGCGCGATCGCCAGCAGCACGCCGAACCAGACGCCCGGCAGCAGGCGGCGCAGGTTTTCGGAAAAGGGTTTCAATGTCGCCATTCGGGAGCCAGTGGCGCGAAGCGCATCCGACGCTGTCGCTGGAACGCTTCAACCGAGAATTCAAGCTCTCGGGAAGCGAGGATCACATCCGAGCCGACCCGAGCACCCCCTCGGGGGGCAGCGACCAGCGGGAGCATGAGGGTCAAATATATTTCACTTCGACGATCTCGTAGCGCTTCGCGCCGCCCGGCGCGTGCACGTCGGCCGTGTCGCCGGCCTCCTTGCCGATCAGCGCGCGCGCGATCGGGGAGCTGATCGAGATCAGGTTCTGCTTGATGTCGGCCTCGTCGTCGCCGACGATCTGGTACGTGACTTCCTGTCCGGTCTCTTCCTCCTCGAGGATGACGGTCGTGCCGAACACGATGCGGCCGCCGCCGTCGACGCTGGCCGGGTCGATGATCTGCGCGGCGGCCAGCTGGCCGTCGATGTGCAGGATGCGGCCTTCGATGAAGGCCTGCTTGTCCTTGGCGGCCTCGTATTCAGCGTTCTCGGACAGGTCGCCCTGCGCGCGCGCCTCGGCGATCGCCTGGATGACGGCATGACGCTCCACCGTCTTCAGGCGGTGCAGCTCTTCCTTCAGTTTTTCGGCGCCGCGGCGGGTCAGGGGGATCGTGGCCATATCGGGATACTCAGAGGAGAAAAGCAAACCGCCGCCCCGCAGCGGTCGCTTGACTGCTGGCGGGCGGCGGCCCCAGGGGAACTGGAAGAAATGCGAGTTTAGATCAGTTCAGGGCAGTTCCGCGTGCAGTTGCTGCAGGGAAACCACCGTGATGTCGTCCTCGTGCTTGAGGGCCTCGGTGGCGGCCTCGCAGCCGGCCATCGTGGTGTAGTACGTCACGCGGTTGGCGATCGCGGCGGTGCGGATGTAGCGCGAATCGGCAATCGCCGTGCGCGTCTCGTCGACGGTCGTGAAGACCAGCTGCACTTCGCCGGCCTTGATCATGTCGGCGATGTGCGGACGGCCGTCCTTGACCTTGTTGCACAGCTTCACCTGGATGCCCGCCTCGGCGATCGCCGCCGCCGTGCCCTTGGTGGCCGACAGCGTGAAGCCGAGGTTGACCAGGTCGCTCGCGATCTTGACGGCGCGCGGCTTGTCGGCCGTCTTCACCGACAGCACCACGTTGCCCTTGGTCGGCAGGCGCGAGCCGGCGCCGAGCTGGCTCTTGAGCATGGCCTCCGCGAACGTGCGGCCCGTGCCCATCACCTCGCCCGTCGAACGCATCTCGGGGCCCAGCACCGGATCGACGCCCGGGAACTTGTTGAACGGGAAGACGGCTTCCTTGACCGAGAAGTACGGCGGCACGATCTCGACCGGCGGCTTGCCGTGCAGGCCCACCTGGTCGGCCAGCTTCGTGCCGGCCATGCAGCGCGCAGCGATCTTGGCCAGCGCCTGGCCCGTCGCCTTCGAGACGAACGGCACCGTGCGCGACGCGCGCGGGTTCACTTCCAGCACGTAGACGACGGCGTCGTCGCCCTCGCCCTGGATCGCGAACTGCGTGTTCATCAGGCCGACCACCTTCAGCGCCTTGGCCATCAGCGTGGCCTGGCGGCGGAGCTCGTCCTGCATCGCGGGCGACAGCGAGTACGGCGGCAGCGAGCACGCCGAGTCGCCGGAGTGCACGCCGGCCTGCTCGATGTGTTCCATGATGCCGCCGATCATCACGTCGGTGCCGTCGCTGATGCAGTCGACGTCCACCTCGATCGCGTCGTCGAGGAAGCGGTCGAGCAGCACCGGCGACTTCTCGCTGACCTTGACGGCCTCGCGCATGTAGCGCTCGAGATCCTTGTCGCCGTGCACGATCTCCATCGCGCGCCCGCCCAGCACGTAGCTCGGGCGCACCACCAGCGGATAGCCGATCTCCTGCGCCAGCTCGAGCGCCTGCTCGTTGGTGCGCGCGGTGCGGTTGGGCGGCTGCTTCAGGCCGAGGTCGTGCAGCAGCTTCTGGAACCGCTCGCGGTCTTCCGCGATGTCGATGGATTCGGCCGTGGTGCCGATGATGGGCACGCCGTAGGACTCGAGGTCGAGCGCCAGCTTCAGCGGCGTCTGGCCGCCGTACTGCACGATCACGCCGTGCGGCTTCTCGACGTCGACGATCTCGAGCACGTCCTCGAGCGTCACCGGCTCGAAGTACAGGCGGTCGGAGGTGTCGTAGTCGGTGGAGACCGTCTCGGGATTGCAGTTGACCATGATGGTCTCGTAGCCGTCCTCGCGCATCGCGAGCGCGGCGTGCACGCAGCAGTAGTCGAACTCGATGCCCTGGCCGATGCGGTTCGGACCGCCGCCCAGCACCATGATCTTCTTCCTGGCGCTGGGCGCGGCCTCGCACTCGCCGTCGACGTTCTCGTACGTCGAGTACATGTAGGCCGTCTGCGTGGCGAACTCGGCGGCGCAGGTGTCGACGCGCTTGTAGACCGGGCGCACGCCGAGCGCGTGGCGCGCCTTGCGCAGCTCGTGCTGGTTGCTGCCCATCAGCCTGGCCAGGCGCTTGTCGGAGAAGCCCTTCTGCTTGACGAAGCGCAGCTCGGCGGCCGACAGCGACTCGACCTGGCGGCCGCGCAGCTGCTGCTCGATCCTGACCAGGTCCTCGATCTGCGCCAGGAACCACGGGTCGATGCGGGTGGCGTCGAAGACCTCGTCCAGCGACATGCCGATGCGGAACGCGTCGCCCACGAACAGGATGCGCTCGGGGCCGGCGTTGGTGATCTCCTCGACGATCTCCTCGCGGTCGGTCTCCTTGCACGAGGTCCTCTCGGTCAGCCCGTCGATGCCGGTCTCGAGGCCGCGCAGCGCCTTCTGGAAGCTCTCCTGGAACGTGCGGCCCATCGCCATCACCTCGCCGACCGACTTCATCTGCGTGGTCAGGTGCGAATCGGCGGCCGGGAACTTCTCGAACGCGAAGCGCGGGATCTTGGTGACGACGTAGTCGATCGACGGCTCGAAAGACGCCGGCGTGGCGCCGCCGGTGATGTCGTTGCGCAGTTCGTCGAGCGTGTAGCCGACGGCCAGCTTGGCCGCGATCTTGGCGATGGGGAAGCCGGTGGCCTTGGACGCCAGCGCCGACGAGCGCGACACGCGCGGATTCATCTCGATGACCACCATGCGGCCGTCGACCGGATTGATCGAGAACTGCACGTTGGAGCCGCCGGTGTCCACGCCGATCTCGCGCAGGATCGCGATCGACGCGTTGCGCAGCAGCTGGTATTCCTTGTCGGTGAGCGTCTGCGCCGGCGCGACCGTGATCGAGTCGCCGGTGTGGATGCCCATCGGGTCTAGGTTCTCGATGGAGCAGATGATGATGCAGTTGTCCGCCTTGTCGCGGACCACCTCCATCTCGTACTCCTTCCAGCCCTTGAGCGACTCCTCGATCAGCAGCTCGTTGGTCGGCGAGAGGTCGATGCCGCGCTTGCAGATCTCCTCGAACTCTTCCGGGTTGTAGGCGATGCCGCCGCCCGAGCCGCCGAGCGTGAAGCTGGGGCGGATCACCATCGGGAAGCCCGAGCCGTTGATCTCGGCGGTGATGCGCTTCTGGACGGCCCAGGCCTCTTCCATCGAATGCGCGATGCCCGACTTGGCGGAGGCGAGACCGATCTTGGTCATCGCGTCCTTGAACTTCAGGCGGTCCTCGGCCTTCTCGATCGCGTGCTCGTTGGCGCCGATCATCTCGACGCCGAACTTGTCGAGCACGCCGTGCCTGTGCAGGTCGAGCGCGCAGTTCAGTGCCGTCTGGCCGCCCATGGTCGGCAGGATCGCGTCGGGACGTTCCTTCTCGATGATCTTCTCGACCACCTGCCACGTGATCGGCTCGATGTAGGTGACGTCGGCGGTGGCCGGGTCCGTCATGATCGTGGCCGGATTCGAGTTGACGAGGATGACCTTGTAGCCTTCCTCGCGCAAGGCCTTGCAGGCCTGGGCGCCGGAGTAGTCGAACTCGCAGGCCTGGCCGATGATGATCGGGCCGGCCCCGATGATGAGGACGGACTGGATGTCGGTGCGCTTCGGCATTAGCGGCTCTGCTCTTGGTTCTGGGTCGTGTTCGCGGACATCGAATCGATGAAGCGGTCGAACAGGTAGGCGATGTCGTGCGGGCCGGGCGAGGCTTCCGGGTGGCCCTGGAAGCAGAACGCCGGCTTGTCGGTGCGGGCCAGGCCCTGCAGCGTGCCGTCGAACAGCGAGACGTGCGTGGGCACGAGGTTCGCGGGCAGGGTGGCGGCGTCGACGGCGAAGCCGTGGTTCTGGCTGGTGATGGACACGCGGCCGGAGGCGGTCTCCTTGACCGGATGGTTGGCGCCGTGGTGGCCGAACTTCATCTTGAACGTCTTCGCGCCGGAGGCCAGCGCCATGATCTGGTGGCCCAGGCAGATGCCGAAGGTCGGCGTGCCCGTCTCGATGATCGTGCGCGTGGCGGCGATCGCGTAGTCGCAGGGCTCCGGGTCGCCGGGGCCGTTGGACAGGAAGACGCCGTCCGGCTGCATCGCGAGCACGGCGTCGGCAGACGTCTGGGCCGGCACGACGGTGACGCGGCAGCCGCGCTCGGCCAGCATGCGCAGGATGTTGAACTTGACGCCGTAGTCGAACGCGACCACGTGGAACTTCGGCGCCTCCTGCGTGCCGTAGCCGCCGTCGAGCTTCCACTCGGTCTGCGTCCACTCGTAGGTCCCTGTGCAGCTGACGACCTTGGCCAGGTCGAGCCCGGCCATGTTCTCGCCCGCGCGCGCGCGCCGAATCGCCTCGGCACGGTCGGCCCCGGTGATCTCGTGGCCGGCCGGGAACGCGACGATGCAGCCGTTCTGCGCGCCGTTCGTCCGCAGGATGCGGGTGAGCTTGCGCGTGTCGATGCCGGCGATGGCCACGGTGCCCTCGAGCGCCAGGTAGGCGTCCAGCGAAGCGGAGGCGCGGAAATTGGAGTGTCGCAGCGGCAGATCC
>CAIMXF010000448.1 GCA_903845345.1 uncultured beta proteobacterium
CATGAAGTCGAACTCGAAGCAGGCCACGACCAGCGGCACGCTCATCACGGCGCCGCCCATCACGACCAGCGCGTCGGTCTCGCCGGTGGCTTCCAGCGCACCCTGCAGGCGTTCCGGATATTTGCGGCTGTCCTTGAACTTCAGCGGATCGACCGGGATGACTTCCTGGCCGATCTCGAAGCGGCCTTCGGGATCGAGGAAGCCATCGAGCCGCGCCCGCGCGCCGATGCGCAGGTGGTGATCGCATTTCGGGCAGACGTTGAGGTTCTGCTCGAGGTCGGTCTTGTAGAGCACCGTTTCGCAAGACGGGCACTTGATCCACAGGCCTTCGGGGATCGTGCGGCGCTCGCTCGGATCCGTCTGCTGGATCTTCGGGGGCAACAGCTTCTCGAGCCAACTCATCAATCACTCCTTGCAAGGCGCCGGGCGAACCGACGCGGGACTGGCGATTTTACGCCTTCCGGACTTCATCGACCGCCGAGCGAATCCCGGCGATGAATCGGCGGGCACCGTCGGCCACCTGGTCGCGCGGCAGCACTTCCAGGCATTGCACCAGGGCCGTGCCGATGACGACGGCGTCCGACACCTGCGCCACCGCCTTGGCCGATGCCGCGTCCCGGATGCCGAAACCCACGCCCACCGGCACCTTCACGTGCTGCCTGATCCGAGGCACGGCGCGGGCCACCGCCTCGGTGTCGAGATGGCCGGCGCCGGTCACGCCCTTGAGCGACACGTAGTACACGTACCCGGCCGCGACCTCGCCGACCTGCTGCATGCGCGCCTCGGTCGACGTGGGCGCCAGCAGGAAGATCGGCGCCAGGCCGGCCGCCTTCAGCGCGGCCGAGAAGGCAATCGACTCCTCGGGCGGATAGTCGACGACCAGCACGCCGTCGACGCCTGCCTCGGCCGCGGCGCGGACGAAACCACCCTTGCCATGCGCCAGGTCGTAGGCCTCGATGGGATTGGCATAGCCCATCAGCACGACGGGCGTGGCCGCGTCGCGCGCGCGGAACGCGCGGACGGCGTCCAGCACCTGCGGCGTGCCGATGCCGCGCGCCAGCGCGCGTTCGGACGCCTTCTGGATCACCGGCCCGTCGGCCATCGGATCGGAGAACGGCACGCCCAGCTCGATGACGTCGGCGCCGCCGGCGGCCAGCGCCAGCATGATGTCGACGGTGGCGTCGGCGTACGGGTCGCCGCAGGCGATGTACGGGATGACCGCGGTGCGGCCCGCGTCGCGCAGCTTCGCGAAGACGGTGTCGATGCGCGCGCTCATTGCACACCTCCGACGGAGACGGGGCCGCCCTTGACGGTCTGGCCCTTGCACGAAGGTCGGCAGTAGAAATCGGCGCCCGACAGGTCGGCGACCGTGCCGATGTCCTTGTCGCCGCGGCCGGACAGGTTCACGAGGAGGTGCTGGTCGGGCCGCATCGTCGCCGCCAGCTTCATGGCATAGGCGATGGCGTGGCTGGACTCGAGCGCCGGGATGATGCCCTCGGTGCGGCACAGCCGGTGGAACGCCGACAGCGCCTCCGCGTCGGTGATGCCGACGTACTCGGCACGGCCGATGTCCTTCAGCCAGGCGTGCTCGGGGCCGACGCCGGGATAGTCGAGACCGGCCGAAATCGAGTGCGTCTCGGTGATCTGGCCGTTGGCGTCCTGCAGCAGGTAGGTGCGGTTGCCGTGCAGCACCCCGGGCGAGCCGCGCGTGAGCGACGCCGAGTGCTTGCCCGAATCGAGGCCCAGGCCCGCGGCCTCGACGCCGATCAGCCGCGTGTTCTCGAACGGGATGTACGGATGGAACAGGCCCATCGCGTTGCTGCCGCCGCCCACGCACGCGATGACGGCGTCGGGCTGGCGGCCGGCCATCTCGGGCATCTGCACCAGGCATTCCTTGCCGATGACGCTCTGGAACTCGCGCACCATCGTCGGATACGGATGCGGGCCGGCGACGGTGCCGATCACGTAGAACGTGTTCTCGACGTTGGTCACCCAGTCGCGCAGCGCCTCGTTGAGCGCGTCCTTGAGCGTGCGGCTGCCCGATTCCACGGGCACCACCTTCGCGCCCAGCAGGTGCATGCGGTACACGTTGGGACTCTGGCGCTTGACGTCCTCGGCGCCCATGTAGACCACGCACTCGAGGCCGTAGCGCGCGCAGATCGTCGCGGTGGCCACGCCGTGCTGGCCCGCGCCGGTCTCCGCAATGATGCGCGGCTTGCCCATGCGGCGCGCAAGCAGCACCTGGCCGATCGTGTTGTTGATCTTGTGCGCGCCCGTGTGGTTGAGGTCTTCGCGCTTGAGCCAGATCTGCGCGCCGCCCATCTCGCGGCTCATGCGGTCGGCATGGTAGATCGGGCTCGGGCGGCCGACGAAGTGCTTGAGCTCGTGATGGAACTCGCGCAGGAACTCGGGCTCCTGGCGATAGTGCTCGTACGCGGCCGTCAGTTCGTCGATCGCGTGGGTGAGCGTCTCGGCGACGAAGGCGCCGCCGTACGGCCCGAAATGGCCCGACGCATCGGGTTGGGAATACTCGAACATGGTGATCTCCGATTCAGCCGCCAGCGCATTGCGCCGGGCGGCGGCGAAGCAGCGTCGCTGCTTCAGGTCATGGCATTGGCGATGCGGGCATCGGCCTCGCGTACCGCCTCGCAGAACCGGCGGATCAGGACGGCATCCTTGATGCCCTTGGCCTGCTCCACGCCGGAACTCACGTCAACGGCCCAGGGCCGGACGTGCAGCACTCCATCGATCACGTTTGCAGGATTCAACCCACCAGACAAAACGACTGGAAGGGGGACGCCTGACGGAATTTGAGACCAATCGAAAGCCTTTCCACCGCCACCATAGCCCTCGACGAACGCATCGAGCAGCAGGCCGGCCGCGCTGGGGAAACCAGATGCGCAGTCTAGCAAATCGACGCCGGGCGCCATCCGGATCGCCCGCAGATAGGGTCGGCCGGGCTGTTCGCACTGCTCGCGCCGCTCGTCGCCGTGGAACTGCAGCAGCGCGTCGGGCACCGCGGCCACGGCGTCGTCGATCAGGTCGGGGCTGGCATTGACGAACAGGCAGGTCGGCGTGACGAACGGCGGCAGCCGCTTGGCGAGCTCGGCCATGCGCGGAATCGAGACGTGACGCGGGCTGCGCTCGTACAGCACGAAGCCGACGGCGTCGGCGCCGGCGGCGACGGCGGCGTCGATGTCCTGCTCGCGCGTCAGGCCGCAGATCTTGATGCGGGTGCGGTGGTATGTCATTGCTTTGCAGGCGTGCCGGAGACATGAGGCCGCACTTCGTCCGGCCGCACGAGCCCGGGCGGCACGCGCGGCAGCCAGTCGTGCGCGGCCGTGCGGCGCGGGATCGCCAGGTGAGGATCGTAGTGCGGACCGAGGAAGTACAGGCCCGCCGGCGGGAACGTGGGCGGCGCGAGCTCGCGGTTGCGGTGCGCCATCAGTTCGGCCATGTAGCTCGGCGGCCGGTGGCCGCTGCCGATCGCGACCAGCGCGCCCATCAGGTTGCGCACCATGTGGTGCAGGAAGGCGCTGGCCTCGAAGTCGAAGCGCCAGTAGTCGCCGATGCGGTCGATGTCGATCCGGCGCATCTGCTTGACCGGCGACAACGCCTGGCAATGCGATGAGCGGAACGAGCTGAAGTCGTGCTCGCCGATCAGCGCCTGCGCAGCCTCGCGCATGGCATCGATGTCGAGCGGGCGGAAGACCCAGCCGCACAGCCCGGCCTCGATCGCCGGCCGCACCGCCGACTCGCGCACGAGGAACGCGTACTTGCGGCCGCGCGCGCTGTTGCGCGCGTGGAAATCGGGCTCGACGTTGTGCGCCCATTGCACGGCGATGTCTTCGGGCAGGTAGCGGTTGGTGCCGCGCACCCACGAGAAGATCTCGCGCGTGACGGGCGCGTCGAAATGCACGACCTGGTTGAGTGCGTGCACGCCGGCGTCGGTGCGCCCCGCGCACAGGGTCGGGACGACCTCGCCGCGTGGCAGCCCGACGAACTCGGCGAGCGCGCGCTCGAGCTTGTCCTGCACGGTGTTGCCATCGGGCTGCGACTGCCAGCCGTGGTAGTTCCGGCCGCGATACGCCACGCCCAAGGCAACCCGCCCGGGCGGGACGGCTGCGGTGGCGGCATCGTCCTGCACGGGCGAGTTCAGGGTCTCGGATTCCGGCTGGCCGTGCGCGAGGCCCGGCGTGCTCGTGGTGTCTTCGGAGGGCGGTGTCGTCACCCGGCGAAGGTTAACCCAAGGCGTCCAGCATGGTCTGGGCGCGGGACTTCAGCGGTCCGTCGGCCTTGGAGACGACTTCCTCCAGCAGTTCGCGCGCGCCTTCATGGTCGCCGATGCGGCGGAACTCGTCGGCCAGCTCGATCTTGCGGGCCATCGGTTCGCTCTCGCCGTGCGTGCTGTCCATGTCGAGGTCGGGCAGTTCGTCGGCGGGCTCGACGACGTGCGGCGCCGACTTGTCCAGGTCCAGAGACAGGTCGCCGAAGTCGAAGTCGATCGACGGCGCCCCCGGGGCCGGCGCGGCGGCATGCGCCGGAGGGGCAACCGGAACCGGCGCGGGTGCCGGCGGGATCGCCGGTACGTCGACATGGCCCGGCTCGAGGTCGAAATCGCTGACTTCGAACGGCATGTCCTGCACGGCCGCTGGATGCGGTTGGCGCGCGGTATCGCCATTCTCCATCGTCATCGGTTCGGTGTGCGGGATCGACTGCGTCTGCGGCTGCACTTCGGCGGGCGACACCGTGGGCGGCTCGTCGTGGTCGAAGTCGATGGGCAGGTCGGTCGACGAGAACTCGTGGTGGCCCTCGGCCTTGTCGACCGGCGGACGCATCAGCGTGACTTCGTCCGCATCGTCGCCCAGCGGGTTCAGCGGCATCGGGTCGGTATCGACGATGGCGTATTCGCCGCCCTCGGTGTACAGCGGATTGGTCGGGTCGATCTGGCGGCCCAGTTCCTGCGCCTTGGTCCAGTCTTCGCCCTGGCCGTTCGTCAGGCCCTGCAGCTGGCGCGCCTGCGTCTCGAAGGTCTTGAGGTCGGCACGCTTGGCGTAGACCTCCAGCAGCTTGGTACGGATGGCCAGGCGATCCGGGTCGGAGCGCTGCGCTT
The DNA here is from genome assembly GCA_903845345.1 of uncultured beta proteobacterium. Taxonomy (GTDB): domain Bacteria; phylum Pseudomonadota; class Gammaproteobacteria; order Burkholderiales; family Burkholderiaceae_C; genus Scleromatobacter. The sequence continues at coordinate 5,114 of CAIMXF010000448.1, forward strand.
CCTTCAGGATTTCCTCGGCCTGCAGGTCGCGGCCGTAGGCCAGGTAGACGTCGGCCTCGGCCACCGGATCGACGTCACCGATGGCGTCGAGCTGGCTCAGCGAGTAGTTGAGGGACGACGAGGCCGAGTTGGCCGCGCCGTCGCGCGTATCGACGCGCTGGCCGCCGCTGGCGCCGAAGAACGAGTCGGGCTGGATCTTGCTCTCGATGAACGAGGTCTCGCCCGAGAACTTGTTGCGGTCGCCGCCCTGGCGACGACGCCAGAACAGGAAGCCGCCCAGCAGCACGACGAACGCGGCCATGCCAGGCACGATGTACGGCGGCTCGAACAGCGAGGACAGGAAGCTGTCGTCCGCGGCCGGGGCGGGTTGCGACGGCGGTACGGCCATGCGCGGCGCGGAGGCGCGCACGGGCGCCGACGGTGCCACGACCGGCGCGGGTGCGGACGCCGCGATCGCCGGAGCCGACACGGCCACCGGAGGAACGACGGCCGGGGCCGCCGCCGACGCGACGACAGGCGGCTTGACGACCGGCGACGGCGTCGACGGAATCGGCGCGGGCACCGGCGCGGCGACCACCGGCTTCGGCGCAGTCACCGGAGCCGGCGGCGGCGGAACCGGAGCGGGCTTGGGCGCAGCGACCGGCACCGGAGCCGGCGCGGGCTTGACGGCGGCGATCAGCGGCGCAGGCGCGGGCTTCGTGACTGGCGCGACGACGGCCGCGGGCGGGGTCTTGCCCGCCGGAACGACCGGCGGCGGCGTCTTCGTGTCGGCCAGCTTCTTCAGCTCGGCGACGTTGCGGCTCAGTTCGGCGACGCGCGCGGCCTCGGCCTTGCGCAACGATTCCTTGGAATCCTTGGCCTCGGCCGGAACGGTGCCCGGCTTGGCACCAGGACGCGACAGCGTCAGCTTGTCGGACGGCGGCGGCGCGGACGCCGTCTTCTGGTCGTTGATCTTGGCCTCGACCTTGCCCGACGCAGCACGCTTGCCTTCGTCGGTGTGCACGGTGGCGACACCGGTGGCCAGGCGATGGCGGTAGGCCGCGAAGTCGGCGCTCTGGCCCTGGATGATCTGGTGTGCGTCCTCGGTGGACAGCTGCTTGGCCGTGTCGGCGCTCGGCACGGTCAACGTGACGCCGGACTTCATCCGGTTCATGTTGTCGTCGATGAAGGCCTGCGGGTTGTTGCGGTACAGCGAGACCAGCATCTGGTCGAGCGACACGCCGCTCGGCTTGTTGGCGGCGGCGAGCGACGTGAGCGTGTCGCCCGGGTTGACCTTGACGCTGGACTCGCCACCCCCGCTGGCCACCGGCGGCGGGGTCTGCTTCTCGGCCCTGTCGACCGGCGCGGGCCTCGGGGCCGGCGTGGGCTTGGGAGCCGGCGCGGGCCTGGGCGTGCGGGCGACCGG
>CAIMXF010000449.1 GCA_903845345.1 uncultured beta proteobacterium
CGACGATGTCCACGCCCATCACCGATTCCCTGCCGCCCGGCCTGCGCGAACTGCGCACGCGTCCCCTGCTGGCCGTGCGCCTCGACGTGCGCGGCCCGATGCCGGTCATCGCGACGCCCGGCGCCGGCCGGCGCATCGGCGTCGTCACCGGCGGCTCGTTCGACGGCGAGCGGCTGTCGGGCGTCGTGATGGACGGCGGCAGCGATTGGCAGACGCTCAAGGCCGACGGCAGCGTCGCGCTCGACGTCCGCCTCGTCCTCAAGACCGGCGACGACGCCTTCATCGCGATGACCTACCGCGGCGTGCGCCACGGCACGCCCGAGGTGCTCGCGCGCGTGGATCGCGGCGAGGTGGTCGATCCGTCGGAGATCTATTTCCGCACCATCGTCCAGTTCGAGACGGCCGCGGCGCAGTACGACTGGCTCAACCACGTGGTGGCGGTCGGCGTAGGACAGCGACGCGCGGACGGGCCGGTCTACAGCGTGTTCGAGGTGCTCTGACGGCACGACCGCCGCGGCCTGCACTATCCTGCGGGCATGGACAAACCAAAACCGTTCTCGATGATCCGCGAGTTCCACCTCGCGGACTGGTTCACGCTGGCCAACGCGTTCTGCGGCGTGGGCGCGCTGTTCGCCGTGATGACGTTCCTGAAGACGGGCGACATCCGGCACGTCTGGTTCGCGTGCTGGCTGATCCCGGCCGCGCTGGTGTTCGACGTGCTCGACGGCCGCGTCGCGCGCTGGCGCCAGCAGAGCTCCGAGCTGGGCCGCGAGCTCGACTCGCTGGCCGACGTCATCTCCTTCGGCGTGGCGCCCGCGGCCATCGCGTACGGCTGCGGCATGCAGGGGCTGTGGGATCGCGTGGTGCTCGTCTTCTTCGTGGTCTGCGGCGTGTCGCGGCTGGCGCGCTACAACATCACGGCCCTGAAGCACTCCGAGGGCGGCGACAAGGTCAAGTTCTTCGAGGGCACGCCGATCCCCACGTCGCTGCTGCTGGTGGTCGTGCTGGGCATCGCGGCGTGGCAAGGCAGCGTCGGCGAGAACCTGTGGTTCGGCGCGCTGCATCTCGGCTTCACGCTGCATCCGCTGGTGCTGATGTTCGCGGTGTCGGGGTCGTTGATGATCTCGCGCATCCGCATCCCGAAGCTCTGAGACTCACAGCACGCCGGCGATGCGCTCCAGGTGCGCCGACGTCCCACGCTTCCTCGACAGGGTGCCGTCGCGCCCATCGGTGCCGTCGACGAAGCTCACCTGCTCGGTGAAGCGCAGCCGCGTGCCTTCGGGGTCGCCGATGAATTCGACCGTCGCGATCGACACCGAGTGGTGCCTGCCGTTCAGGTGCATGTCGTAGACGTACACGATCCGCGCCTGCGGCTCGACCAGGTGGTAGCGCGCGGTGAACAGCGTCTCGAGGCCGGTGGCCGCGAAGCGGCCGTGCAGCGTCTCGAGGCCGCCCACGCGCAGGTCCAGCGTGCGCTCGACCTGCTGCCAGCCCTCGGGGCCGATGAACCAGCGGGCCTTCGTCGCGTTGTCGGCCCACGCGTCCCACACCTCGGCGGGCGAGGCGTCGTAGACGCGGTTGAGCGAGAAGTCGCCATGCGTGGTGGCGGGCGAGTTGAGCCGTGCGGTCATGTCGATGTCCTTGAGAGGCGCGCGTTTGCGCGCTCGTCCCGAGTATCGGTGCAGCCGGCCGAATACCCATTTCAATTGTGCGCAATTGATTAGCGCGCTACATTACGTCCCATGCCTCGCGCCAACCCATCCACCGCTTCGATCGACGCCCGCGCCGACGCCTGGCTCGCGCTCGACAAGCAGCTGTGCTTCGCCCTGTACTCGGCGTCGCTGGCGATGACCAAGGTCTACAAGCCGCTGCTCGCGCCGCTGGGCCTCACCTACCCGCAATACCTGGTGATGCTCGCGCTGTGGGAAGACGACGCGCAGACGGTCAGCCAGCTCGGCGACAAGCTGGCGCTCGACTCCGGCACGCTCACCCCGCTGCTCAAGCGCCTCGAGGCCCAGGGCCAGCTCAGCCGCGAACGCGACGCCGCCGACGAGCGCCGCGTCATCGTGCGCCTCACAGGCGCCGGCCGCAAGCTCAAGATCGCCGCGCGCAGCGTGCCGCGCGAGATCGGGCGCGCCAGCGGCTGCGAGCTCGGCGAGATCGTCGAGCTGACCCGACAACTGACCGCGGTGCGCGACTCGCTGTCGCGCCAGAACGAACACTGAACGACGTTCTTTCCCCAAGGCGCGGCATGCCGCCGCGTCCAGCCAACCCCAGGAGCAGACCATGGCCTCACCCGAAAAGATCCTCTACACCGCCACCGCCACCGCCACCGGCGGCCGCACCGGCACCGCGAAGTCGTCCGACGGCAATCTCGACGTCACGCTGACCACCGTCAAGGAGCTCGGCGGCGACGGCAAGCCCGGCACCAACCCGGAACAGCTGTTCGCGGCCGGCTACTCGGCCTGCTTCATCGGCGCGATGAAGGCCGTGGCGTCCGGCATGACCGGCAGCCCGAAGATCGCGCTGCCCAGCGAAGTCTCGATCACGTCGGACGTGGGCATCGGCCCGATCCCCGGCGGCTTCGGCATCAAGGTGGACATGCGGATCTCGATCCCGGGCATGGACAAGGCCGCCGCGCAGGCGCTGGTCGACGCGGCGCACAAGGTGTGCCCGTACTCGAACGCCACCCGCGGCAACATCGACGTCACCCTCACGGTGGCCTGACCCCCCCGCCGCCCTCCCCGACGCGCTCGCGCCGGGGTGCGAAGAATGTCACCGAACGGGCCCGCGACGCGCGGGCCTGCGCGTTTCGCAGGCCGCTGCTGCGCAGGCCTCCCCTATCATCGCGCGGTGCACAACCGCCGGCCCTTCGTCATCGCCTCGACCGTGGCCGTCGCCCTGGCCGGCGGCGCGCTGTTCTACGGCATGAGCCATGGCGCCGCCGCTGTCGCCGCGCCGGCGCTGCCGCCGCCGACATTCGCCGACGTATCCGCCGACCCCGCACCCGCGCCGCCACCCGTGGCCACGCCGCCCGTGGCGCCCGCGCCCGCCGCGGCGGCCAGCGCGCACGATCCGTACGAATCGCTGTCGCAGAAGGTGGATCGGCTGAGCCGTTCGGCCAACCCGGTCGATGCGTTCGCCGCCTACCAGATCGTCACCGCCTGCATCTGGGCGCGCGACCACGAGGGCTGGATGGCGCACCACATCCTGCCGAGCGACCGCGGGCTGCTGCCCACCACGCAGCAGGCCTGCGGCGACATCGCCTCCGACCAGATCCAGAGCCGCCTGCGCTGGCTAGAACGCGCCGCGCTGGCCGGGGTGCACCATGCGGCCACCGAGATGCTCAAGGAAGGCCCGGACGGCCTGGGCGTCAGCGGCAGCTCGGACATCGACGCGCCCGAGAACGCGTCGTGGAAACAGCGCGTCGACGCCGCGCTCGACGCCGGCGTGCACACCTGCGATCCCGACTCGCTGGAGAGCCGCGTCAACAGCTACGAGAGCGGCCTGGGCGTCGAACAGGATCGCGCCAAGGCGCTGACCTACTGGGTCGCCTACATGGACTGTCGCCAGCGCCTCGTCGGCGCGTCCGGCTCGGTGCTGGCCAACGGCGACAGCGTCACGCAGCGCATGGGCACCACCCTCAGCGCCGACCAGATCGCCAGGGCGGTGTCCGACGGGCAGCGCCTCGCGCGCGACGCGCAGCCGCTGCCCGGCGATCAGTAGCCGGGCCGGTCAGGCCAGCAAGGCCAGCTGCAGCTCGACGCGCGCCTGCACGGCGCTGAGTTCCCCGGACGCTTCGAGGTCGGCGGCGTCGTGCGGCAGCACCGGGCCGAACGCGCAGCGGCTCGCACGCGCCACGCGCACGCCCGCGGCCCGCGCGCGCGCGAGAGCCTCGGCCAGCCGCTGGCTGACGCTGCCGTGGCCGGTGCCCGCGACGACGATGCCGCGCGCGCCCGACGCCACGGCCGCGTCGACCAGCCGCCCGTCGGCCCCCGAATGGTTCAGCACGATCTCGACCCGCGGCCACGCGTCGGGGGCCGCGGCGATGCGCGCCAGGCCCAGCGCCTCGCCTTGCGGCCAGTCGCGGAACGCGCGCAGCACGCCGCCTTCGAGCCGCGCGATCGGTCCGCAATCGCTGGCGGCGAACGCGCTGGTCTGCAGCGTGTGGATCTTGCGCAGTCCGACCGCGGCCCACACCGCGCCTGCGAACACCAGGCCGACGCCGCGCGCGCCGGGCGTGCCGGCGACGGTCACCGCGTCGAGCAGGTTGGCCGGGCCGTCGGCCGACAGCGCGGTGGCCGGGCGCATGGCCGCCGTCAGCATCACCGGCTTGGGCGGTGCGAGCACGCGCTGCAGGAAGTACGCGGTCTCCTCGAGGGTGTCGGTGCCGTGCGTGACGACGACGCCGGCGACCTCGGGCCTCGCGAGGTGATGCGCCACGCGTTCGGCAAGGCGCTTCCAGGTAGCGAGGTCCATGTCCTTGCTGTCGATGGCGGCGACCGATTCGGACTCGAGGCGATGTCCGGCGAGCGCCGGCACGGCGGCGATCAACGCCTCGACGCCCAGCGCGCCGGCGCGATAGCCCGTGGTGTCGGTGGCGGCCGCGGCGGTGCCGGCGATCGTCCCGCCCGTGGCGAGAATCACGACAAGCGGCATGGGGCTTTGCATTCTTGGCAACCTTGGATAAAAATACAGACCTGTATGAACAACCAGATGCCGGCTGCGAGACGCGAGTCTCCTGGCCGCGAGGACGCCATGGAAGTCGAATCGCCGAAGCTCACCGCCCGCCAGCAGCAGATCCTCGATCTGGTGCAGAGCGCGATCGAACGCACCGGCGCTCCGCCGACCCGCGCCGAGATCGC
>CAIMXF010000450.1 GCA_903845345.1 uncultured beta proteobacterium
CGCAGCAGCTTGACCTGCAGCGCGACGGGCATGTCGCCGATCTCGTCGAGGAACAGCGTGCCGCCGTTGGCCGCCTGGAACAGGCCCGGGTGGTTGGCCACCGCGCCCGTGAACGCGCCCTTGACGTGGCCGAACAGCTCGGACTCGAGCAGGTTCTCGGGGATCGCGCCGCAGTTGACGGCGACGAACGGATGGCCCGAGCGGGGGCTCGCGCGATGGATCGCCTGGGCCACCAGCTCCTTGCCGCTGCCGCTCTCGCCGCGGATCAGCACGCTCGCGTCCGATGCGGCGACGAGCTTGGCCTCGGCCAGCACCTCGGCCATGCGGTTGGAGCGGCTGACGATCTCCGCGCGCCAGGTTTCCACCTCGCCGCCGTCGGTCGCGGTGTGGGCAGCGCCTTCCATCGCGATCGCGTTGGCGATGACGTCGAGCAGCGCCTTGCCGTCGAACGGCTTCGTGAGGTACGTGAACACGCCGCGCGACGTGGCCTCGACGGCGTCGGGAATGGTGCCGTGCGCGGTCAGCAGGATCACCGGCAGCGACGGATGCTGCACGCGGATCGCGTCGAACAGCGCGAGGCCGTCCTTGCCCGGCAGCTGCACGTCGCTGAGGACGAGCTGCGGCCGCTCCATCGCGATCTTGACCAGGGCTTCCTCGGCCGACGCGGTGGCCGTGACGCGGTAGCCCGCGCCCGACAGCCGCATCGACAGCAGGCGCAGCAGGTCGGGATCGTCGTCGACGACGAGGATGTGCGCATTCATGGCGACCCTTTCCGCACCGTGTACGGCGCTCCATTCCCCGAGGGGAGCGCGGGCCTGCCGGGGGCGGCCCGTCGCACGGCCCGCGTGCTGCTCGTCGGTCGGCGGCACGGCATGTCAGGGCTTCGGCGAGGATGCCGCCGGCGATTGCCGCGTGTTGAGGCTGCGTTCGATCGCCTTGAGCGCCTCGAGCTTGGCGTTGGCGTCGTCGAGCTTGCGCTGGTTGTCGCGCTGCGCGTCGCGCAGCTGCTGCGCGCCGCGCTCCACGGCGTCCTCGGCGCGCTTCTGTTCTCCGAGACGATAGGCCAGCAGCCGCGCCAGCGACCGCCACGGGTCGGCCTGCGGCGTGTTGTTGTGCAGCACCTGGTCGAGCACGCCCTGCGCGCGCGCGAGGTCGCCGGGGTTGTGCGTCATGCTCATCGCCAGCGCCTGGTCCACCTGCTGTTCGACCGACGCGCCTTCCAGCGGACGGCTCGCCTCGGCGGTGAGGTCGGCGGTGTTGAGCGCGGCCAGGCGATCCTGCGTGCCCAGCAGGTGGCGGGCGGCGTCGTCCTGCGGCTCGCGCGGCGGGTCGCACTTGACCGGCGGCGGCGCGACCACCACCGGCGGTGGCGGCGGCGGCGCCGGCTTCGGCGTGACGCAGCCGGCCAGGCTCAGCGCGGCGAAGGCGGCGACCAGCGCCGCACCGACGCGCGCCGGGTGGGGAGTGACTTCAATCTTTGACATGCGGAAGCTCGATTCGGAAATGGGCACCGGGCCCGTCTGACAACAGGTCGACCCGGCCGCCGTGGGCCTGGACGTATTCGCGCACGATCGACAGCCCGATGCCGGTGCCGCGCACCGCGTCGACGGGCTGCACCTCGCCGCGGAAGAACGGCTCGAAGATGCGCTCGCGATCGGCGGGCGCGACGCCGGGGCCCTGGTCCCGGATGTCGATGCGCACCGTGCCGGGCAGCGCCGACAGCGCGATGGACAGCGTCCCGTTCACGGGGCTGAAGCGTATCGAATTGGACAACAGGTTGCCGAGCGCCGCCGACAGCTTGTCCGCGTCGACGGCCAGGGCCGGGGCCTCGCCGTCCAGCTCGATCGTGAGGTGGCGCGCCTGCCATTGCAGCCGTTGCTCCTCGACCAGCCCGCGCAGCAGCGCGCGCAGGTCGGTGTCGCTGCGGTTGAGGCGGCGCGCCTCGAAGGCCGCGGCGTTGAAGCGCAGCAGCGCCTCGATCTGGTTCTGCAGCGTGGCCGTGTTGTGGCCGAGGATGCGCGCGATCTCGTGCTGGTCGGCGGTCATCGGACCGGCGACGCCGTCCTCCAGCAGCGCCACGCCTTCGCGCAGCGCGGCCAGCGGCGTCTTCAGCTCGTGCGAGGTGTAGCGCAGGAAGCGGGCCTTGTCCTCGTCGAGTTCCTTCAGCCGCAGCCGCAGCCACTCGAGGCGGCGGCCGAGCGAGCGCAGGTCGCTGGGGCCGCGGATGTCGACCGGATGGTCCATGCGGTTCTCGCCCAGGCCGGCGATCGCGCGCTCGAGGCGCTTGAGGGGGCGCGTGAGCCACACGCCGAACGCCAGCGCCAGCAGGCCGGCCAACACGATCGCGCCCAGCACCTGCGTGCCCACCGACGCGCGGCCGGCCTCCAGCTGCGCCTGCAGCGCGGCGCTGCGTTCGTCGTCGATGCGGCGCACGGCCTCGGCGATCTGGCCGTCGAGCCGATCCAGCGCGCGGAAGCTTTCGTCGAGCGCGTCCTCGCGTTGCTGGATCGAGGCCTTGGGGCCGCCGAGCTCGTCCTTGATCGGCTCGATCTCCGCGATCCATTGCGTGGACAGTTCGCCCGGCAGGTCGTGCCGCCGCATCTCGCCGAGCAGCCGGGTCGCGTCGTCGGCCGCCTGCGTGAAGCCGTGCAGCAGCGACGGGTCGTCCAGCACGACGTACTGGCGCGCGCTGCGCTCCATCGCCACGCGCAGCTCGGCCAGCTGGCGTGCGTCGGCCGTCAGCAGCAGCGCGCTGGCGGTGGCCACGCGGCTCTGCGCCATCACGCGTTCGAGCGTGAACAGCCCGCCCAGCGACGCGGCGGCGAGCAGTCCGGCGATCAGCAGGAAGGCGGCGAGCAGGGTCTGCCGGAACGACAGGCGCAGGACGTTGGACAAGCGGCGAGCCAATGCGTGGGAGCGAAGCGCGCATTGTCACGCGAGCACGCCGCCGGCGGTTACCGGGTCATTACGACCGCGCGCTGCGCCCGCTGCCGCGTTGCTCGATACTGTGTCGCAGCGCAGAGACAACGAGGGTTCCCGCATGAAGATCCTGATCGTCGGAGCCGGCTCGACCGGCGGCTATTTCGGCGCTCGCCTGGTGCAGGCGGGACGCGACGTCACCTTCCTCGTGCGTCCCGCGCGCGCGGCTGCGCTGCGCGCGACGGGCCTGCAGGTGCTGAGCCCGCTGGGCAACTTCGCCGTCGTGCCGAAGCTGGTGCAGGCCGGCGGGATCGAGCAGCCGTTCGACATCGTGCTCGTCACCGTCAAGGCCTTCGGCCTGGCCGCCGCGATCGAGGACTTCGCGCCGGCCGTCGGGCCGGACACGCTGATCCTGCCCGTGCTCAACGGCATGAAGCACGTCGACGACCTGCAGGCGCGCTTCGGCGCGGAGCGCGTGGTCGGCGGCGTGTGCCGCGTCTCGACGACGCTCGACGACCAGGGCCGCATCGTGCACCTCGCGCCGATGCACGAGCTGATCTACGGCGAGCTCGATGGCCGCAGTTCGGCGCGCATCGAGGCGCTGCACGCGTTCATGAGCGACGCCGGTTTCGACGCGAAGCTCAGCAAGCAGATCGCGCAGGACCTGTGGAACAAGTGGATCCTCCTCGCGAGCCTGGGGGGAATCTGCACGCTTGCGCGCGGCAACGTGGGCGAGATCGCGGCCACCGAGGGCGGTCGCGAATTCGTCGACGCCTTCCTGATCGAGGCGGTGGCGGTGGCGGTCGACGCCGGGCACATGCCCGACACGGAGGCCCTGGCGTTCATCGGCCGTACGCTCAAGGCCAGTGGTTCTCCGCTCACTTCGTCGATGTACCGCGACCTGATGGCCGGCGAGCGCGTCGAGGCCGACCAGATCCTCGGCGACCTGTGGGCGCGGGCGCGCCGGGCAGACTTCCCGACCCCGTTGATTTCTGCCGCCTTCATCCAGCTGCAGATCTACCAACGCCGCCGGACAGCGGGTTAGACTCGACTCCCATATGCCGCGCCCGCCCTGCGACTGGGCCCGCGCACCGTGAGCCCTCTCGCCGAAAGACCTCGCATGCACGATGGCCGCCTGCCCCTGCGCACGAAGCTCCTCGTGTTCAACGTCGGGATGGTGGTGTTGACGCTGGCGGTCCTGGTGGGCGTCGACCAGGCGTTCGAGCGCGTGCGCATCAACGGGCCGCTGTACAAGGCCATCGACGGCGGCCAGGCCGTCGTCGCCGACATCCTGCCGCCGCCGCTGTTCATCGTCGAGAGCCACCTGACGGTGTTCGAGCTGATCGACGCGCAGGCGCACGGCGACACCACCCGCGTCGGCCTGCTCGAATCGCGGCTGCGCGAACGCGAGAACGACTTCGAGGCGCGCCACCGGGAATGGGCGCGCAAGCTGCCGCCGGGGGAAGTGAAGGCTGCGCTGGTCGACGCGTCGTACGCGCCGGCCGCCACCTATTTCCAGGTCGTCGAGCGCGACCTGCTGCCGGCGCTGCACCGCAACGACATCGCCACCGCGCGCGAGCTGCTGGCCCACACGCTTCAGCCGCTGTTCGCCGACCATCGCGACCGCGTCGAGTTCACGGTGGCGGCCGCGCGGCGCGAGAACGCGGCGCGCGAGGCGCATGCCGCCGCCTTCGTCGACAACGTCCGCACGACGATGCTGGTGGGCTGGCTGCTGCTGGCGTTCGTCACCTTCGTGATCATGCGGCGCGGGCTGATGAAGCCCATCGTCGCGAGCGTCGCGGAGATCGGTGCGGCGCTCGATCGCATCGGCGCCGGCGACACGCGCACGCCGGTGGTCGCGCACGGCGCCGACGAGTTCGACCAGATCCTGCAGGCGATCGACCGCATGCGCGTGCGGCTGCTGTCCGCGGTCGACACGGTGGAAGGCCATCGCAACCAGCTCCAGGCCGCGCTCGTCGACGCGCAGTCGGCCACGCGCGCCAAGAGCGAGTTCCTGGCCAACATGAGCCACGAGATCCGCACGCCGATGAACGCGATCCTGGGCATGACCGACCTCGCGCTGCGCACGGAGCTCACCGACAAGCAGCGCGGCTACATGAACCAGGTGCGCGCGGCGGCCGAGTCGCTGCTGGTGATCATCGACGACATCCTCGACTTCTCGAAGATCGAGGCCGGCAGGCTGAGCCTGGAGGCGCGCGACTTCTCGCTCGACGAGGTGTTCGACCGCGTCACCGCGCTGATCGGCATGAAGGCGCAGCGCAAGGGCCTCGAACTGCTGCTCAAGACCGCGCCCGACGTGCCGCCGGTGCTGGTCGGCGACTCGATGCGGCTGCTGCAGGTGCTTGTCAACCTGTGCAGCAACGCGGTGAAGTTCACGGAGCACGGCGAGATCGTCGTGGTCACCGTGCAGAAGGTCGGCGGCGAGCCCGGTGCGGTGATGTTGCGCTTCGCGGTCAAGGACACCGGCATCGGCCTCACGCCCGACCAGGTCGCCGCGCTGTTCCGCCCGTTCGCGCAGGTCGACGCGTCCAGCACGCGCGAGCATGGCGGCACCGGGCTCGGGCTGGCGATCTGCCGCAAGCTGGTCGCGATGATGGGCGGCGAGATCGGCGTCGACAGCCAGCCGGGCGCCGGCAGCGACTTCCACTTCACCGCGCGCTTTGGCGTCGGCTCGCTGGCGCGGTCCGCGCGGCTGCCGCAGGCGAGCGCGCATCGCGAGCTGCGCGTGCTGGTCGTCGACGACAGCGCCAACTCGCGCGAGATCCTCAACGACCTGCTGGTGCTGCTGGGCTATGCGCCGGTGGTCGAGGCCAGCGGTGCCGCCGCCCTCGCGGAGCTGCGCCGCGCCGCGGGCGTCGGCCGGCCGTACCAGCTGGTGCTGCTCGACTGGCGCATGCCGGGCCTGGACGGCTTCGACGTCGTGCGCGCGCTGCGCGACGATCCGCCGCCCGGCGACGCGCCGGCCATCCTGCTGGTGACGGCCTACGGCGACGAGGACATCGTGCGCGAGGCCGCCAGGCAGGGCCTGGCCGGCTGCCTGGCCAAGCCGGTGAGCGCGTCCACGCTGCTCGACGCGATCAACGGCGCCTGCGGCCCGCAGCGCGGCGGCGGCGCGGTCGCCGCGCCGGCGCC
>CAIMXF010000451.1 GCA_903845345.1 uncultured beta proteobacterium
CCGGATCCTGGCGCATCAGCGAGCGCAGGCCGGTGGCGAAATCGAGTTCGATGGACGACTGCACCTGCGTCTGGTTGAACGCCGGCTCGATCATTTCGATCGGGTCCTCGACGGTGCAGACGTTGACCTGCTCGGTGGCCAGCTTCTTGAGCGTGGAGTACAGCGTGGTCGTCTTGCCCGAGCCCGTGGGGCCGGTGACGAGGATGATGCCGTGCGCCTGGTTCATCAGCGACTGCCAGCGCTCGGCCTCGGCCGCGGAGAAGCCCAGCGCGTCGAACGGCTTGTCGACGGTGCCCGGATCGAAGATCCGCATCACCACCTTCTCGCCGAACGCGGTGGGCAGCGTCGACAAGCGCATTTCCACTTCGGCGCCCGGCATGCCGCCGGCGCCGTCGGGGCGCTTGGTCTTGATGCGGCCGTCCTGCGGGCGGCGGCGCTCGATGACGTCCATCCGGCCCAGCAGCTTGATGCGCGCCGTCATCGCGTTCATCACGGCGGCGGGCACCTGGTGGGCCGTGTGCAGCACGCCGTCGATGCGCAGGCGGATCGCGCCCATGTCGCGGCGGGGCTCCAGGTGGATGTCGCTGGCGCGCTGCTCGAACGCGTACTGCCACAGCCAGTCGACCACCTGCACGACGCCCTGGTCGTTGGCGTCGAGCTGCCCCTTGGTCTTGCCCAGCTCGACGAGCTGCTCGAAGCTGTTGGCCGTCGACGCGCCCGTGGTCTTGTTGGCGAAGCGCACCGACGCGGCCAGCGAATAGAACTCGGGCGTGAAGCGCGTGATGTCCTCGGGATGGGCCAGCTGCAGCCGCACCGGCCGCTTCACCAGCGCCTCGATCTCGGGCACCCAGGCGATATCGAACGGCTCCGACGTGGCCACCACGACCTCGTTGGCGTTGACCGTGATCGGCAGGGCGCGGCGCATCTCGGCGTAGGCCACCGACATCACTTCCGCGACGCGTCCGACATCGGTGCGCAGCGGATCGATGCGCGAGTACGGCAGCTCGAAGCGCGTGGCGAGCCAGCGCGCCAGGGCGTCGGTGTCGAGCACGCGGCCGTCGCGCACGTCGACCAGGCTGGCCCCGCCCAGGCGTTGCAGCGGGTGCAGGTTGGACGCGCTGTTGCCGAAGCGGCGCAGCAGCTTGTCGGCCTCGTCGGGCGCCAGCGCGCCGTCGTCGCGCAGCCACTTCAACAGCTGGCGCAGCTCGAGGCGGCCGTGCGGCGTCGCGTGGCGGCGGCCGGGCGCGGGCACCGCGGGTGCGACGGGGGCAGCGGGCTTGACGGGATGCGAGGAGGCCATGGGGATCTCAGGAGGTGAGCGGCCGCACCATGCGCAGCCACTTGCGCGCCGGCAGGCCGAAGCGCGATTCGATGTTATCCGCCCGGGCGGACAGCGTGTGGCGATCGGGCACGACCACCCCGCGGCCGGCGATGACGACGGTGTTGCCTTCGCGCGTGGGACGCAGGCTCCAGACCTGGTCGGTGCCGAACGCCGACGCGATGCGCGCCGCGCTGGCGGCGAAGCTGGCGTCCCGGCCGAACAGGTTGACGGCCATCAGGCCGCCGTGCGCGAGCACGCCGCGGCAGGCCGCGTAGAACTCGTCCGAGTCGAGCACGGGCGCCGCGGCGTCGTGGTCGTAGAGGTCGACGCTCAGCACGTCGACTCCCTGCAGGTTCGCGCGGTCGCGCACCCAGGCGCCGGCGTCGGCCTCGACCACGCTCAGCCGCGCGTCGTCGGCCGGCAGCTGGAACCACAGGCGGCAGGCGGCGATGACGGTCGGGTTGAGCTCGACCGCGGTCGTGCGCATGCGCATCGCCTTGTGCGTGAAGCGCGTAATGGCGGCGGCGCCCAGGCCCAGCTGAACGGCGTGGCCGTGGTCGACCTCGTCCTGCGGCCGCCACAGCATCCAGGCCATCATGCGCTGCACGTACTCGAGCTCG
>CAIMXF010000452.1 GCA_903845345.1 uncultured beta proteobacterium
CTTGGGCGCCGGCCGGTGCTCGCAGTTCTCGCGCTTGCACACGGCGTACAGCGACAGCGCATGCTCCTGCAGCGTGAAGCCGCGCGAGGCGGCCACCTCGCGCTGACGCGTCTCGATCTCGGCGTCGAAGAACTCCTCCACCCGGCCGCAGGTCAGGCACAGCAGGTGGTCGTGGTGGGTGCCCTCGTTGAGCTCGAACACCGACTTGCCGGACTCGAAATGGCTGCGTGCGAGAATCCCGGCTTGCTCGAACTGCATCAGCACGCGGTAGACGGTGGCGAGCGCGATGTCCGACCCTTCATTGAGAAGGGTCTTGTAGACGTCTTCCGCGGTGAGATGGCGATCCACTGACTGCTGGAAGACCTCGAGGATCTTGATGCGCGGCAAGGTGGCCTTGAGGCCGCTGCTCTTGAGTTCTTCGGCGTGAGTCATGTTAAGGACTTCAAAGGCCTGCTCCGCGAGGTGCGGGCAGACTAGAATCGGTCAATCATATCCAGCCTTCGCCCTGTTTGGGCGGGGGTTTCGAGCCTCGTCGATGCGCACAACGGTTTTCTCCCGATTCCCCCTTCTCTCCGCCAGCCTGCTGGCCGCACTCGCCCTCGGCGGGTGCTCGAGCTTCAACGAGCCCGCATCGATCAAGGGCTTCATCGCCTTCATCGCGCCGTACAAGCCCGACATCATCCAGGGCAACGTCGTCACCACCGAGCAGATCGCGCTGGTCAAGCCCGGCATGACGCGAGCGCAGGTGCGCGACGCGCTCGGCTCGCCGCTGATCACCGACCCGTTCCACGGCGATCGCTGGGACTACGTCTTCACGCTGCGCCGCCAGGGCTTCGACGACCAGGAGCGCTCCTTCGTCGTGCTGTTCGAGAAGGACGTCGTGCTCAAGATCGACGCGCCGACGCTGCCCAGCGAAGATGAATTCGTCGCCTCGATCAGCCGCAAGAAGCTGCCGACCACGTCGCCCAAGCTCGAGCTGACCGATGCCGAGAAGGCGGCGCTGCCGGCGCCCGCGCCGGTCGCAGCGGCGGCTTCTGCCGTCGCGCTGGCAGGTGCCACGCGCACCTACCCGCCGCTGGAATCTCCGACGCCGTGAGCCCGGCCACGCCCGCGGCGCCGCTGCGCATCGCGATAGCGGGCGCCTCCGGCCGGATGGGCCGCATGCTGGTCGAGGCGGTGCTCGACGCCTCCGATTGCGCGCTCGCCGGCGCGCTCGACGTCGCGGGGAACGTGCAGCTGGGCCAGGACGCCGGCGCCTTCCTCGGGCGCGCGAGCGGCGTGGCGATCACCGACGACCTCGCCGCCGTGCTCTCCACCAGCCACGTGCTGATCGACTTCACGCGACCCGAAGGCACGCTGCGCCACCTGGACGCCTGCGCCGCCGCCGGCGTCGCGCTGGTCATCGGCACCACCGGCTTCGACGCCGAGCAGAAGGCCGCGATCGGCGCCGCCGCGCAGCGTACGCCGGTGTTCATGTCGCCCAACATGAGCGTGGGCGTCAGCGTGGTGATGCGGCTGCTCGAACAGGCCGCCAAGTCGCTCTCGCAGGGCTACGACATCGAGATCGTCGAGGCCCATCACCGCAACAAGATCGACGCGCCCAGCGGCACTGCGCTGGCGATGGGCGAGGTCATCGCGAAGGCCCTCGGGCGCAATCTTGCCGATAACGCGGTGTTCGGACGCGAAGGCGCCACCGGCGTGCGCGACCCGGGTACGATCGGTTTCGCGACGGTGCGCGGCGGCGACATCATCGGCGATCACACGGTCCTGTTCGCGGGCATTGGCGAGCGCATCGAGATCAGCCACAAGAGTTCCAGCCGCGCCACCTACGCGCAGGGGAGCCTGCGCGCCGCGCGCTTCCTCGCGAAGAGCGGGCCGGGCCTCTACGACATGAACGACGTCCTGGGATTGAACTGATGCAAGGCGCGGGCGGATTCGGGAGCTTCTGGAGTCAGGGTGATTCCGTCAGCCATACGGTCGGATTGCTGTTGCTCGCGATGTCGGTCAGCAGCTGGGTGATCATCCTGTGGAAGGGCTGGCTGCTGCGGCGCGCCAGCCTCGACATCCAGCGCGGCGTGGCCGCCTTCTGGAGTGCCGCCAACGTCGGCGAAGGCCGCGGCCGCCTGGTGGCGATCGACCGGGAGACGGTGCTGCTGCCGCTGGTCGACGCCGCGCTGCTGCAGCCGGCCGCCGGCACGCTCGAGACGCAACCCGCGCTCGCCTCGCAACTCACGCGCCGCCTGCGCGACGCGCTGCACGCGGGCCTCGCGCAGCTGCAGTACGGGCAGGTGGTGCTCGCGTCCACCGGATCCACCGCGCCGTTCATCGGCCTGTTCGGCACCGTGTGGGGCATCTTCCACGCGCTCGGCGGTCTGGCCGAAGGCAACGGCATGACCATCGACAAGATCGCCGGCCCGGTCGGCGAGGCGCTGATCTTCACGGCCGCGGGCCTGGCCGTCGCGATCCCCGCGGTGCTCGCCTACAACGTGTTCGGCAAGCGGGTGTCGGCCTGCGAGGCCGAGCTCGAGGGCTTCGCGCACGACCTGCGCGAAATGCAACTCGACGCGAAACGATGACCCCCACGCTCCCGCTGGTCGCTGCGCCCCGAGGGGGAGCTCGGGTCGGCCCGGATGCGATCCTCGCTTCCCGAGGGCTTGAACTGTTCAGTGCGCTTCGCGCAAGGTGAATCAAATGGCGTTTGGACGTCTCGAGCGCGGCCCCGTGTCGCAGCCCATGAGCGACATCAACATGACGCCGCTGATCGACGTCATGCTGGTGCTGCTGGTGATCTTCATGATCGCCGCGCCGCTGATGACATCCAGCCTGAAGATGGACCTGCCCAAGGTCGATGCCGCAAAGAACAACGACGGCGGACCGACGCTGGCGCTGGGCATCACGGCCGACGGCCTGATCCACGTGGGCGACGCGGTCGTCACGCACGACGACCTCGTGCGCACGCTCCACGAGACCGCCATCCGCCAGCCGCAGCCCGACGTGCTGCTGCGCGCCGACCAGAGCGTGCCCTATGGCCGCGTGGCCGAACTGATCGGCCTGGTGCAGGACGCCGGGCTCACGCACATCGGCTTCATCGCGCAGCCGGCGCGATGAGCCAGGCGGCCACGACGCTCACTGGCGCCAGGCCGTCCAGGCGCGCTGCTGTTCCTCGATCGAGTAGAGGCGGCCGTCCCACTTCAGCAGGGCGCGGAACGGCGGGCGCTCGTCGATCCGGCCGTCGTCGCGCGCGGCGGTGGCGGTGACGACCAGGTCGCGGTAGCCGCGGGTGGAGGTCGGCGCCAGGCCCAGCGCGGCGGTGAAGTTCTCGGTGATGGTGAGGTCGGGCGCGCTGCTGTCGGTGCACTGCGAGCGGCCGCGCTGGATCAGCGCCCATTCCGACATCGGCAGGTCCTGCAGCACCGGCCGGATGAAGCGGCCCTGGCTCACGAACAAGGTGCGGCGCGCGCCGGAGCCGACGCCCGCGCAGCCGTGCGGCAGGCCGGTCGTCACGTCGAGGCCGAACGCGCGCACGCCGGGGGCGAGGTCGTAGGCCGTGGTATCGAGCCACAGGCTGCCCGAGACGATCTTGACGGCCGGGTCGCTGTCGAGATCGGCCTTGAAGCTGGGCCCCACCTGGCCGGTGGCCGAGTCGATCACCGCGACCACCAGCTGCAGGTCGTCGTGGCCCGAGCGGTAGGCCGCGGCCACGAGCCGCCCGTGGTATGCCGGCGCCGCGCGGCAGGCCGACGCGGCGACCGCCGCACTGGCGTCGGGCGCCTGCCCCAGCGGCGGCTCCTTGAAGTTGGCGACCTGCACGAAGCGGCCGATCGTGGCCAGCGAGCGCGGGTCGCACAACTGCTCCACCTGCGCACCCACGTTCTGCTCATGCTCGCTCGCGGCCAGGCAGTGCCCGGCGGCCAGCGCCAGCGCCGCGATGCAGGCCGCGCGCGCGGCCCGTTGCCCCAACTGCTTCATGTCGTCCACTCCCGGTGAGGCGCGATCATCGCGTGAGCGGGTCTGCTCGTCCACGGGGGCGCGGTAACGATTCGTGCTGCCTCGCCTCACCTGCGCCAGGCGGCGTCGGCCTTGTTGAAGGCGGTCAGGTCGTAGGTGCTGCCGTCGTAGGGGACGCGCACGTGCAGTGGCTTGCGAGTGGGCTTGTGGTCGCTGCGCTTGGCGACGATGGTCAGCATGAGGTCGCGCCAGCCGCCCTTGCCGGGCGCGCCCAGGGCGATGGTGAGGGCGTCGTCCTCGAGGATGGCCGTGTCGGACTCGTGCGGGTCGGCGACGCAACGCGGCTGGTTGCCACGCAGATAGGACCAGGTGCTGACGTAGAGATCCTGCAGCACCGGCCGCAGCGTCTGGCCCTCGCGCACATAGAGCGTGCGCGACGGGCCGATGCCGCCGTCGCCGCAGCCGGGGTTGTCGTTGATGAAGTCGACGCCGAAGGCGCGCACGCCGGGGGCGAGGTCGTAGGGCGCGGTGTCCAGGCGCAGGCTGCCGCGGACGACCTGGGTGGTGGCGTCTTCGTAGACCTCGTCCTGGTGCAGCGCGAGGACCGCGGCGGCGGCCTCGTCGACGATCGCGACCGCGAGCGCCTTCGTCTCGGCCTTGTGGGCGTCCCAGCCGACGGCGGCGAGCGTGAGCCGCGGATCGTCGGGCATGCGCTTGCAACTCGATACCAGCACGACGCCGGCCGGATCCTTCCCGTCGTCGCGCGGGCCAGGCGTGAAATGCGCGACCTTGAGCGCGCGGCCCAGTGTCGCGAGCACGGCCGGGGCGCAATCCTCGCTCTCGGCGGCGTGCGCGAGCGGCGCCTGGGCGAGCACGGACCACAGGACGGCGGCGGACAGCAAACGGTTCATGGATGGCGACTCGACAACGGCAAGCCGCGAATGTAGCGCCCCGCGCGGGTCGCCGGACACCCGCCCCTCCTACAATCGGGGCATGAATGAAAAGTACGTCCCCTCCGAGGTCGAAGCCGCCGCCCAGGCGCACTGGCAAGCCATGGACGCCTACCGCGTGGCCGAAGAAGAACCCGGGAAACAGCGCCGCGAGAAGTTCTACGCCTGCTCGATGCTGCCCTACCCCAGCGGCAAGCTGCACATGGGCCACGTGCGCAACTACACGATCAACGACATGCTCGCGCGCCAGCTGCGCATGAAGGGCATGAACGTGCTGATGCCCATGGGCTGGGACGCCTTCGGCCTGCCCGCCGAGAACGCGGCC
>CAIMXF010000453.1 GCA_903845345.1 uncultured beta proteobacterium
ACATAAAAATGCCGGTTGAACGGAATCTCATATCCGACCTTGCTTTTCTCTTCATCAATCCAGGCGTCGGGTGCGTGCGGCAGAACTTCCCGTTCGAAATAAGCCCGAATATCCTCTGAGAGCGGTACGTTCTCGGTATCGCGCAACGCACTGTCCGCCTGCGGCTTGCCTTTCTGCTTGCCCTTCGCGCCAAGCACCACCTCACCGGCTTCATCCCTCAACGGCCGTTCCACCGTGATGGTCGTGTACCCAAACTCCTCATTCCGGAACACACGCGAGATCGGCACCTGCTTGAGCCGCCCCCCCTCGGGGGCGGCGGGCGGCTGGTCAGTGGTGGTGAACAGCTGCGGCTCGCCGACGACCTGTCCCGCCGCATCCAGCACCGTGATCATCTCGGCCTCGGCAAAGTCGCCGAACAGGCGCGTGACGGTGTCGATGTGCGCCGCGCTCATCTCCCGGCGCTTCGACCCCAGGCTCTTGCGCATCTTCTGCCAGAACCCGCTCGCGTCGATCAGCTGCACGAAGCCCTTGCGATCGGCCGGCTTGCGGTTGGACAGGATCCACACGTAGGTGCTGATGCCGGTGTTGTAGAACATGTCGGTGGGCAGGCCGACGATGGCCTCGACCAGGTCGTTTTCCAGCACGTAGCGGCGGATCTCGCTCTCGCCGCTGCCGGCGCCGCCCGTGAACAGCGGCGAGCCGTTCAGCACGATGCCGAAGCGGCTGCCGCCGTCCGTGGCCGGACGCATCTTCGACAGCAGGTGCATCAGGAACAGCATCGAGCCATCGCTCACGCGCGGCAGGCCGGGGCCGAAGCGGCCGTCGAAGCCTTTCTGATCATGCTCCGCGCGCACGACCTTCTCGACCTTCTTCCATTCGACGCCGAAGGGCGGGTTCGACAGCATGTAGTCGAACTGGCGGCCGCCGTGGCCGTCCTCGCTGAGCGTGTTGCCGGCGATGATGTTCTCGACGTTCTGGCCCTTGATCAGCATGTCGGCCTTGCAGATCGCGTAGCTCTCGTCGTTGAGCTCCTGGCCGTACAGGGTCAGGCGGGCCTGCGGGTTGTGCTCCAGCAGGTGCTCGCCCGCGACCGACAACATGCCGCCCGTTCCCGCCGTCGGGTCGTAGATCGTGCGCACCACGGCATTGCCAGGCGTGAGCACGTCGTCGTCCTCGATGAACAGCACGTTCACCATCAGCCGGATGACCTCGCGCGGCGTGAAGTGCTCGCCGGCCGTCTCGTTGGAGATCTCGGCGAACTTGCGGATCAGTTCCTCGAACACCGCGCCCATGCTGGCGTTGTCGACGGCCGAGGGGTGCAGATCGATGGCGGCGAACTTCTCGGTGACGAGATAGAACAGGCCGGACTTGGCCAGCCGTTCGACCTGCGTGTGGAAGTCGAATCGCTCGAAGATGTCGCGCGCCGCCGGCGAGAACGCCTGGACGTAGGCGTACAGGTTCTGGCGAATGTGATCCTGGTCGCCCAGCAGCCTGACCAGGTCGAGCGGTGACGTGTTGAAGAAGCTCTGGCCGGCCTTGCGCAGCAGGAAGGGCTCGGGATTCAGCCCGCCCCGGGTCTTCGCGTCGAACTCCGCCAGCACCGCAGGCTTGGTGGCCTCCAGT
The DNA here is from genome assembly GCA_903845345.1 of uncultured beta proteobacterium. Taxonomy (GTDB): domain Bacteria; phylum Pseudomonadota; class Gammaproteobacteria; order Burkholderiales; family Burkholderiaceae_C; genus Scleromatobacter. Next base: position 1,624 of record CAIMXF010000453.1, read on the forward strand.
ACGCAGTCGAGGCGGCGCAGCACGGTGAACGGCAGGATCACGCGGCCGTACTCGCTCTGCTTGTAGTCACCTCGGAGAAGGTCCGCGACCGACCAGATGAAAGACGACAGGGCTTGGTGGTTCATCGGCGAGGCCGCGCGTGAGCGCTGCAGATATCAAGTGAAACTTGAATGAATTATCAAGTAAAACATGAATCGCTCGACCGTGCGATGGGTAGCGTCGTCCGATGACCGTGAAGGACGATTTCAGCGCGCGCTTGCGGGCAGCCATGAAGGCTGTCGGAATGAAGGCGAGCGGCACCGAACTCGAGCGCGAGTTCAACCGCCGGTGGCGCAAGGCGCCGATCACCGTGCAGACGGCCTCAAGCTGGATCAGCGGCAAACATCTTCCCCGGCCTGACAAGCTGCCGTTGCTGGCCAAGCTACTCGGTGTCAAGCCGCAAGACTTGTGGTTCGGCGCGCAAGAGCCGTTGACGGCGGCCGAGCGACCGCCCGAGTGGGCCGATGGCATGGACGACGCCGAGCGCAGAGCCATCGAAGCTTTCTTGCGCCTGCCTTCGGCGCAGCGCGTCATCGTTGGTGACGTGATCGCGACCTACGCGAAGGCGCACGGCGTCAGCGAGACGGGGCAGGGGTAGCGGCGCCTCCCGGCGCGGCTGTCGCTCGCAGTCGTCAGTCCGGTCTCAAACCGGCGGCGCACTGATCCGGATCGGCGCGTTGTAGTCCGAATAGAAGATCGTCGACGTGCCATGGCTGCCGACGAACAGCACCTTCGTCTCGGAATCCGACTCCAGCTTCAGCGGCAGGCCGTTGCCGCCGACCCACAGCTTGACCCAGCCCTTGGTGCTGCCCATGCCGCCGGCGATGCTGCCGGCCTGGTAGTAGCGGTAGGCGGTGGCCGGCTTTCCGTCGACCGGGTCCGCACCCACGGTCTGGGCGCCGCTCAGCGTGCGCATGAAGTCGTCGAGCGTGCGCGGATCCTTGCGCATCTGCTCGAGGAGGGTGTCGGTGGCGATCGGCGAGCGCACCCACTGCTTGTCCGCCTTGATGTAGAGCGTGCCGTTGACAAGGATGTGCTCGATCGGCTCGGGCTTGCCGTCCATCTGCATCACCACGTGGGCGCTGGAGGGCGCGGCGAATTCGATCGTGCCGTGCGTGACCTTGCCGCTGGCGTCGGTCATCGTCATGTGCGCGCGGTAGGACTTCTGCTCGCCGGCCCGGACGTAGGCCGTGCGGACCGCGGCGAGCGCCGCCGGGTCGTTGGGTCCGACGGCTTCCGTCCGCTGCACCGTCCCGCAGGCCGCGAGCATCGCGGTCGAGAGCAGCAGTACGAGCCATCGGGTTCGATTCGACATGGGCACCTCCGGGTAGTCTTGAATCTGGCCGCAGATCAGACCAGCTTTGGCGCGACCGATCAATCCCTGAAATTCTCGTACTTCAACGGCTGATCCGGGAATTCCTTGCGCAGAAGCGCGATGCCGACCTGCAGGTCGTCGCGGTTCTTCCCGTTCACGCGAACGGTGTCGCCCTGGATGCTGCCCTGGACCTTGAGCTTGTTTTCCTTGATCGCCGTGACGATCTTCTTGGCCAGCGTCGAGTCGATGCCCGCCTTGATCTTGTAGGTCTGGCGCACCTTGTCGCCGCCGATCTTCTCGATCTTGGAATCCATGTCGAGGAAGGTGACGGGCACGTTCTGCTTCGTCAGCTTGCCGATGAGCACCGTGCTGATCTGCTCGATCTGGAAGTCGCTGTCGCCGATCAGCTGGATCTCCTTTTCCTTCTCCTTCAGCTCGACGGCGGCGCTGGTGCCCTTGAAGTCGAAGCGCGTGCCGATCTCCTTGCGGGTGGTGTCGATCGCGTTCTTGATGGCGGGCATCTCGGGTTCGAGGAGGACGTCGAAGCTGGGCATGGCAGGACTTCCGGAGGACTGAAACGGTGGGTGAGGCGGGACCTGCGAAAATTCTGCCATGTCCTCAGCCCCCTGGCTCGAATCCGATGTCTCTTTGAAGGCCTTGAACACCTTCGGCCTGCCCGCGCACGCGCGGCGCCTGGTGCGCATCCGAGACGACGCCGACGTGCGGCGCGTGCTCGATTCGCCCGAGGTCGGGCGCCTGCCCAGGCTCGTGCTGGGCGGCGGCAGCAACCTCGTGCTCACGCGCGACGTCGACGAGGTCGTGCTGAAGGTGGAGGTGGGCGGCCTGCGTCTGGTGGAGACGCGCGCCGACGCGTTCATCGTCGAGGCCGGCGCCGGGCTCGCGTGGCACCACGTCGTCGCCGAGACGCTGGCGCGCGGCTGGCCGGGGCTCGAGAACCTGGCGCTGATCCCCGGCACGGTGGGCGCGGCGCCGGTGCAGAACATCGGCGCCTACGGACTCGAGATGGCCGATCGCTTCGATTCGCTCGACGGCGTCGACCTGGTCACCGGGCTGGGCATCACGCTCGACCGCGCGCAATGCCTGTTCGGCTATCGCGACAGCGTGTTCAAGAACGTGCTGGCCGGCAAGGCGGTCATCACGCGCGTGCGCTTCCGGCTGCCGCGCCCGTGGCAGCCGGTGCTGGGCTATCTCGAGCTCGAGCGCAAGGTGGCGGAGACCGGCATCGCCGAGCCGTCGCCGCGGCAGGTTCACGACTGGATCTGCGGCATCCGCCGCGCCAAGCTGCCCGACCCGGCGGTGATCGGCAACGCAGGCAGCTTCTTCAAGAACCCGATCGTGAGCGAGGAGCAGTGCCGCGACATCATCGGCCGCGACCCGCACGTCGTGCATTACCCGATGGCCGACGGCACGTTCAAGCTCGCGGCCGGCTGGCTGATCGATGCCTGCGGCTGGAAGGGCAAGTCGATCGGACGCGCGGGCGTCTACGAGAAGCAGGCGCTGGTGCTGGTCAACCGCGGCGACGCGATCGGCGCCGAGGTGGTGACGCTCGCCAAGGCGATCCAGGAGAGCGTGTACGGGCGTTTCGGCATCCGGTTGGAACCGGAACCAGTCGTCCTCTGACGCCGCTCGAAGCGGCCGGTCGTCGCCTGCGTTAGAGTCCACGCGCGGCATGCCCTCGAAGGCATCGCCGACCTCGAACAAACCAGGAGACTCTTCGATGACGAGCGCGGCCTTTCGCAAACCTTCCCTGTCGGTCGGCGCCAGCGTCGTCATCGGTTCCGCATTGCTTCTCACCTCGCTGGCCACGCCGGCGTTCCAGGCCGAGTCGTCGACGGGCCGCTCGGCCACGGCGCCGCTCGTCAAGGGCGCGACGGGGCGCCAGCTGTGGCGCATCACCGACTACACCACCATCGAGCTCGTCGCCCGCGAGGCGGGCGCGCCCGACAACCAGCATCCGTGGACGGTCGATCCCGCCGCGCTGCGGTCGTGGCTGGCTCAGGTCAACGTGCTGCGCAACGGCGCGCCGAAGCCGCTGTTCGCCGCCGACGAGCTCGGCAACATCGTGCCGGCGATCGCCGAAGCGCTGGCCAACGCGCGCCCCGACCAGGACATCGCGCTGGTGAGCTCCGGCCACCACGAGGACAACAGCTTCTTCGGCATCACGGCCGTCACGGCGCGCCTGTTCGTGGTCGACGGCCACCTCAACCTGATCGTGCACGACGCGCGCGTCGACTTCTACGACGCCGCGCGCGGCAGCGGCATGGCGCCGCACTTCACGATCGGCTCGCGTACCTCCGAAGGCAAGTGGCCGGTGCGCAGCGCCGGCGCGCTCAACAAGCGCGGCGACTGGCTGGTGCTCGACAGCGTCGAGCCGCGCGCACCGGTGGCGCCGACTGCGCCCTGGTCGCCGGCCGCTCCGCCCATGGTCGCGCCGCCCGTGCCCGTCGCGCCGCCGGCACCGGCCGCTCCCGCGCCGGTCATGGCGCCCGCCCCCGCGGCGCCGCCCGCCCCCGCGGCGCCCACCGACGCCGAGCAGCGCCTGGTGCAGCTCAAGCACCTCTACGACAAGGGCCTGATCACCAAGTCCGAGTACGAGAAGAAGCGCGCCGAGATCATCAAGTCGCTGTGAGCCTGGCGGCCGCCGCGGCGGCGAGCGACTGCAGGACGATCGCGTTGGCGGTCGCCGAGCCGGCGGCAGTGTTGTCGAAGGCGACCCAGGGCACGGCGCCCGGCGGCCACTCGGCCAGGCGCGCGGCCTGTTGCTCCAGCCAGCGCTGCTCGTAGTTCGACCAGTACAGGCGTGGCGAGCCGTGCCAGCGGTGGTAGAGCAGGGCGCCGACGCCGTCGCCGGCCGGTCCCAGCCAGCCGCCCGGCCGCGCCGCCGCCTCGCTGCGCGCCGGATCGGCGGCCACGCGCGAGACGCGCAGGCGCGCGAGCGCGCGGTCGACGGCCGGCTCGAACCAGCTGGCATGCCGCGGCTCGCAGGCGACCGGCCCGTCCCACGACTGGCGCAGCAACGCGAAGAAGGTGCGCGCGACGCGCGCGTCCCACGCCAGGGACGGCGGCAGCTGCACCAGCAGCACGCCCAGGCGGTCGCCCAGGCCGGCGGCCTGGGCCAGGAAGGTCGACAGCGATTCGCGCGTGCCGCGCAGGCCGGCGTCGTGCGTGATCGCTCGCGGCAGCTTGACGGCGAAGCGGAAATGCGGCGGCGTCATCGCGGCCCATCTGGCGTAGGTCTCGACCTGGTGCGGGCGATAGAACGACGAGTCGATCTCGACGCACGCGAAGCGCCGCGCATAGCGCTCGAGGTGCTGGCCGTCGCCCGGGAACGCGTTGGCGACGTCGCGCGGGATGCTCCAGCCTGCGGTGCCGACGTACATGATGTTGCAGAGCTTGCGTTGAAGAACCCTTTCGGCAAGCGCCGAGCCTGTTGCGCGGACGATGGGCGCCCAAGAAAAACGCCCCCGACCGAAGTCGGAGGCGCGCAAGGACGGACGACGTGCTTGACGGCGTCATCCGCCGCGACGCCCGGCGTTGGGGCCGGGAGCCGTCACTGGGCACGCGGCCGGCGGGCAAGCCCGTCCGGCGGCGCTGTGGCGAGGCGAACGCCGGCGGCGGCGGTCGCGGAACCGCCGTCGCTCGCAATTCGGTCTCCGGTCTTCGATTTCAGGGCACGCGAGCGCCCGAGCCGCGTCGGGCGTCGAAGCGACTCCCGGGCGCGTCCAGGCACGGCGCGCGGTCGCGCACTCGGAACTGTTCATCGGCCGATCCGGCGGGGAGTTGAGTCCTCCCCGCAAGCGGGGATCGGCCGGGAGCGGGCGCGCCCGGCGCCAAACGCCCGGTTTAGAGGGTGTCGGGACGCGGGCACATTCCACTGGCCGGTTCACCATGGAGGCTCCTGCACTCCTTGCCGCCGGACCGCGCCATGACTTCCGCCCTCCGACCCGCCGTCGCATCGTCGCCGCCCGCGAAGCGAACACGGACGTCGACGCGCGCGCTGGCATCGGCATGCCTCGGCGGCCTGGCGGGCCTCGTGGCGGCGACGCTGTTGGTCGCACTGGCGCCGCCCGTCGGTCGCGGCGCCGTCGATGGCGCGGCGGCTGCGGCGCCTTTCCGCGACACCGCCGGCCGGCGTCGCGAGCCGGCGCTGCCCCCCGTCGCGTCGGTGCTGATGCCGGCGATGGCCGCCGGCGCGATTCCTCCACCCGACTCGGCGCAGGCCCGGCCATGACCTTCCTCGACCTCGACCTGGTGCCCGAGCCGCCACCCGCATCGCCGGCCGTGCTGGCCGCGCGCCACCGGCGCGCACTGGTGGTCGGCCTGGGCGGCGGCCGCGAGAGCGATACGCCGATGGCCAAGTCGTCGTTCGCCGAGCGGCGGCTGCGGTCATCGGACACGGCGTCGCCTCGGTTCGTCGATCCGCTACCGGGGTCGGCGTCGCTGCCGTCGTCATCTTCGTCATCGTCATTGCAATCGCAATCGCAATCGATGCCAATGCCAAGGCCAATGCCAATGCTGCAGCGAGCGCCTGCCGTCGCGCAACCTTCGCCGCGGGCCGGCGGGACGATGCCTGCCGCGACCTCATCCGCAAAGCCCGCCACCTCCGTCACGTCCGCGAGCCTGCGGCTCGACGACGCCCTCGTCGTCCCCGCCGGCGCGGTCGTTCGCGGC
>CAIMXF010000454.1 GCA_903845345.1 uncultured beta proteobacterium
ACGCCTTCGGACAGGTTGCGGCCCTTGACCTCCATCTCGCGCACCTCGGAGCCCGGGAAGGCCGAGCCGATGCCCATCTTGATGTTTTCCGCCGTCTGTTCGCCGATCAACATGCCGTAGTTGCGGCGGATGTAGTTGATGATGGCTTCGTCGAACTTGTCGCCGCCCACCCGCACGCTGCCCTTGTAGACCACGCCGCCGAGAGAGATGACGCCCACTTCCGTGGTGCCGCCGCCGATGTCGACCACCATCGAGCCCGACGCCTCGGACACCGGCAGGCCGGCGCCGATCGCCGCGGCCATCGGCTCCTCGATCAGGTAGACGGCGCTGGCGCCGGCGGCCTCGGCCGCGTCCTTGATGGCGCGGCGCTCGACCTGGGTGGAACCGCAGGGCACGCAGATGATGATGCGCGGGCTCGGCGTGAGCAGGCTGCGCGGGTGCACCATCTTGATGAACTGCTTGATCATCTGCTCGGTGACGACGAAGTCGGCGATCACGCCGTCCTTCATCGGGCGGATCGCCTCGATGTTGCCCGGCACCTTGCCCAGCATCGCCTTGGCTTCCTTGCCGACGGCCTGGATGATCTTCTTGCCGTGCGGGCCGCCTTCGTGGCGGATCGAGACGACCGAGGGTTCGTCGAGGACGATGCCCTTGCCCCGGACGTAGATCAGCGTGTTGGCGGTTCCGAGGTCGATCGCGAGATCGGTGGAGAAGTAGCGGCGCAGGGAAGAGAACATTGGCGGGCGGAGGCGGAGGCGGGTCGGCGGCTTGCGGCGGTCTTCGCGAAAACGGGGATCAGGCCATCTGGATGGGTGTGACTCCGGCACCTGAGGCGGAGGCTTGAAAAGCCCGGGCCGGGTGCCGAACCTGGCGGTGCGGTTCGCTGAAGGCGCCGCAAGGCGCATGAATTGGGTGGGTTCGAAGATGTCTGCATGATGAGAAAAACCTCGTGCAGGAAGCCTCGAATTAACCGAGGATAATACCCCAAGCGAGCCCTCCGATCGTGTATGCCTGGCGTAACTTTTGAGGCTGCGCCTACGTTTCCGCCTCGTCTCGAGGCCCGACGCCCAAGCCGGATTTCCCCATGCCCCTGTCCCCCGAAGACGTCAGCCGCATCGCGCATCTCGCGCGACTGGAGCTGTCGCCCGCCGAGGGGTCTGCGATGCAGACCCAGTTGAACGACTTCTTCAAGATCGTCGAGCAGATGAGCGCGGTCGACACGTCCGGCCTCGAGCCGCTGCACACGCCGCTGTCGGCCATCGGCGACGTCGAGCTGCGCCTGCGGCCCGACGCCGTGACCGAAACCGACCATCGCGAGGCCAACATGGCCAACGCACCGGCCGCCGAAGACGGCCTGTTCCTGGTACCGAAGGTGATCGAATGAGCGGCGAACTGCACACGCTCGGCGTGGCCGAGCTCGGCCGCGCGCTGGCCGCAAGGACCACCTCCAGCGTCGAGGCGACGCAGGCGCTGCTGGCGCGCGCCAAGGCGGACACGCACGGCGCCTTCCTGGTCGTCGACGAGGACGCCGCGCTCGCCGCCGCCAAGGCCGCGGACTCGAAGCGCGAGTCGCGTGCGCAGGGCGCTGACCATCCGCTGCTGGGCGTGCCGATCGCGCACAAGGACATCTTCGTCACGAAGGAGTCGGCCACCACTGCCGGCTCGAAGATGCTCGAAGGCTACAAGAGCCCGTTCGACGCGACCGTCGTCGCGCGGCTGAAGGCGGCCGGGGCGGTGGCCATCGGCAAGCTCAACTGCGACGAATTCGCGATGGGCTCGGCCAACGAGAACTCGGCCTACGGGCCGGTGCGCAATCCGTGGGACGCCACGCGCGTGCCGGGCGGCTCGTCGGGTGGCTCGGCCGCCGCGGTGGCCGCGCAGCTCGTGCCGGCCGCAACGGGCACCGACACCGGCGGCTCGATCCGCCAGCCCGCCAGCTTCACCGGCGTCACCGGCATCAAGCCGACGTACGGCGTGTGCTCGCGCTTCGGCATGATCGCGTTCGCGTCCAGCCTCGACCAGGCCGGCCCGCTCGCGCGCTCGGCCGAGGACTGCGCGCTGATGCTGTCGGCGATGAGCGGCTTCGACGAGCGCGACGCCACCAGCGTGCAGCACCCGCCGCAGGACTTCCACGCGCAGATGCTCGCCG
>CAIMXF010000455.1 GCA_903845345.1 uncultured beta proteobacterium
ACCAGCGGCTGCACGCTGGAGGCGCACCTGTTCGCCGAGGCCACCGACAAGTTCGCCGCGCTCGGCGCGACCGTCGTCGGCGTCTCGCACGACGACATCGCCACCCAGATCAAGTTCTCCAAGGAAGAGTGCCGCGACAAGTTCGCAGTGGCCGCCGATCCCGAGTCGGCCATCATCAAGTCGTACGACGCCAAGATGGCGATGCTGCCGATGTCGGGCCGCATCTCCTACGTGATCTCGCCGGACGACAAGATCCTCTACGAATACTCGAGCATGGACCCTTCCGACCACGTGAAGAACACGATGAAGGCCGTGGAAGACTGGCGCGCAAAACATTGAGCGGCCACGCGCCCGCTGGTCGCTGCCCCCGACGGGGCGCCCGGTTCGGCTCGGGTGGTGACGCTCGCTTCCCGAGAGCTTGGAGGCGCCTGCGGCCAGCCTAATTCAGCAGCGCGCTCGCGAACTCGCGTGCGCTGAAGGTCTGCAGGTCTTCCAGCTTCTCGCCCACGCCGATGAAGTAGACCGGGATCGCCTTCTTGCCCGACTGCGCCGCGCGGTCGCGCGACCACAGCGCGATGGCCGCGAGCACGCCGCCCTTGGCCGTGCCGTCGAGCTTGGTGACGATCAGTCCCGTGAGGTCGAGCGCGGCGTCGAACGACTTCACCTGCTCCAGCGCGTTCTGGCCGGTGTTGCCGTCGATCACCAGCAGCACCTCGTGCGGCGCGCTGCCGTCGGCCTTGGTGATGGTGCGCCTGATCTTCTTCAGCTCTTCCATCAGGTGCATCTGCGTGGGCAGTCGGCCGGCGGTGTCGGCGATCACCACGTCGCAGCCGCGCGCCTTGCCGGCCTTGACCGCGTCGAAGGTGACCGACGCGGGATCGCCGCCCTCCTGGCTCACGATCTCCACCTGGTTGCGGTCGGCCCAGACCTCGAGCTGTTCGCGCGCGGCGGCGCGGAACGTGTCGGCCGCGGCCAGCAGCACCTTGCACTTGGCCTCGGCGAGATGGCGCGTCAGCTTGCCGATGCTCGTCGTCTTTCCCGCGCCGTTGACGCCCGCCACCATGATCACGGTCGGCTGGTGCTCGCCCACCATCAGCGCGCGTTCGAGCGGCGCGAGCAGGTCGACGATCGCGTCGGCCAGCAACGCCTTCACCTGCGCAGGCTCGGTGGAGCCCGCGGACTTCACGCGCTGCTTCAGGTCCTTCAGCAGGTGCTCGGTGGCGCGCACGCCGGCGTCGGCCATCAGCAGCGCCGATTCCAGCTCTTCATACAGGTCGTCGTCGATGCGCGCGCCGGTGAACACCTGTGCGATGCCCGAGCCGGTGCGCGCCAGGCCCTTGCGAAGGCGCTGGAACCAGGCCTCGCGCGGTGCCTCGGGGGCCGGCGCGGTCACCGGTGCCGCGACAGGCGCGGGCGGCGGCGCCACGGGTTCGGGCGTGCCCGTGAAGACGCGCTTGAGGAAGTCCAGCGGCGCGGGCGCAGGTTCGGCTACAGGCACCATGGAAACGGGCGCCGCAACGCTGACGCTCACGGGCGCCTGCGCGGGCACCGGCACGGCCGCCGGCGGCTCGACGGGAAGCGCGACGTCCGGCATGCGCTGCGTCTCCCACGGAGAGCCGGCGTCGGGTTTCTTGCGGAAGAAGCTGAACATGGAAACGGTTTCTCGAAGCGGGCCGGCGAACGCCCAATGGTCGGGGCAGCCGGGCGCGATGCAAGCCCGAACCGACATTTTCACCATTGTGCCGGCAACCTCTTCCCCAGCCACCGAAAAATTGCATATAATGGCAGGCTTGGCGCTTTAGCTCAGCCGGTTAGAGCGACGGAATCATAATCCGCAGGTCCGGGGTTCGAATCCCTGAAGCGCCACCAGAACGTCCGAAAGCCTTGCGAGTCAACGACTTGCGAGGCTTTTTTGTTTTGCCGGGGCGCCGCATAGGGGAGACACCTCCTTGGCCATTCAACGCCCTGCGCGCCTCGAGAAGAACCGTCACGGCGTGTTCGCCATGCGCCTTGTGACGCCAGTCGCTGACCGCGACGCCGATGGTCGGCCATCCTCCAGTGCTCGCTGCCTCACAGCCCGTGCTGCGTCCGCACGCAATGAGCGTGTCAGCCCTCATCGCCAACGACGAAAGGGTGCGGCAAAGCAGCAAGGTCGAAGAAACCCCTGCTCGCGCCGTCAATCCATATTTCCATTTTTCTGGTACTATGAATCAATGAACGAAGACCAAGTCGTCAAAGCGCTCGCCGCGCTGGCGCATCCAGCAAGACTCAAGGCGTTCCGCGCGCTCGTGGTCTCCGGGCCGCAGGGGCTGACGCCCGGGGTGATGCAGGAGGGACTGGGCATTCCAGCCACCACGCTGTCCTTTCACCTGAAGGAACTCTCGTCGGCAGGGCTGGTGACCCATGAGCGTGCCAGCAGGAACCTCGTCTACCGGGCCGCGTACGACCAGATGAACGGACTGCTTGGCTACTTGACCGAGAACTGCTGTGCCGGCGCCGATTGCGCCATCCCCTCGTCGTCAGCGGCTTGCTGCTGACGCTTCCATCGCCCAGGAGATAGTCATGAAGCGTTTCCACATCCACGCCCACGTCGCCGACCTCGAGGCAAGCATCGCCTTCTACTCGAAGATGTTCGCGACGGAGCCGACCCGCGTCGAGGGCGACTACGCGAAATGGATGCTCGACGACCCCCGCATCAACTTCGCGATCTCCACCCGCGGCAGCAAGCTCGGCGTCGACCACCTGGGCATCCAGACGGACAACGAAGAGGAACTGGCGGCCCTGAAGGCGCAGGCCGAAGCCGCGGACCTGACGTTGCTGGACGTCGGCGAGACGACCTGTTGCTACGCCCGCAGCGACAAATACTGGGTGACCGACCCGCAGGGCATCGCCTGGGAGCAGTTCCACACCCTCGGCAACATCCCCGTGTTCAGCGAGGCCTCGTCCACCGGCCAGGAAACGGCGGCCGCATGCTGTGCGGGCAATGCGCCGCGCGGCAAGGCGGTCGGCATCCCGGTCAAGGGCGCCGCCAGCGCCTCGTGCTGCTGAGGCGCCCCGTGAGCACGAAGGCCTGCAACGTCCTCGTCATCTGCACGGGCAACTCCGCCCGGTCGATCCTGGCACTGCCCACCGGGGCATGCGCGACCCCGCCGCCGTCGAAGGGTCGGACGCCGTCAGGCAAAACGCATTTCGCGACGCTGCCGTCACCATGAAACGACGCCTCGACCTGATGCCGGCCCTGCCGCTGCCCAGCCTGGAATCGCTGGCCATCCAACGACAAGTCAAGGACATCGGAAAGGCCTGACGTGACAACCAACGTTCTCATCCTCTGCACGCACAACTCCGCACGCAGCGTGCTGAGCGAGGGCATGCTCGATCACTGGGCGAAGAAGCTCGGCAAGGACGTCAAGGCGTTCAGCGCCGGCAGCGCCCCCAGCGGACGCATCAACCCCTACGCGCTCGAGGCGCTCGGCAACGCCGGCGTCGACACGAGCGGCTACCACTCGAAGAGCTGGGATGCGTTCGTCGGCGACGGTGTTCCCGAGATGCGCGTCGTCATCACCGTCTGCGACAGCGCCGCCGCGGAACAGTGCCCGTACTGGCCGGGCAGTCCGGTGAAGGTCCACTGGGGCTACCCCGACCCGTCGAATGCGCCCGAGGACGGCAAGAAGGCCGCCTTCGAGCTGACGCGCCAAGCCATCGGCTATCGCATGCTGCAGTTGTTGCAGCTCCCGCTCGACACCCTGAGCAACGCGGAGCTGCAGACCGCGCTCACCAACATCTGCCAGAGCTGACGATGGCGGTCTCCGCATCACGGAAGGTGCTCGCCGAGGGACTCGGGACGACGCTGCTGCTCGCGGTCGTGATCGGCTCGGGCATCATGGCCGAGAGGTTGTCCGGCGGCAACGTCGCCGTCGCGCTCCTGGCCAACACGCTGGCCACCGTCGGCGGCCTGTACATCCTGATCGAGGTGTTCGGGCCCATCAGCGGCGCGCACTTCAATCCGGCCGTGTCGCTCGTGATGGCCAGCCGCGGCCAACTGGCATGGACGCTGGTGGTTCCCTATGTCGCGATGCAACTTCTGGGCGCGATGCTGGGCGCATGGCTGGCCCACGCGATGTTCGACATGAACATCCTGCAGTTCTCGAGCAAGGTGCGCAGCGGCCCCGGACAGTGGATCGCGGAAGGCGTCGCCACGTTCGGCCTCCTGCTGGTCATCCTGCGCGCTCCGGCCGCCCGGGTCGCCGCGATGGTTGCGGCCTACATCGGCGCCGCCTACTGGTTCACGGCATCGACCTCCTTCGCCAATCCTGCCGCGGTCTTCGGCCGGATGTTCAGCGACAGCTTCGCAGGCATCGCGCCGTCGAGCGCTGCCGGTTTCGTCGCAGCGGAGCTCGCAGGCGCAGGGCTCGCTGTGGCAGTGCACAAGTTTTTCGCGGGTGCGCCGGCAGCGCCGCACACGAGCTCGGCGGTCGGAGAGACACGCAATGCCTGAAGTCACCACCTTCCACCACCCGGCCTGCGGAACGTCTCGCAACGTGCTCGCGCTCATGCCTCAGGCGGGCATCGAGCCCACCGTCATCGAGTCTCTGAAGACGCCGCCGTCCAAGGCGAGGCTTCGCGAGCTCGTGGCCGCGATGGGCATCGGCGTTCGGCGGTTGCTGCGCGAGCATGGCACCCGCCATGCGGAAGACGGCGAAGTCATCGAGGACACGGGAGTGCGACGTGCCTGAGCTGGAACAGACCTTCCCGGCGCTCGATAGCGAGCTGTTCGAGGCGCCCACCCACCATCGCCTGGCAGTCAGGTCTCCGTCCTCTCACGGACCGAGGTTCCTGATGCTCTATGGTTCGCTTCGCGAGCGGTCCTACAGCCGCCTCCTGACCTTCGAGGCGGCGCGGCTGCTTCAAGCCATGGGCGGCGACGTCGAGATTTTCGACCCGACGGGATTGCCCATGCCCGACGGCGCACCCGACACGCACCCCAAGGTTCAGGAGTTGCGAAGCCTGGCCACCTGGTCGGAAGGCATGGTCTGGTGCTCTCCGGAACGCCACGGCGCGATGACGGGCATCCTGAAGGCGCAGATCGACTGGATTCCCTTGTCGGTCGGTGCCGTGCGTCCCACCCAGGGCAAGACGCTCGCGGTGATGGAGGTCAGCGGCGGCAGCCAGTCCTTCAACGCCGTCAACCAGATGCGCGTGCTCGGGCGATGGATGCGCATGCTCACCATTCCCAACCAGTCCTCGGTGGCCAAGGCCTTCAACGAGTTCACGGAGGACGGCCGCATGAAGCCGTCCGCCTATTACGACCGGGTTGTCGACGTCATGGAGGAATTGGTCAAGTTCACCTTGCTGACACGCGACCTCTCGCCCTACCTCGTCGACCGCTACAGCGAACGCAAGGAATCGGCGGAAGCACTCTCGAAGCGAGTCGACCAGAGCACCCTCTGAGGAGACGCGAACGACCAGCGCGCATCCGCCCGAGGCTGGACTGCGCCGAGGCGCCGCGAAGCGGCTGACATCGTCCGGAAGACAGCGCCAAGTCGACTACCGGCTTCAGGTCCCGATGGCCGGTGCGCACGGTGTGAAGGCGGCTGCGTGATCGACCTGATCCGGCCCGACTGGCCATTTCCTCGTCGGCCGGTACCCGCCATGACCCTCGAGCACGAGGGTCCTCGCACCGAACGCATCGTCGACGCCCGGTTCGCGTCCGCCCCGGGCCCCTCGCTGGAGTTCGCCGGCATCGTCATGCAGCTGCGCGGCGCGCGCGACCGCTGGCGCGTCCGCTGTTGGACGGATCGTTCCGGATGCCCACCTTCGCGCCGTGCGGCAGGTCGGCGAGCGACTTGTAGCGCTTCGAGCAGAAGCCCGTCGGGAACGTGACCGTGTACCAAACCGGGCTGATCCTGTCGCCGCGCGCCTTGCCCTGCGACTCGAGGAACGGCAGGTGCTTGTCGCTATCAGCGTCGAGCGCGGCGTTGGGCTGGACGTCGTCCTGGAACTCGACGATCCTGATGTCGAGGCCGTCGCGCGCGGCCACCTCGCGCGCGACCTCCGCGACCTCCGCGATCTGCGCATGCGGCCCCGCGGTGACGTCCCGGCGGACGACCTCGGCCGCCTGGCGATCGAAGCGCTCGCCGAAAGCACGGACATCCAGGGCTCCGTGGACGAGAGGACGCGGCGAAAGGACATCTGGCGGAGTTCCTGTTGCGAAAGCAGCAGCGTGTCTCCCGAGTGCGCTGCACGCAGTTGGGCCGTCGCCTCAGGACGTCCGGCCGGCCGGGATCCGGGACCATGCCGGCTCTGGACCGGTCACTCCCCCATCCAGAAGAACGCCACCGTGAGCCGCTTGTCGTCGATCGACGCGCCGAAATAGCTCGTCGCGCTGTGGACGAGCGCAGCCTCGTAGAGCAGGATGCGGTTGAAGGCGTTCTCCACGCGCACCTCCTCGACCCAGGCGCCCGGCGGCAGCCGCGACACGCGCAGGGCCTGCACGAGGTTGTCGTGCGGCGCGGGACACGCGTTGCCGCCGAGCGCGCCATTCGAATAGCGCAGTCGATAGAAGCTGGTGCCGGCGCCCGCGGGCGGATGCGGGTTGAGGTAGATGACCGCGGCGTAGCGGCACAGGTCGCGCCGGTCGGTGTGCGGGCGCGGGCCGCTTTCCCCGGCGCCCACCAGCTTGGCCACGTTGCAGTCCATGCGGGCGCCGCCGGGCGCCGTGGCGACCCACAGGCGGGTGCAGCCGGTCGCCTGTCGCACCCAGGCCTCGACGCGCGCCAGTTCGTCCGCAGCGAGCGCATCGGGGCAGCGCATGCCCGGCCACGATTCCGGCCGATGGGGATAGCCGAGGTTCCAGCGACGCTGCGCGAGCAGCCGCGCGCGCACCGCGTGCGGATCGGCCAGCACGTCGTCGCCGATCCAGAAATTGCGGCCTTGTTCGAGCGGCGCGCGCGCCAGCGTCGGCGCACCGGGCGGCGGCACGAGCGATCGCAGGGAGGCAGGGCTGGCGGACGACATCCCGTCAGGCTAGCAGCCTTGCGCCGCGTCGACACCCTGCGTTTCCACCCGTCGGATCCACTCGTTGGAAACAGGGCGTGCCCACGCCTCGCATGCGCGTGGACAGGTGCGCGACGCCCTCGGGTTTGTCCGCTCCGCGCGCCCGAACTTCCCCCCCGACGCGGGGGGGGCCCGGCAGCGCGCGCCGCGAATTAAGGTTGCATTCATCAAGACGACAGCTGCGATTCGATGCCTGCGGATGCCACCGATCCGCGGCAGGGGAGACCTCCGTCCAACCGCAGGTCATCCGCTCGCCAACCCAGAGTCAGGATCCATGAAACCCACCGCGCTTCTCATCCCAGATTGTCCCCACCGGCCGCGACGGAGCGTGCTCGGCATCGCGCTGTCGCTGCTGTCCGCAGGCGCCATGGCGGCGAATCCGCCAACGGCGCCCGACGCCAGGCGAGTCGCCCAGGCCCTCTCCAGCGCGCGCGCGATCGCGGGCACCGAGCTCGTGGCCCGGACCTCCCTCGTGAACCGCGCCAGGACGACGATCGTCCACGCCACGCAGACCTGGCAAGGCCATCGCGTCTGGGGCGCGGAGGCGGTCGTCCACGCCGAGGCCACGGGACGCACGCGCATCGCGGCCAGCAGCATCGGCCCGACGCCGCAGCCCGCCGGCACGCCCACGCTGACGCAGGACCAGGCCGTCGCCATCGCACGCAAGGCGCTCGGGCTGAAAGGCACGGCGTTCCCGCCCAGGACCGAGCTGATCGTGTTCCCGACGAAGTACCGCGGCGACATCCGGTTCGCCTGGGACGCGAACTCGAGGCAATACCGCCTCGATCGCCCCAACAGCGTCATCGGCGTCGCGCCGACCGACCCCTACGTGTGGGCCTGGGAAGTGGAGATCTTCGCCAAGAACACGGTCGACGGCATCCGCGACATGAAGTACGTCGTGGACGCGCGCACCGGCGCCGTGCTGCGCGTGGACACCGGCATGCAGACGCTCGCGCCGGCCAACCCGCCGTTGCTGACCTCCGCCGACGTCCCGGCGATGGGCACCGGCAACAGCCAGTACAGCGGCAGCGTGCCGCTGTCGACCACGCAGCGCGCCGACGGCACGTACATGCTGGTCGACCAGACGCGCGGCACGCTGTGGAACCCGTGGCTGCACGATTCGTTCTGGGACGCCGACGGCAATCCGATCGACGGCCCCGACGGCAATCCGATCTCCGTCATCGGCCTGCAGACGATGACCGAGACCCACGAAGGCGACGGCAACGACTTCACGTGGACGGCCAGCTATCACTGGTTCGACGAGAACCCGACGAACGTCTGGGGCGACGGCAACCAGTTCGTCATGTACCCGTACGGCGGCGAGACGAGCGTCAATGGCCAGACGGCCGCGGTCGACGCGCACTGGGGCATGGCCGTCACGTGGGACTTCTATCGCAACGTCTTCGGCCGCAACGGCGTCGACGACCTGGGCACGTCGCTGGTGTCGGAAGTCCACGTCGTCGGCCCGTTCGGCGCCTACTACGACAACGCGTTCTGGAACACGTTCTCGATGGGCATGTTCTATTCGGACGGCACGCGCAACGTCGGCGTCGACCCGAACACCGGCGGCCCGACCCTGCCGAACCCGAACGGCGACACCTCGCTGACCGAGATCGACATCATCGGCCACGAGATGACGCACGGCGTGACGGCGTATTCGTCGGGCCTGGTCTACGACGGCGAGTCGGGCGGCATCAACGAATCGACGTCCGACTTCATGGGCTCGATGGTGGAGGCGTATTCGACCCGTCCCGCAGGCGCCGATTCGACGGTTCCCGAAACGGGCACCGACTGGGTGATGGGCGCGAAGGTCAGCACCGTGCCGCTGCGCTCGATGATCAACCCGAACACCGACGGGCTGAGCCCGAACTACTGGTATTCGGGCATCGAGTACCTGGACGTCCACTACAGCAGCGGGCCGCTCAACCGCTTCTTCTACTTCCTGTCGCAGGGCGCCTCGGGCGATCCGGCGTCGCCGGCCTACAGCAGCTACCTGCCCGGCGGCATGGCGGGCATCGGCAACGACAAGGCCGCCCACATCTGGTACACGGCCATGACGGAATTCCTGACGCCGGTGGCCAAGTACGCCGACGCGCGCGTGGCCGGCATCGCCGCGGCCACCGAGCTGTACGGCGACGGCTCGGCCGAGGTGCTGGCGGTCAAGAGCGCGTTCGCGGCGATCAACGTCGGCAGCGTCGACGACACCCCGCGCATCTCGATCACCTTCGCCATCACGCAGCCCGACGGCAGCCTGTTCAATCCCGACGGCGACGGCACGCTCGCGCGCATGCCCATCGTCGCGATGGGCACGACGGTGCACCTCGCCGCGGACGTCGAGAACACCGCCGACACCAGCGTCACCTGGAAGCTGGGCGGCATGCCCGGCGACTTCAACAACCCCGGCTTCCAGGAAGTGGGCGGCAAGGTCGGCCCCGACGGCACGTGGACGCCCGACAACCTCTGGGGCTTCCATTCGATGACGGTCGTGAGCAACGCCGACCCGATGGAGTTCGCCGAAGGCGCCATCTGGGTCGTCGACGGCGACGCGGACGCCGACAACGAGTTCGACGCCATCGACCTCGGCGCCGTGGCGCTGTCGTGGGGCCTGAACGAATGGGCCAACGAAAGCCACAGCATCGTGCTCGATCCCTACGTCGACAGCTTCGACGTCGAAGCCATCTCCCAAGCCTTCAAGAACGCCTACGGCGGCATCTGACCCGGACACCACCACCATGAACAGCAAGCTCCTCCTGTCCTTCGTCCTGACCGCCGTGCTGGCCGGCTGCGGCGGAGATTCCTCCGACTCCGCGAGCGCGCCGCCGCCGCCGGCGGTGGCGCCGACCAGCCTCTCGTACACCGATCCCACGAGCTCGGGCTGGCGCCTGGTCAAGGACGCCACGTCGACGTCCACGCGGCTGGTGCTGGACCTCGTGGGCCCGTCAGGCACGCAGACGCGCGGCGTCGGCTTCAACCTCAAACGCGGCAGCGGCCTGGCCTTCGCCACGTTCGCCAGCGGCGGATATGCGGTCGACACCGGCGTCTTCCAGCTCAAGGGCACGAACACCAACTTCGAGTCCTACGCGGGCACCGACGCCGATCCGGTGCTGTTCGTGTCGGCGCCGCTGAAGTCGGGCGACGTGCTGTCGACCGGCATCTTCCAGAAGGACCGCACCAACGTCCCCAAGGACTCGGGCGCGCCGCTGGTGCAGGTGGCGGTCACGCTGGCCGACTTCAACAAGACCGACGTCGCCACCGTCAACGCGTCGCCCGATCCCTACGGCCTGCACGTGATCAAGGCGCGCATCGTGCCGGCGGACATCGGCGGCATGAACTTCACGCTCGACACCGACACGCTGAAGAAGGCGAAGCTGCTCGACGTCACCGTCGACACCGGCACCATCACCACGGCGCCCTGACCGCCGCGGCGCCGACATGAACCTGCATGCGTCCCAATCCGAGATCGACTCGCTGGAAGGCGTCCTGCGCGGCGCGATGCCCGGCGAAGGCCTCGTCGCGGCCAAGGTCGCCCTCGCCTGGCACCTGCGCCAGCGCGACAGCGCGCGCACGCTGAAGCTCGTGCAGGACGTGATGCCCGTGGTGCGCGCGTCGCGCAGCACGACGCACGGCGATGCCGTCGCGAGCTGCCACGCACGCGCCGCGCTCGCCGCCGCGGAGGCCTCGGCGCTGTATGGCGAGGTGACGGAAGCGGAGCGCTGCCTGCTCGACGCGCGCGCCAACCTCGACCCGTCCTGGGATCCGCAGGCCGAGGGCGACTCCTGGCTGGTCGAGGCGATCGTCGCGCGCACGTGCGGACAGGTCGAACGATCGCTGGACGCGCTGCGCCAGGCCACGCGCTCCTTCGAGCGCACCAAGGACCGCGAGCGCCTGGCGATCGCGCGCGCCTGGATCGAGTTCGAGAACATGAAGTCGCAGCCCGAGCGCGCCAAGCCGCTCCCGCCGGGCACGGCCATCGACACCGGCGAGGCGACGGTCGCCCGCGACGCGATCCTCGGCGCGGCGCGCGCCTATGCGCTGTCGTGCCGCAACCCGGCGGCCGCGACGCGGGCGTTCGCGCGGGCCGGCGAGTTCGCCCATGCGCGCGGCCTGGTGCAGCTGGAGATCACCTGCATGCTGGAGACGGGCGCGGTGATCCACGAGCTGGGCGACTACGACCGCGCGGCGCGCTGCTTCGACGCGGCGGCCCTGCGCGCCCGCGCCACCGGCTGGCCGACGCTGATCGTCACCTGCGACACGCACTTCGGCGCGCTGCTGTGCGACCTGGGCGCGTTCGAGGAAAGCCGAAGGACGCTGCAGGCCGCCATCGAATCGCTGTCGACGCGGCCGCGCGGCCCGTTGCTGGGCGGTGCCCACGCCGCGCTTGCCCGGACGCTGCTGGCGACGCGCCGCACCACCGAGGCCCTGGCGCAGATGGACGCGGCGATGGCCTTGTACCGGGCGGCCGACGGCCAGCGCGATCTCGCCGCCCACCTGATCCTGCACGCGCGCGTGCTCGCCGCCGCGATGCAGCCCGCCCGGGCCGTCGACGTGCTGGCCGAAGCGCGCGCCCTGGTCGACGCGCGCGCGTTCGAATCGATGCGCACCGCCCTGCTCGTCGCCCACGCGGAACTGCACCACCGCTTCACGCTCGCGGCACCCGTCGACATGACGCTGCCTTCGGCCGCCCTGCATTTCGCCGAGGCCGCGCTGGCCCACGGGCAGCGACAGATCGGCTGGAGCGCGCGCGCCACCCTGCTCGACTTCCTCGCCGAGCGCTGGGCGGACGTCGGCGAGCACGAGCGTGCCTACGGCTATGCGCGCCGCGCGCTCGCCGCCAAGGAGCGCGAGACCGACCAGAAGATGAGCTATCCGCTGGCCTTGCTGCGCCTGCGGCGCCACGCGGAAGTGCAAGCCGCCCCCCAGCATGCCTCCACCCTTCGCGACGACGGCGCCAACGCCGTGGCGAGCACCTTCGGTGCCGCCGCTCCCCGCACGTCGCGCCACCACTGACATCCAACGAGAGCCAGTCCCATGAACTTCGCCATCCCTCTCCAGACGCGCTGCCCTCACTCCCTGCGCCCGCTCGCGCTCGGCGTGGCCCTCGCGATGTCGACGGCCTGCGCCGGGGCCACGAGCAGGCTGCAGGCGCCCGACGCGAAACGCGTGGCGCTGGCCATCAGCGCGGCGCGCGAGAGCGCGGGCGTCGAACTGGCGGCGCGCAGCTCGCTCGTCAACCAGTTCGGACAGACGATCGTGCGCGCGCGCCAGACCTACCAGGGCCATCGCGTGTGGGGCTCGGAGGCCGTCGTGCGCGCGGAGAAGTCGGGCACCTCGAAGATCGCGGCAAGCAGCCTGTCCGCCAACGTCGCGCCTGCCGGCACGCCGACCCTGACGCAGGACCAGGCCGTGGCCATCGCTCGCCGCGCGATCGCGCTGAAGGGGCGCGGCGCGCCGCCAAAGGCCGAGCTGATCGTGTTCCCGACCCGGTACACGGGCGACGTGAAGCTGGCCTGGAACGATGCCACGCACCGCTACGGCTTCGATCGCGCCAACAGCGTGATGGCGGTGAAACCGACGGACCCGTACGTCTGGGCCTACGAGGTCCACCTGTTCGCCCACAACCACGTCGACGGCCTGCGCGACGTGGTCTACGTCGTGGACGCGCGCACCGGCGCGATCCTGCACATCCGCAACGGCCGCGAAAGCATCGCGCCGATGAATCCGCCGGTGCAGCTCGACACCGACACCGCCGCCGTCGGCACCGGCTACAGCCAGTGGAGCGGCACGGTCACGCTCGACACGACCCTGCACGCCGACGGCACCTACGCGATGATCGACCGCACGCGCGGCTCGCGCTACAACCCGTACCTGCACGACGACTTCTACGACGACCAGGGCAACCAGGTGCTGGGCCCCGACGGCAACCCGATCTCGGTGGTCGGCCTGCAGTCGATCACCGAGACGCACGAGGGCTACGGCGCCACGTGGACGGCCAGCGACTGGTGGTTCGACGGCAACCCCGCGAACACCTGGGGCGACGGAACGCAGTTCGTGATGTATCCCTACGGGGGCGAGACCAGCACCAACGGCCAGACGGCCGCGGTGGACGCGTACCACGGCATGGCCACCACCTGGGACTTCTACCAGAACGTGTTCGGCCGCAACGGCATCGACAACCTCGGCACGTCGCCGCTGTCGGTCGTGCACGTCGTCGACCAGGACGGCTACTACTACGACAACGCCTACTGGGACGACTACACCTTCGGCATGTTCTTTTCCGACGGCACGAAGAATCCCGGCGTCGACCCGAACACCGGCCTGCCGACCCCGGGCGACCCCAACGGCTTCGACACGCTGACGTCCATCGACATCATCGGCCACGAGATGACGCACGGCGTCACCGCGAACTCCGACGCGCTGGAATACGACGGCGAGTCCGGCGGCCTGAACGAGTCGAGCTCCGACTTCATGGGCTCGATGGTCGAGGCCTACGCCACGCGAACGCCGGGCAACGACTTCGTCGTCCCCGCCACCGGCACCGACTGGCTGATCGGCGCGCAGATCGCCAACGTGCCCCTGCGCTCGATGATCCATCCCAGCATCGACGGCGTCAGCGCCGACCACTGGTACGCCGGCATCGAATACCTGGACGTGCACTTCAGCAGCGGGCCGTTGAACCGCTTCTTCTATTTCCTGTCGCAAGGCGCGTCGCCGGACAAGAACGCCGACTCGTACAGCCCGTACCTGCCGGGCGGCATGAAGGGCATCGGCAACGACCACGCCGCGCACATCTGGTACACGGCGATGACGGAGTGGCTGACCCCGCTGTCGAAGTACGCCGATGCGCGCAACGCCGCCATCAACGCGGCGACCGAGGACTACGGCCCGGGCACGCCGGAGGTGGCCGCGGTGCAGCAGGCGTTCGCCGCCATCAACGTCGGCAGCGCCACGGATACCCCGCGGGTGCTCATCGACTTCCCGGTCGTCCATCCGGGCGGCACCGCGCTCAACAGCTACGGCAACAGCCCGTTCGCGCGCATGCCCATCGTCGCGATGGGCACCACCGTCCACCTGAGCGCCGAAGTGCACAACACCACCGACACCGGCGTGACATGGCAGGTGGGCGGCAGCGACGGCGCCTACAACAGCATGGGCTTCCGCGTGGCGGGCGGCACGGTGACGGCCGACGGCGGCTGGTCGCCCGACAGCGAGTACGGCTTCCACTCGATGACGGTGGTCAGCAACGCCGATTCGCTGGAGTACGCCGAGGGCTGCGTCTGGGTCATCGATGCGGACGCCGACGCCGACACCGAGTTCGACGCGATCGACCTCGGCGCGGTGGCGCTGTCGTGGGGACTCGACGGCTGGGTCAACGCGAGCCACAGCATGGTGCAGGACGGCTTCGTCGACAGCATGGACGTGACCGCCATCGACGAGGCGTTCCGCAATGCCTACGGCGGCGTCTGAAGCGGGCGCGCCGGCGCGCGACCGATGCCGCCGGTCAGTCGCTGAAGCTGATGAACCCGAGCGTGCGCGCCCGCGTGACCGCGTGCTTGCGCGACGCGGCGCCCAGCTTGTTGTAGAGGTTCTTCAGATGCCACTTGACCGTCTCCTCGCCCATGTCGATCGCCTTGGCGATCTCCTTGTTGGAGTAGTTGCGGGCAAGCAGCAGCAGGACGCTGCGTTCCTTGGGCGTCAGCGCCTCGCCGGATGGCCGGCGCTGGCGATCGTCGCGCGCAGCCGTCGCGGCCGTCGCCTCGGCCGCCACGCCGTTGTTGCGCGTCGCGCGCCGGCGCAGGCGCGCCAGCGCCAGCGGATAGTTCATCTTCTGCTTCGATTCCTGTTCCTTGGCCTGCAGGGCCTGGCGTGCGTAGCCGTAGGCGCGTGCATGCTCGCCCGCCTCGGCCCAGCGTTCCGCAAGAAATGAGTAGAGCCGCGCGGGCGCCTTCCAGCCTTCGATGGCGCTGCCGCCGCTGAGCGCCTCTTCCGCGAAGTGGAGCGCCGCGCCCGGCGCGGTCATGCCCGCCGGCGCCGGCAGTTCGAAGCGATGATGCAGTTCCGCGAGAACGTCGTTGACGCCGACGCGCAACGCGGCCAGGTCGAACCTGTCCGCGATCTCGCACGCCTCGTCGAGCGCCGCGATCGCCTCCGTCGCGCGGCCGGCGGCGGCGAGCCCGCGGGCCTGGAAGATGAGGTTGAGCGCGAGCGTGTGGCTGAACCCGGCCTCGCGGAACATCGCGATCGCCTCTTTCATCGGCTCCAGCGCGCCAACCGAATCGCCCATCGCCAGCAGCGTCTGGGCCAGCGTGGCGCAGGCGATCGCCAGGTAGGTGCCGCGCGGCACGGCCGACAGCACCAGGATGGCCTCGCTGAGGATCGCGCGGCTCTCCTCGAGCGCACCCAGCGTCAGCAGCAACTCGCCCACGCGCGTGTTGGCGCTGCCGATCATGGTGGGCCAACCGGTGGCCTGAGCGCGGGCGGCGGCGAGGTCGAAGCAGTCGCTGGCCATGTCGAGGTCGCCGGTACCCTGGCGGGCGGCGCCCGAGTTGATCATCGCCACGATCTCCAGCCGCACCATGCCGACCTGGCGCGCCTGGTCGGCGGCATGCTCGAACACGGCGGCGGACGTGGCCGGATCGCGGTAGGAGAGGCTCAGCGCGCGCGCCGCGCTCCACAGCGCGTCCCACGCGATGCCGGCCTCGGGCCAGGCCTGTCCCGGCGGGTCCAGCCCGCGCAACGATTCCAGCTCGGGCTGCTTGAACGAGCGCTCGTAGCTCGCCCACATGCGCGCGATCGACAGCCGTTCCGGTGCGCCGTTGGCAGCATAGAACTCGATCGCGCGCTCGAGGACGGCGAGTTCGCGTTCGCGCTGGCCGCGCGTCTTGGCGAGCAGGCTCTCGACGAGCCAGGCATCGCCCTCGGCCTGGCCGTCCGAATTCGGGTCGAGGTGCCTGCGCGCGTCCGACAACCAGGCCTCGGCCGATTCGAAGTCGCCCAGCAGCGCCTTGGCCTCGCTCGCGGCGAGCGCCGCGCGCGCGCGATGCGGCACGGGCGCCGCAGGGTCGGCGGCGGCGCCCGAGGGCGCGCCGCCCAGATGCGGCATCACGCTGTTGACCAGCCGCAGGGTACGCATGCTGTCGCGCTGGCGAAGATGCCAGGCGAGCGTCACGGTGGCCGCGACTCGTTGGTCTCCGCGCAAGTCGGAGAGGGCTGAATCCAGGGCGGAAACCTCGTCCTCTGACGCGAAAAGAAGCATGCGCGAATTGTAAGGTGCGGCACGCGCGAACGATGGATCTCGTGCGATCCGGAGGTGCCAGGACGCTACGGTCGCAGCGCGTCGGCCGGCAGCGCGTTCGCATGCGCGATGTCCGCGAACAGCTTCGCCGACGGCCGCGGCGTGCGCTTGAAGCCGTTCTCGTAGTCGACGGCCACGAGGCCGAAGCGGGCGTCGAAGCCGTCGGCCCATTCGAAGTTGTCGAACAGCGACCAGTGGATGTACGAGCGCACGTCGGCACCGCCGCGCTCGCGCGCCAGCCAGGCCTCGCGCACGTGTTCGCGCAGGAACTTCTGGCGCGCCACGTCGTTGTCGGCGCGGTCGGCGGTGCCGTTCTCCAGCACGTGGATCGGCTTGCCGTAGCGCCGGCCGGCCTTCGTGAGGACCAGGTAGAAACCGTGCGGGTAGCTGGCCCAGCCCAGGTCGTTGAACGGTTCGTCGTGCGCGTCAGGATCGTGCAGCAGGATCTGCGGCGCGTCCGGATGGAACAGGTCGGCCTTGACGTAGGTGCGGCTGTAGTAGTTGATGCCGACGTAGTCCTCGGTGCCCGCGAGGCCGGCGATCGGCACGTCCACGTCGGTGTTGGCGAGCTTCATGCGGCCGGTCTGGATGGCGTCGAGGAAGTCCCAGTTCCAGGCCTGGTCGATCGCCTGCGCCGTGAGCCGGTCGAGCGGCGCCCAGTTGCGCAGCGGCTCGAAGGACAGCGTGTTCTCGGTGATGCCGACGTCGGCCTCGACGTGCCGCTCGGCGGCGACGCGGTGCAGCGTGCGGTAGGCGATCGCGTGCGCGCGCAGCAGCGCCTGCAGCACGGGCGCGGCGTCCTCGACGCGCTGGCGCTTGTCCAGCGGCGGGTAGGTGCCTTCCATGTAGCCGCTGTACAGGTAGACCATCGGCTCGTTGAGCGTGCACCACTGCGACACGTCGGGGATGAAGTTGGCGGCGACGGCGTCGACGTAGGCCTGCCACGACGCCATCGCGTCGGGGCGTTCCCAGCCCTTCCTGCCGGCCGCGTCGGGCTCGAAGAACCAGGCCGGCGACGCGTAGTGGAACAGCGTGGCGAACGGCGTGATGCCGCGCGCCTTCATCTCGCCGATGAGCGTCTTGTAGTACGCGACGCCGGCGGGATCGGGCGCGCCCATGCCCGCGCGCGGGAACAGCCGCGCCCACTCGATCGAGAAGCGGAACGCGTTCAGGCCCATGGACTGCGCCATGTCGAGATCGGCCGCGTGCATCGTCTCGAAGCCGGCCTTGTCGCGCCGCACGGTCGCCGACCACTGGCCGAGGTCGTGGATGTTGCCCGGCAACGCCTCGCCCAGCGTCGGCCCGGTGCCGAAGCGGCCGTGGCGGAAGGCGTCGTCCTCGAACGCGGTCCAGTCGCTGGGCTGCTGGCGCTCGGCCTGCTGGCCGGCGATCGCCACGCCCCAGAAGAAGCCGGCGGGAAATCGGCGCGGCCCGGGCTGCGAATCGCTGGCGTCGGGCGTGACCAGCAGCGGGCTGCGGCTCGCGCCGACGTGGGTGCCGACGATGCCGAGCGCGGCGACCCCGGCTAACAGGGAGATCAGCAGGACGATTTTTCGCATGGAGCCGAAGCGGGACGACGATCGATCCGCCGACTGTGGCGCAATCGAGCGCGACCGTCCATGCGACAGACCCGGAGTGCGTCGCGCGCGGCTCAGGCCGCCGGCGCCACCCGGCCGCTCGCGGCGTACACCGAACGCACGCGCACGTTGAACAGCAAGGGCAGCACCAGCACGTAGAGCGCCGCCGACGCCGCCCACACCGCGCCCGGCCAGGCGGCGCGCGTGGCCGCGAACCCCGCGGCCGCCACGAGCGGGCCGGCGACGCCGATCAGGCTGGCGATGCTCGCGAGCGTGCCCTGCAGTTCGCCCTGGCGCGACTCGTCGACCTGCGCCGACAGCGTCGCCTGCAGCGCCGGCACGCTCATGCCGCCGATGGCGAACAGCGGCACCAGCGCGAACGGCATCCAGCCGCGCGTGGCCACGGCCATCAGCAACATGGCGGCGCCGTCGATGGCCAGGCCGACGAGCAACGCGGCGCGCTCGCCCAGCCGCGCGACGACGGGCCCGGTCACCGCGGCCTGCACCACGGCATGGCACACGCCGAAGCCGGCCAGCGACAGCCCCGCCACCCTCATCGACCAGCCGAACCGGTCCTGGCCGTACAGGATCCACAGCGTCGCGGGCACCTGCGATGTCAGCACGATGACGGCGAACACGCCCGCCAGCGGCAGCAGCGCGGGCGTGCCGCGGAGCCGGTGCAACGAGGCGAACGCGTTGAGATTGGGACGCTCGCGCACCGCGTCCGCGCGCGGCGGCCGCGACTCGGGCAGCACGAAGACCGCCATGCCGAAGTTGATCGCGTTGACGATGGCCGCGGCCACGAACGGCGCGCGCAGGTGCCACTCGCCCAGCAGGCCGCCCAGCACCGGCCCGGCGATGAAGCCGAGCCCCATCACCGCGCCCATCTGGCCGTAGCGGTTGGCGCGGTCGGCCTGCGGCGTGACGTCGGTGACGCAGGCCGTCGCGACGGCCGCGCTCGCGCCCGTGATGCCGGCCACGACGCGGCCGACGTACAGCCAGGCGAGCGTCGGCGCGGCCGCCATCAGCAGGTAGTCGACCGCGGCGCCGGCGAGCGACGCCAGCAGCACCGGACGCCGCCCGAAGCGGTCGCTCAAGGCGCCGAGGATGGGCGCGCAGAGGAACTGCATCAGCGCGTAGACGGCCAGCATCGCGCCGTAGTGCATGCTGCCGCGGCCGTCGTCGCCCGCGAAGTGGCGCAGCAGTCCCGGCAGGATCGGCATCACCAGGCCCAGGCCCATCGCATCCAGCAGGACGGTGGCGTAGATGACGAGCAGCGGCTTCTTCATGCGGTCCCGGATGGCGATGTGGCGCGAGTTTGTCACAGCCGATCGGCGGGGCGCGATGCCTGCCAGGCAGCACGTCCGGGTCGAAGCCAGGACCACCTCGGGCATTCCCGCCCGGAGCCGCAGGCGCTCGGGCAGTTCCCGCGATCGGCGAGGGCCCGCGCACGCTGACATCGCGCGGCGACGCCGCCGTGCGTCGATGGCATCATTCGAGCACGGTCGAGCAGGCATCGACGACGTGATCGCTTCCCCGAGACCGATGTCCCCGACCTCCTCCGCCGCGTCCCGGTTCACCCTCGCCCTCGCCGCCGTGCTGCTCGCGGGCGGTCTCGCCGATCCGTCCGGCATCTTCACGTGGATCGGCTTCACCGGCGGGCCGGTGGCGGCGTCGTGGTGGTGGGCGCCGTACCTCGTCTACCTGCCGATGCTGCTCGCGATCGCCTTCGTCGGCGCGTGCTGGAGCGATGCCGCCGGCACGACGCGAACGCAACGGCTGCTCGGCTTCTGGGCCGTGGCCATCGTCGCGACCGGCATCGGCCGCCTGCTTTGCTCGCTGTGCACGCTGCTGCCGATGGCCTGGCGCGGCGAGTACGTCATCCCGTGGGCGTCGACCTGGGCGTTCCTGCTCTGGAGCACCGGCTACGCCGCGCTGAAGATGGCGCTGGCCGGCTGGCTGCCGGCGACGCTGGCCGTGCTCGGAAGACGCATCCCGCCGACGATGGCCGCGACGCGGCGCCCTGGCGCGTGGACGCTGGCCAGCGCCGTCGCGGGCCTGGTCGCCCTGGTGGTGGCCGGACTCGGGCCGTGGCTGGCGGCGCACTGGTGGCAGGCGTCGCCGATGGGCTACGTCTACACGCAGGACGCGACGCTGCTGGCGCCGACGCCCGCGTCGGGACCGCTGCGCTCGACGCTGGCACTGGCGGCGTTCGCGGTCTTCACGTTCGTCTTCGCCGCGCGGCGCCTGGGCGCGACGCGCGACACATCGGCGCGCGCGACCTTCGCCGCCGGCGCGATCGCCGGGCTCGGCGCGGCCGTCGGGCTGTTCGCGCTGCAGGGCGTGCTGCTGTGGCTGCAGGCCGGATCGCGGGCGCCCGACCACGACCTGTGGAGCCTGCCGGCGCTGTTCGTGCGCGCCGTCGACGCCGCGGCGTTCGCCTGGATCGTGGCGCTCGTCGCGGGCGTGGTGGCGGTCGCCGGCGGGCTGCTGCAACGCGTCGCGCTGACGCGCACCGACGGTCGGCCCGACCGGCTGCTCGCGACGTCGGGCGTGCTCGCCGCGGTCGTCGCGCTGGGCTTCGAAGGGGTCGGCGCGCTCGGCCTCGCAGCGCCGACGGCGATCGCCGCGAGCGACGCGGCACCGCGGCCCGGACTGTCGGTGCGGGCCGACGCCCGCGGCGCGCGCATCGTCGACGCGGCGGGCGCGCGCGTCACGCTGCGCGGCTTCAACGTCAACCAGTTGGGCGAATACTTCCCTCGCGATCCGATGCTGCCGACCGTGCAGCCGCTCGCGGAACAGGACTTCGCCGACATGGCGTCGCTGGGCATGAACGTCGTGCGGCTGACGCTGTCGTGGTCGCTGCTGGAGCCGGCGCGCGGCCAGGTCTCGCAGGCCTATCTCGATCGCATCCGCCAGGCCTTGGGCTGGGCCAGTGCGCACCGGCTGCGCGTGCTGCTCGACATGCACCAGGACGGCTGGGGCGCGCATGTGGACGCGCCCGCGGGCACGCGCTGTCGCGCCGGCACCGACCCGATGGCGGGCTGGGACGGCGCGCCCGCGTGGGCCACGCTGGCCGACGGCACGCCGCCGTGCATGGTGTCGGGCCGCGATCTCGCGCCCAACGTCTCGCGCGCGTTCGAGTCGTTCTACGTCGACCGCGACGGCATCCAGGCGCGCCTGGTCAGCGACTGGCAGGTGCTGGCGCGCGAGTTCGGCGACGACCCGGCCGTCGCCGGCTACGACCTGCTCAACGAGCCCAACTTCGGCGAATCCACGCCGCTGGCCTCGACGCTGCTGCTGGCCAACTACGAGGCGCGCGCGATCCGCGCCATCCGAGCGGGCGAGGCGCAGCGCGCCGGCGGCTTCGCGCATCCGGTGCTCATCGAGCCGAGCATCGCGTGGAGCGGCTTCGGCATCGACAACCTGCCGCCGCGCGACTTCACGCCCGATGCGCAGCTCGTGTTCTCGCCGCATCTGTACAACGAGTCGATCACGGCCGACCAGGGGCTGGGCATCGCGCTGGTCTCCGTCGAGCGCGGCTATGCGCTGGCGCAGGCCGCGGCGCGCCAGCTGCGCGCGCCGCTGTGGATCGGCGAGTGGGGCTACTTCGGCGACGCGGCCATCGATGCGCCGGCCCTGCGGCGCTCGGCCGCCGCGGAAGACGCCGTCGGCGCGAGTTCGACGTACTGGGTCTGGAAGCAGGGCTGCGGCGATCCGCACGTGTGGCCCGGCAAGGTGGCGGGCAACGTGCGGCAGCTGAGCTGTCCCGACCAGCACGATCTCGGCACCGCCGCCGCGGTCACGCGCGTGCTGGCGCGCGCCTGGGTGCGCGTGTCCGCCGATCGCGCGGCGCGGCTGCACGTGAGCGCCGACGCGCTGTGGCTCGCGGGCCGCTTCGAGCGCACGTCCGCGGCAGGCGCCTGCGCCCTGCAGCTGTGGGTGCCGGGCGACGCCGCGCCGCGCGTCGTCGACGTCGCCGGCATGAGCGCGCCGACGTTCGCGCGCCAGGCGCCGGGCAGCGCGGCGCTCGGGGCGAGCGGCGGCTGGATCGTCGAGGCCTGCCTGTCCGGCGGGGCCTATCGCCTGACGCTGCGCTGATTCCGCTCGACAGGGCACTGCGCTTGCCGACGTGTCGCGACGGCGTCGCAGGGTTGGCGCCGGCCAGCCGCACGACAGGAGCCAAGCTGATGGTTGAACAGGACAACGGGGGCCATCTCCCGATCACCCGACGCGGGCTGTTGCTCGCCACCGCGTCGTCGGCGGCCGTCACGACGACGTCCGCCCGCGCCGCCGCGTCGACGCCCGCCGCACCGCCGCACGCCGGCGCGCCGACCGCGAAGCTCTCGATCGAGGTCAACGGCCGGATGCGCACGCTCGACATCGACACGCGCACCACGCTGCTGGACGCCCTGCGCGAACACCTGCAGCTGACGGGCACGAAGAAGGGCTGCGACCACGGGCAGTGCGGCGCGTGCACGGTGATCGTCGACGGCCGCCGCATCAACGCGTGCCTCGCGCTGGCGGTGATGCACCCGGGCGCGAAGGTGACGACCGTCGAGGGCCTGGGCGCGCCCGACCACCTGCATCCGCTGCAGGAGGCGTTCGTCAAGCACGACGGCTACCAGTGCGGCTACTGCACGCCGGGGCAGATCTGCTCGGCGGTCGGCATGCTCGATGAAGTCCGGCAGGGCATTCCGAGCCACGTGACCGGCGACCTGAACGTGCAGCCCTTGCTATCGATCGACGAACTGCGCGAACGGATGAGCGGCAACATCTGCCGTTGCGGCGCGTATTCCAACATCGTCGAGGCGATCGCCGAAGTGGCTGGAGGTGTCGCATGAGACCGTTCACCTACGAGCGCGCGCGCACGCCGGCCGAGGCCGCGGCGGCCGTCGCGAAGCAGCCCGGCGCAAAGTTCATCGCCGGCGGCACGAACCTGCTCGACCTGATGAAGCTGCAGATCGAGACGCCGACGCATCTCGTCGATGTCAACGCGCTGGGCCTGGATCGCATCGAGCCGACGCGCGACGGGGGGCTGCGCATCGGCGCGCTGGTGCGCAACACCGACCTCGCGGCCGACGCGCGCGTGCGGCGCGACTGGGCGGTGCTGTCGCGCGCGCTGCTGGCCGGCGCGTCGGCCCAGCTGCGCAACAAGGCGACCACGGCGGGCAACCTGCTGCAACGCACGCGCTGCCCGTATTTCTACGATACCAACCAGGCCTGCAACAAGCGCCAGCCGGGCAGCGGCTGCAGCGCGATCGGCGGCTACAGCCGGCAGCTCGCGGTGATCGGCGCGAGTGCCGCGTGCATCGCCACGCATCCCGGCGACATGGCCGTGGCGATGCGCGTGCTCGACGCGGTGGTCGAGACCGTGCGGCCCGACGGCCAGGCGCGCGTCATCCCGATCGCCGACTTCCACAAGCTGCCCGAAGGCCAGCCGCAGGTCGAGAACGCGCTCGAGCCGGGCGAGCTGGTCACCGCCGTCACGTTGCCGAAGCCGCTGGGCGGCACGCACGTCTATCGCAAGGTGCGCGACCGCGCGTCGTACGCGTTCGCGCTGGTGTCGGTCGCCGCTGTCATGCACAAGGACGGCACGGGCCGCGTGGCGCTCGGCGGCGTCGCGCCGCGGCCGTGGCGCGACGAGTCGGCCGAAGGCGAACTGCCGCGCGGGGCCAAGCCCGTCATGGACCAGCTGCTGGCCGGCGCGCGCCCGACCGACGAGAACGCATTCAAGCTGCCGCTGGCCGAGCGCACGCTCGCCGCGGTGTTGTCGCAAGCGAGGGCCTGAGCCATGAAGTTCGACACCCCGGCC
>CAIMXF010000456.1 GCA_903845345.1 uncultured beta proteobacterium
ACGCGATCTGGTCGTGCCCGGTGCCGGTCATCGGCCGCGTGCACGGCGACTGCTACGCCGGCGGCGTGGGACTGGCCGCGGTGTGCGACATCCTCGTCGCGGCCGAGGGCGTCAACTTCTGCCTGAGCGAGGCCAGGCTCGGACTGCTGCCGGCGACGATCGGCCCGTACGTGGTCAAGGCGCTCGGCGAGCAGGCTTCGCGCCGCTACTTCGCCACCGCCGAACGCTTCGACGCCGCGCGCGCCCACGCGCTCGGCTTCGTGCACGAGGTGGTGGCCGCCGACGCGCTCGACGCCAAGGTCGACGAACTTGTCGCCGCGCTCCTCGCCAACGGCCCGGCGGCCGTGCGCGCCTGCAAGCAGCTGGTGCAGGACGTCGCCGATCGTCCCGTCGACGACGCGCTGCGCGCCGATACAGCCAGGCGTATCGCCGACATCCGCGCCAGCGCCGAAGGCAAGGAGGGCGTGCAGGCCTTCCTGAACAAGCGCAAGCCGTCCTGGCTCGCCGGCTGAACGCCATGACCGCCAACGATCTCGACACCGCGCATCTGTTCGCGCTCGCCGCCGCGCTCGGCTGGGCGAGCGGCGTGCGCCTGTACCTGGCCGTCTTCCTCGCCGGCCTGGCCGGCGCGCTCGGCTGGGTCGACCTGGCGCCCGGCCTGCACCTGCTCGAGTCGCCGCTGGTGCTGGGCGCCAGCGCCGTTCTCGCGACCCTCGAGATCGTCGCCGACAAGATCCCCGCCGTCAACGCCGTGTGGGACGGCCTGCACACCGTGGTGCGCGTGCCCGGTGGCGCGTTGCTCGCGGCGGGCGTGTTCGGCGGCGATCCGACGCAGTGGCAGCTCCTCGCGGCGCTGGCCGGCGGCGCGCTGGCGGCCACCAGCCACGTCGCCAAGACCACGGCCACCGCATCGCTCGCCACGTTCCCCGAGCCGGTGACGCATGCGGGCATCTCGCTGGTGTCCGACCTCGCCGTGCCCGTGATGCTGTGGCTCGCGGTCACGCACCCGGTGCTGTTCGGCGCGGCGCTGTTCGTGGTGCTGGCCGGCATGATCGGCGCGTCGGTCTTGCTGTTCCGCTTCCTGCGCGCGCTGGCGCGGCGGCTGACCGGCCGCGAAGTGATCCAGAATCCCTGATCAAGACGAGACCAGGGATATTCCGAAAATGTTCGCCAAGCCCCTCAAGGCCGACCGTCGCATGCCCCTCGCCGCGATGGCGTTGGCAAGCCTGCTCGCCGGCTGCGCGATGCCCA
This sequence comes from uncultured beta proteobacterium, assembly GCA_903845345.1. Classification (GTDB taxonomy): domain Bacteria; phylum Pseudomonadota; class Gammaproteobacteria; order Burkholderiales; family Burkholderiaceae_C; genus Scleromatobacter. The sequence continues at coordinate 1,252 of CAIMXF010000456.1, forward strand.
TCCTGCCGGCCGATTCGATCGACGCCGTGCGAATGCCCAACGCCGCCGCGCCGGCCGTCGACATCGACATCACGCAGGATGCGCAACGCCGGCTGGTGGTGCGGTATCGCGCGCCTGACGCGGTGACACACCTGGACTTCGTGCAGCACGACGCCCGAGTCGACTCGGAAGTCCGCAAGCCGCTGATGAAGCCGGCCAACGACTGCGGCGCACTCGTGCCTGGCGGCATCGCCTTGCGCCACGGCGCCGGTTGCGAGCGAGGCGCCGTCTTCGAGGTGCAGCCGCGCACGATGATGCTCTACGCGATGAACGAGCCGGCGCAGCCGACCAGCGATGGCGCCGTTCTGTTCTACACCGGCTACTACGCCGCCGTCGCCCCGGGCCTGCGCCTGCGCTGGCATTTCACGCCGCGGACGGGCGACTACGGGATCGACGACGGCCGGCGCCACGACGCCGCCTGGCAGCTTGCGACGGAGTCCGCCTACGATGGTCCGAAGCCGTCGGGCGACCAGCGCGACGACCAGGACTGGATCCGCGCACAGCACGCCTCGCACTACGTGTTCCTGGGCCATACGCCGATCTCGCCGTCTGATGGCATGCTGTGGATCCGAGATCCGGCGCTCCCGCCAGTGATCACGGACACCGTGGGGCGCGCGGGCCCGCTCGCGTGGGACGCCTACGCGCGCGCGACCGGGCGCACGCCCGAGGGGCAGGTCACCGTGGTCATGATGAGCGCGGTCGTCGAGGGCAGCGGGGGCTTCCAGGGCGACCGCACCGACGGCAACGTGTTGCGCCTGTCTTTCGTGAATGTCGGCAAGGAGCCTGGCGCGCAGGAGCTGTCCGCCTGGTCGCGATTCGTCGCGCACGAGACGGCGCACCTGTGGAACCACGGCGTGTACGCCTCCGACATGAAGCACCCCTGGCTGCATGAAGGCGACGCCGACTGGGTGTCGCTCAATGCGATGCATGACGCGGGGCTGGTGTCCGATGCCATCTTCGTCGACGAGATTCAATCACACGTCGACAACTGCCTGACGCGTCGCGGTGAACACCCCGCCGCCACCCTGGCCCCTTACTGGGGCGACGATGACGACCCTTACGGTTGCGGCTTCGCGCTCCAGCTGCTCGGCTTCGCGCGCGTGCACGCGGCTCGCCCCGACGCGACGCCACTGGCCGTCTGGGGCGCACTGCATCGCGCGCATCCGATGCTGGACGCCACCGGCTTCGCACAGTTCTTCGACCAGGACAACCCGGCCATGTTCGCGCCGCTGCTGCTGGACGACAAGACGCCGTTCGCGTCCACCTATCGCGCCGACCTGGCGACGGTCTTGCCGTTGCACGAGGTCGCCGGCGAGCCCGCGGCAGGGGCGCCGCGTAGCCAGGTCGCGTGGAATCTGATGCTCGCCATCGGCAAGGCGGATTGCGGGCGCACAGGCTTTACGCTGAAGACGCACGACGACCGAGGCGAGTTCGCACTGGACGACGACCTCGCGTGCAAGTCGCTGCCGGCAGGCGCGCACCTCACGACCGTGGCGGGGCAGCCGATCGCCGTGCGACCGCGCGCCGCCTGGCAGGCCATCGAACAGTCCTGCGCCGCCCGCGGCAGCTTCGAGGCCGGCTTCGACCGCCACGCGCCCGTCACCGTCGCGTGCCCGAAGCCCATGCCCGCGCTGGCGCCGCAGATGGCGTTGCCCGACGACGTCCTGCAGCGCCTTGGCCTGGCGAAGAAGAACACCTCCTGAATTCCGCGAACGAGAGACCATCCATGTTCACCAAGATCCTCATTGCCAACCGCGGCGAGATCGCCTGCCGCGTCGCGGCCACCGCGCGCCGGCTCGGCGTCAGCAGCGTCGCCGTCTATTCCGACGCCGACGCCAACGCGCGCCACGTGGCGGCGTGCGACGAGGCGGTGCGCATCGGGGAGGCGCCGCCGCGCGACAGCTACCTGCGCTGGGAACGCATCATCGACGCGGCCAAGGCCACCGGCGCGCAGGCGATCCATCCGGGCTACGGCTTCCTCAGCGAGAACGAGGACTTCGCGCAGGCCTGCGCCGACGCCTGCATCGCGTTCATCGGACCGCCGCCGTCGGCGATCCGCGCGATGGGCCTGAAGGCCGAATCGAAGCAGCTGATGGAAAAAGCCGGCGTGCGGCTGGTGCCGGGCTATCACGCGGCCGACCAGGATCCGGCGCTGCTCAAGCGCGAGGCCGACCGCATCGGCTACCCGGTGCTGATCAAGGCCAGCGCGGGCGGCGGTGGCAAGGGCATGCGCATCGTCAACGCGGCCGACGAGTTCGACGCCGCGCTCGCATCGTGCAAGCGCGAGGCCAGCAACAGCTTCGGCGACGACGCGGTGCTGATCGAGCGCTACGTCACGCGTCCGCGCCACATCGAGATCCAGGTGTTCTTCGACACCCACGGCAACGGCGTCTACCTGTTCGAGCGCGACTGCTCGGTGCAGCGGCGCCACCAGAAGGTGCTCGAGGAAGCGCCGGCGCCGGGCATGACCGAGGAACGCCGCCGCGAGATGGGCGAGGCCGCCGTGGCCGCCGCGCGCGCCGTCAACTACGTCGGCGCGGGCACCGTCGAATTCATCTGCGAGCAGGACGGCCGCTTCTATTTCATGGAGATGAACACGCGGCTGCAGGTGGAGCATCCGGTGACGGAGGCGATCAGCGGGCACGACCTCGTCGAGTGGCAGCTGCTCGTCGCCTCCGGCGAGCCGCTGCCGGCCACGCAGGCCGATCTCAAGATCCACGGCCACGCGATCGAGGCGCGCATCTGCGCCGAGAACCCCGAGGCCAGCTTCCTGCCCGCCACCGGCACGCTGTCGGTGCTGAAGTGGCCGGCGCACGTGAGCTTCCGCCGCAACGAGGACGGCGAGGGCTTCCACGATCCGGCGCCGGTGCGCGTCGATACCGGCGTCAACGAGGGCGACGCGATCACGCCGTACTACGACTCGATGATCGCCAAGCTGATCGTCTGGGGCGAGGATCGCGCGCAGGCGCTGGCGCGGCTCGA
>CAIMXF010000457.1 GCA_903845345.1 uncultured beta proteobacterium
CATCGTCTTGATCGCCACCGCGACGACGCGCAGTCCTTCGTCGGCGAGTCCCTGTGTGAATGCCCGAGCCTTGGCGACGAGCGTGGCATCGAGCGGGACGTCCGCTGCCGTTGCCTCCGGGCCGAGTCGAACGCTCGTGCAAGTTGCGAGGACTTCCTCCAGCGCGCCCTTGCAGATCAACACATGACTTTCGCCGCGCTGTGAGACCACGACCGACATGCGGCGACGCGTGAAATCGAACGGTATCTCGTCGATCTTGAGGTAGTCCTGCTCGAGCTTCAGTTCTTGCGCCTGCTCGACGTGCTCCAGCACGGCGCGATCGAGCAGGTTCTTGAGACCGGTTTGGTAATAGCTGTTCAGGAACGCGAAGCTCAACACGGCCGACGAGGCGGCGCCGAACGGGTCGGTGTTGCGGGCGACCGCGATCTTGTCCTGCGTCAGCGTGCCAGTCTTGTCCGTGCACAGGACATCCATTGCACCGAAATTCTGGATGGCATCCAGTCGCTTGACGACGACGTTCTTGCGCGAGAGCAGGACAGCTCCCTTGGCGAGCGTCGACGTGACGATCATCGGCAGCATCTCGGGCGTCAGGCCGACGGCCACCGACACCGCGAACAGGAAGGACTGCAACCAGTCACCCTTGGTGAAGCCGTTGATGAAGAAGACGATGGGGACCATCACCAGGGCGAACCGGATCAGCAGCCAGCTCACGCTGTTGACGCCGGCCTGGAAGGCGTTGGGTGCCGGGTCGACCGCAACGATGCGGGAGGCGAGTGTCCCGAAATAAGTGCGCGCGCCGGTGGCAACCACCAGCGCCGTGGCGGCACCCGACACGACGTTCGTGCCCATGAAGACGAGGTTGGTCTGAACCAGCGCGCTGGCGTCCAGACTGCGCTGATCGACGAACTTCTCGACAGGCCCGGATTCGCCGGTCATCGCCGCCTGGCCGATGAACAGGTCGCGCGCCGTCAGGATCCGGCAATCGGCCGGGATCATGTCGCCGGCCGCCAGGGCGATCAGGTCGCCGGGCACCAGGTCGCGTTGGGCGATCTCGCGCGCCGGCGCGGGTGCTGTCGCGCCCTGCAGCCGGCGTATCACCGCCGAGGTGTTGCGCACCATGGCGCGCAAGGCCTCCGCGGCGTCGTGCGACCGGCTCTCCTGGACGAAGCGGATGACTGTGCTCAACGCCACCATGATCCCGATGACGATCGTTGCCTTCGCGTCCGCGCTTAACCAGGACAGTGCGGCCAGGACGGTCAGCAGCAGGTTGAACGGGTTCAGGTAGCACCGCCACAGCCGCAGCGCGGGCGACAGCGGCTTCTCGTGCGCGACCTCGTTGGGGCCGGACTGCTGCAGTCGCAGGGCGGCTTCGTCGTCCGTCAGGCCTTCGGCGTGGGAATGCAGGCGGGCGATCGCGCGCGCGGGGTCCTCGCGCGCGGCCAGCAGCAGGTCATCCGAGAAAGGCGTCCGGACGGCCAGCTCGGCATCCTGCATCACGAGCCCCGCGAGGGGCGGACGGCGGGCGAAATGACGTTGAGCGTGGCGTCGACGCAGGAAGGTCGTGAAAGCCTGGGTCAAGGAGTTGCGCATCGCTTCCCGCCTTGGATGAAATCGAGCGCTGCGTTGCGGCCGCTTGCCAGGCCGCGCATGCGCTTGTGTGGGCGGCGTTCGACCTCCGACTGGTTGAGTATCGACTCGCTCGCGATGCTGCTCTGTGCGCTGGCGAACTGAGTACCACAGTGGACACTGCGTTGTACTGTTCAACGAAGCGACTCCTCCACACCGATCGGACGCTTGTGTTCGCCAGCAGACAGTCGCCGCTGCGGAAGCGCTCCAAACTGACCTAAAGAGGTGCGGCGAATTGCACGTCGCGCGCCGGGAGGAAACGAACAAGACGCGGAGAGACTACCTTGACCAAGAACAATCTCATTGAATTGCTACCCCGCTTGGAGCGCACCCGGCTTAAGGCCATTTCAGAGCCGTTCGATCTGGTTTTGTCCGACGTCCTCTCCGAGCCTGGAACGCCCTCCCGCCATGCGTATTTCCCGACCGAAGGCTTCATCTCCCTGGTGACGGCGGTACCCGGCCATCCCGGCGTGGAAGTCGGAATGGTCGGCAGCGAAGGCATGGTGGGCGCCTATCTCGCGCTTGGAGTGACGATCGAGCCGATGCACACCGTCGTGCAAGGGGCCGGATCGGCCATGCGCGTCGCGACGAAGCCGTTCGTGCTTGAACTCGCCCGATGCCCGGTGCTTCGAGCTACGGTGAACCGCTACCTCTATGTCCTGATGGCCCAGCTCGCGACCGCCTCCTCATGCCTGCGCTTTCACGAGATCGAGCCGCGGCTGGCGCGATGGCTCTTGATGAGCCAGGACCGCGCGCATGCCGATACGTTCCACGTCACACAGGAGTTCCTCGCCTACATGCTGGGTGTACGCCGTGTCGGAATCACCACTGCTGCCTCAGGCCTGCGGCGTGATCGGTTGATCGGCTACCGGCGCGGAGAGGTGACGGTCCTCGATCGAGCAGGATTGGAGGCCGCTGCATGCACTTGCTACGTGGCCGATCGAACGGCCTATGACGACCTGATGTGAAGTGACTCCATGGGCGAACTCCGCCTGGCCCCGCTCTTCCGAAGATATCGAGAAACACCATGAGCAAGCACGCACACGACCACCCTGCGATCGCCCACCCGTCCGGCGCACCCGGCGCCGCAGTGGGATTCGATCCGGAGACTTCGATTGCCGGATCCATTCGCAAACCCGTTTCGGATCACGAGTACGCCGCCGAGATGGGCCTGCTGCAACTCGAAATCGTCAAGCTTCAACGCCATGTCATCGCCAGCCGCGAGAAGATCCTGCTTGTGATCGAAGGGCGTGACGCGTCAGGCAAGAACGACATCGTCCAGCACATCGTTGAAAACCTGAGCCCGCGGGACTCGAGGGTGGTGACGCTCGGCCAGCCATCCGAGCGCGAACTCGCCGGTTGGTATTTCCAGCGGCATGCTGCGCAGCTTCCGGGTGCTGGCGAGATCGTCATCTTCAACCGCAGCTGGTACAACCGGGCGGGTGTCGAACACGTCATGGGCTTCTGCTCGAAAGAGGATCTCGAAGAGTTCTTTCAGTCTGTGCCGAGCTTCGAACAGTCGTTGATCAGCGGCGGTGTCAAGCTGCTCAAGCTCTACCTCGATGTCGGCCGGGCAGCGCAGGCCCGACGGCTGGCGCATCGGCAACTCGATCCATTGAGCCACTGGAAGAGCAGCCACATCAACGAGACAGCGGTCGAATACTGGGAGGCCTATACGGACGCGCGCAATGCCATGCTTCTGCGCACGCACACGACGCTTTCTCCGTGGCAGATCGTGCAGGGGGACAACGCACGCCTGGCGAGGTTGAATCTCATCCGCAAGGTATTGTCCAAGCTGCACTACGCGGGCAAGCACCACGATGTCGTCCAGCCCGATCCCGACATCGCCTTCGACTTCACGCCGGATTGCATCGCGTCCGAACGCCTCGCGCTCTGACGCGATATCGCTGGACGGATTGACAGACGACTATTGGATGCCCAAGCGCCGGAACGCGGGCAGCTTGATGGCATCGAGCACGAAGGCGAAGACGGCAGCCGCGACGAGCGTCTCCGCCACGATCCAGGCCGGGAGCGCCGTCATGGCGATGCCGCCTACGGCCAATGTCGACGCGATGGCCACGTCGGCGAAAGACGACGCCACGAGCCAGCTGCTCGGGCGCGAACTCCAGAGGTGACGGCGCTCCCGGTTGGTGTACGTCGTGGCCTGCTTGACGAAGACGATGGCCACGAATGCGAGTGACCTCAGGCGATCGATGTCGTAGCCCTGAACGAAATCACCGAAGGCAAGCACCCCGCAGCAGAACACCAGCGAGCCGATGCCCATGATCGCCCCGGCCGCGGTCAGTCGGCCGATGCGCCACACGTTGGGCTTGGGGGAGGGGCGCACGTGATCGGTGGTGAGCGACATCCCGAGGAAGTCCCCGGTGATCATGATGATGACCATCAGCATCGGCGTCAGGATGGCCTGGCCGGTGACGAACAATCCCACCGTCAGCAGCATCACCTGCAGGATCTTGCTGGTGATGGAGTTCAGAGTGTAGGTCTGGATGCGCTGGAATGTGACGCGGCCTTCCTTGATCGCCGCGAGGATGCCCGCCAGGCCCGCCCGGGTCAGCACCATGCCTGCCGCGGACTTGGCGACGTCCGTGGCCGTGGAGACCGCGATGCCCATCTGGGCCTGCCGCAACGCCGGCGCGTCGTTGGCGCCGTCCCCGCACATGCCCACGGTATGGCGGGACTTCTGCAGGATCTGGACGAGTTTGAACTTGTCCTCTGGCGACACGCCCGCGAAGACCGCATAGGTTTCGGGCACCAGCGTCGCGGGGATTCCCCCGGGCGGGCAGACGGCTCCGTCCAGTCCGACGGCGTGCGCGACCGACGCGGCCGTCAAGGCGGAGTCGCCGGTGGCCATGAGTGTGCGGACGCCCATGGCGCGCAACTGGGTGACCAGGGCGGCCGAATCGGGTCGCGGCGCATCGCTCAGCGCGATGAAGCCGACCAGCTTCAAGGAGCTCGGCGCCCCGGACGCGACCGCCAGCACGCGAAAGCCCTGGCCTTCGAGCTTGGCGGCGATCTTCTCGGAGTCAGGCATCGGAGCGGCGAGGGCAAGAACGACGGCCGGCGCGCCCTTGACGACGCGCTCCACCGTACCTCCAACGGGGCCGAACGTCGCTTCGGACATCTTCGAAGCGGGATCGAAGGGAGTGAATTTGATCAAGCGCCGAGCAGCGGCTGCACCAATGGGCTGCGCCGCGGCGCGGGCGGCTTTCACGACGGCCGCGTCCAGCGGATCCTGGCCACCTTCAGCGCTGGCCATGGCAGCCAGGGACAGCACTTGCTCGTTGGTGAAGCCCGCCAGCGGACGAATGGCGGCCACCGACAACTCGTCCAGCGTGAGAGTGCCCGTCTTGTCCACGCACAGCACGTCCATCGTCGCCGCCTCGTCGACGGCCGACAGGCGCGTGGGCAGCACACCGACCTTGGCCAGCGCGCGGGCGCCGAGCGCAGCCGCCAGCGTGAAGGTGGCCGGCAGGGCCACGGGAATGGAGGCGAGCAGGCCGGTCAGCACCAGCGACACGATGTCGGAGAGCGACATGCCGACATGCCTTGCGTACAGCACCAGCACGACGATCACCGAGCCGTTGAACAGCGCAAGATAGCTCACCACGCGTATCACCGCGGTCTGCTGGGCATCCGCGGCATGGGCGGTGCGCACGAGGGCCGCGGTGCGGCCGAAGCGGGTGCGCCCACCTGTGGCGGTCACCTCGCCGACGGCTTCGCCGCGTCGTATCAGGGCGCCGGCGTAGGTGAGCAGTCCGGGGCCCGCTTCGACGGGCACCGACTCGCCCGTGAGCATCGACTGGTCGATCAGCACGCTGCCCTCCGTCAATCGCATGTCGGCGGGAACGACGCCTCCGAGCGACAGCTTGACGACGTCGCCGGGCACGACTTCCGCCGCGGGCAAGGTCTTCCATTGCGCGTCCCGTCGAACCGAGGCCGTCAGCGCGAGGCGAGAGCGCAGCGCTGCAAGCGTCGCCTGCGCGCGCCCTTGTTGGAACATTCCCAGGCCCGCGTTGAAGGCCAGTAGCACCGCAATGATGGCGGCCTCGGCGCGCTTGCCCAGGACAAGCTCGAGAATGATCGTTCCCTCCAGCAGCCACGGCACGGGGGCCCAGAGCTGGCGGAGCGCGATACGCCAGGCATGCACGGTATTGTCGGGAAGCGTGTTGGCACCTGCGGATGCGAGATGCTGCCGAGCTTCGGCGCTCGTCAGTCCAAGGGCCTTCGCGGGAGGGAGGGGCGTGGGAGCGGCGACGGCCGAGGCTTCTGTCATCTCGCCGAGATTGCGCGGAAACAGGCTCCAGATCTGTGCGGTAACGAACCGGTGGCCGAGCGAAAGGGCCCTCCGTTCCGTGCGAGCGTGCTGCGTCCTTCTTCTGTCGAAATTCCAGGAGCCGACGGCGGATGTCATGGAGATGTAAAGCTCGGGGCCACGTGCGCGAGCGAACAGACCGTCATTTCGCGCAACGAGATAGTGGATCCTTGCTCAGGGCATTCGGCGCCGGTCTCCCGAGTGCGGAGGCTGAAGTTCATCCGAACGGGTCAGCGCGGCGCCCTGAGAAAACCAACGGAGAAACGAATGACGAACGGTGTCTGGAACGATTGGTATTTGGGATGGGGCTGGTTCCTGTGGTTCGGATTCCTGATGCTGGCCTTCTCCAGCGTCGGGAACTGGGGCTATACGTACCGCGTGCATCGCTTTTCGGGTCGACTCCCCCAGAAGGATGCGCTCGATATCCTCGACGAGCGGTACGCCCGCGGCGAGATCACGCGCGCCGAATTCGGCGAGATGAAGACTGCGCTTTCCAGAACGCAGGTGCAGCCATGAGCATCGCCATGCTGGAGACAAGCGCCCGGCAACTGACCGGCGGGTTGCGGATGCCAGTCGCAGCGGCGCTGCTCGGGGGCCGGGTCGCTCCAGCGAGCGGCGACGCTGAAATTGCAGCCGGCGACGACCGGGATCAACCCAGTTCGCGTCGATTCATCGCGATGCTGGAGGCATACCGCCCAACAGGGGGCATGGCCCCCGGCAACTTCCTGTGCCAGTCGCTCCAGGAACACCAGCGAGGCGAACTCGGGCAGCTTGCCCGCCTGATCGGAGATCGGCGGCTCTTCGTGCTCGACTGGCGGGGGGATTCGTGGATACCGATGTTCCAGTTCGATGCCGACGACCTGTCCTGCAAGCCCGGCCCGGCGCTCGTGCGTGCCGAGCTCGCCGGCCTGGATTCCGGGTGGGCCGTCGCCAGTTGGTTTGCTCGGCCCAACGCGCAGCTCGAGGGACGGACGCCCGTGGACATCGTGGACGTCGACCTTGGAGCGGTCGTGGACGCGGCGCGACGTTGCGCAACAGCGTCGGAACTGCAGCGGCGCGTCGTGGCTCACGCCTGACGCTGTTGTCTCCGACTCATCAAGTCACGAGCGTCTTGCGGATCGTCCGTAGCTCGCGCTTGCGTTCGGAACTCATGACCGGATAGGCCATCTTCAATTCTCGGAGGGCATCCAGGACGATCCGGGAAACGATCAGGCGCGCGCTGTCCTTGTCGTCTGCCGGCACGATGTACCAGGGCGATGCCTGCGTGCTGGTCGCGCTCAGGCATTGTTCGTACGCCGCCATGTAGGCGTCCCAGAACTTGCGCTCCGCGACATCGGCGTTGCTGAACTTCCAGTTCTTGTCGGGGGCGTCGATGCGGTCGAGGAAGCGAATGCGCTGTTCCTCCTTCGAGAGATGCAGGAATATCTTGACGATGCGTGTCCCGTTGGCATGCAGGTGCCGCTCGAGATCCACCATCGAGCGAAAGCGTTCGTTCCAGAAGATCTCGTCGTCCGCGGGCTCGTCGGCGAGCCCTTCGCCGCGCAGCAACGAGCGGTGCACGCGCACGATCAGGACTTCTTCATAGTACGAGCGGTTGAAGATGCCGATCCGACCCCGCTCCGGCAGGTCGCGCGTCGTCCTCCACAAGAAGTCATGCTGCAGTTCCGTCGCGCTGGGGTGCTTGAAGCTGAACACCTGGCATCCCTGGGGATTGATCCCGGACATCACGTGCCGGATGGCCCCATCCTTGCCTGCAGCGTCCATGGCCTGGAATACGACAAGCAGGGCGTGGCTGTTGGACGCGTAGAGCAGTTGCTGCAGGTCGCTCAACTCCTCCACATGGGCCTGCAGCAGCTTCGCGTACGCCTTGCTGGACTTGCACACGGGCTTCTCTCGAGTCGGTCGCTTTCGCAAATCAACTTCATCAGCCTCGTGTACGAGGTAGTGCTCGGAATGAATCGTCATCAATGGCGCCTTCTGGGTTGCCTGCGGGTCGCGTGGAGCCGCTCCGTCTTAATGCCACCGGTCGTTGCGGAGGCCTCTCAGGCCGCTGCCCGGCGGCGCGTTGCATGTTCGAGTCTGGTCGTGTTGAGCGCGTGAGTCTGTACGCCAACGTACCTTGGTTCGTCAGCGCACAGACGACCGCTTTTTCCGGGCACAAAGTGACCATCGACAGATCCATCGAACCCGACATCCGCCACGGACGCCGGGTCCGTCCATTTCGCCGATCGAGGTCGCTCGGCAGTCCAGAGGAATCAACCATGTTGCGCAGTACCCAGGATCTCGAGCACTACTCGATCGGCGCGACCGATGGCGACATCGGCCACGTCAAGGACTTCTACTTCGACGACGACGCGTGGGTCGTCCGCTATCTCGTTGTCGACACCGGAACCTGGCTCACGGGCCGGAGCGTGTTGATCTCCCCGATTTCGCTCCGGGAGCCGAACTGGATCGAGCGCACGCTGCCGGTGGCGATCACCCGGGAGCAGGTCAAGAACAGCCCGGACATCGACACGCACAAGCCCGTGTCGCGCCAGGACGAGAACCTGTATCTCGGCTACTACGGCTTGCCCGGCTATTGGGGCGGCGCGGGACTGTGGGGCGACGGCATGGTCCCGTATGCCATGACCCCAGGCTATGTGGCCAGCGCCATGACGCGACGTGAACAGGAGCGCGAGGAACAGGCCTACAGGCTCGCGGAGCCGGATCGTCGTCGCAACGACGATCCTCGCCTGCGTAGCTGCAACGAGGTCGTCGGGTACCACCTTCATGCCAGCGACGGCGAGATCGGGCACGTCGACGGCTTTCTCCTGGACGACGAAACCTGGGCCATCCGCTACCTCGTCGTGAACACGGGCCATTGGTGGCTTGGCCACAAGGTGCTCATCGCCCCGCGTTGGCTCACGTCGGTCAACTGGGGCGAACAAACGGTGTCGGTCGATCTCGACCGCGCGTCGGTCAAGACGTCGCCGCCCTATGTCGCGGGAGACGAATGGAGCCGTGAACGTGACATCCGGCTCTATGAACACTACGGTCGCACTTGGTACGGCGCCGGCGCCGAGTCCCTCGCATCCCAATATTGAACCTGAAAGTCAAGACATGTCCGCTCATCTCGTTTCATCCATCTCCGCCCCCCGGCTTGCCGTGCTGGCGGCCCTGTCGTTTCTCGCGGTCGGCTTCGTTGGCGCCCAGGCAGCGACCACCGCTTCAAAGCCGGCTGAAAAATGCCTCGGTGATCTGACGGCCTTCGACAGCACGTTGCAGAAGGACGGGTACTGGTTCCATGGTGCCGGCTACGGCTATGGCTATCCGCTGTACGGATACGGGTATGCGCTGGGCGCGGAACATTCGCCCATGCCCGTGCAGACGGCGGCGACGGCGACGGCCGCCCGATACTCGCGTGCCCGCCCCGGCTACGAGATTCGTACCCTCCTGGCCTCGGCCAACATCCTGGCTCAGCGCGGAGACCAGCAGGGCTGCGAGAGCCTGTTGAGCCAGACCCGCGACATCTACACGAGCTACGCCGCCCAGTTGAGAAGCGACAGGGTGGCGCACGTCGACTCGCCCGGCTGGCGCCGTGAGCAGATCGCCAGCGCCGTCCCCGTGGCCAGTAGCGACGTTGCCTATCGATCGGATGAACTGGTGGGCGCCGGCGTCGTCAACCCGGCAGGCGACAACCTCGGCAGCATCGACGACATCGTGATGAGCCCGCAGACCGGCAAGATCGCCTACCTGGTGATCGGACGCGGCGGCATCTTCGGCATCGGCGAGAAGTACGTCCCGGTGCCCTGGGCAGACTTCAAGGCGGCCCCAGGCGCGGCACTGCTGGTGCTCGACACCGCGAAGGCGAATCTGGACACCGCGCCGCACGTCAAGGAAAACCAGGCGTTCTCGCCGGCCGACTTCGCGACGCAGAGCCAGAAGGTCGATGACTACTGGATGGCCCACCTGCCGAAGTGAGCGAAACCATGTTGCGCACCGTACAGG
>CAIMXF010000458.1 GCA_903845345.1 uncultured beta proteobacterium
CAGCCGTAGCTTAACTGCCGAGCGTGCAAAAAATCACATCGACTGGGGAAAACGAGGACTGCCGAGACACACCGTTACGTGTGCGCAGTGACAAGGTGCACCGCGGCGTGACAGGAAATCCCGCCTGAACGGATTCAGTGCGGAAGATGCACCGATTCGCATCGCGCGGACGCCGCCGCGAGCCCGCCGCGGTTGTTCCATCCGTTCTCGTCGTCGTCGCGGAAAGCGCTGCGCGCGGTGCGAGCACGGCACGCCGTTGGCGCCGCGCGTGCCGTCGCCCCGGGATGCAGCCACCGGTGCCGGCTTCGCCGAGCGACCCGCGACTCGCAGCGGTCAGTCGCGCTCGCGTTCCCAGAACACGCCGTCCTCGGTGATCATCGCGTCCAGCGGCATGTCGTGCGGCTCGGCCTCCAGCCACGGCACATACCCGTGGCCGTACCCGATGCCCACCGTGTACGGACGCGGCTTCAGGGCCGCCAGCGTGCGGTCGTAGAAGCCTCCGCCGTAGCCCAGGCGCACGCCCTTCTCGCCGAAGCCCACGCAGGGCACGAGCAGCAGCTCCGGCTCGAACGAGTCGGTGCCCTTGGGCTTGGGAATGCCGTAGGCGTCGTCCTCCATCGGGCAACCGGGATACCAGACGTGGAAGTCGAGCTGCTTGGTCTCGCGGTCGATCACCGGCAGGCCGATCAGGCGGTAGGGCTCGCCCTCCGTCCAGCGGAACAGCGCGGGCATGGCGTCGAACTCGCCCTTGATCGGCCAGTACGCGCCGATCGACGTTTCCGGCCGCGACACCAGCCAGACGCGCAGCACCTCCTGCAGGTGCACCGAGCGCTGGTGGCGATCGGTCATCGCGAGCCGCTCGGCCTTGAGCTGGCGGCGCAGGGTGGGCTTGTCGCGGGCGGGCTCGAGCGAGAACTTCCAGGGCGGCGTGGTCATGGGGCGATTGTGGAGGCCACCGGCGCATCGTGCAAACCCGGCCCTTAAACTCGGGTGCATGAACGATTCAGGACTCGTCGGCCATTGCCTGGAATTGCTGTCCCCGCTGGGGCGCACGTCGTCGCGCCGCATGTTCGGCGGCCGGGCGCTCTACATCGACGACCTGTGCATGGCCCTGATCTTCGGCGACGCGCTCTACCTGAAGGTGAACGACGACTCGCGCGCCACGTTCGAGCGCGCCGGCTGCCGCCCGTTCATCTACGAGACCCGGGACGGCGACCACCAGTCGCTCAACTACTACACGGCGCCGGACGAGGCGATGGAGTCGCCGGCCGAGATGATCCCGTGGGCGCGCCGCGCGCTGGCCGCGGCGGTGGCCGCGCGGGCGAAGGCGCCGAGGAAGAAGGCGGCGGCCGCGAAAGAGCCGGCGAAGAAGTCGCCTGCCAAAAAGGTCGGCGCCAGGAAAGTTGCCGAGCCGAAGGCTCCAGCCAGGAAGACCGTCGCGAGCAAGGCCGCGGCCGGGCGACCGGTCGCGAAGAAGACGGCCAGGCCATGAACCTCGGCCGCCAGCGCCCGCTGGTCCTCGACCACCTGCGCAGCTTCGAGGCGGTGGCGCGGCGCGCCGGTTTCGGCGCGGCGGCCGAGGAGCTTCACGTCACGCAATCGGCCGTGAGCCGGCAGATCAAGAGCCTGGAGGACGAGCTCGGCGCTCCGCTGTTCACGCGCGGCACGCGCCGCGTCGAGCTGACGCAGGCCGGCCAGCTGCTGCTGCGCGCGATCACGCCGGCGCTGGGCCGCATCGACAGCGCCGTGCGCCAGATCCGCCAGCTGCGCGGCCGCGCGCAGGTGAGCCTGTCGACGTTCCCGTCGTTCGCGTCGCTGTGGCTGCTGCCGCGGCTGCCGACGTTCGAGAAGGGCCAGCCGGCCATCGACATCCGCATCTCGGCCACCGATCGCCTGCTGGAACTCGACGATCCCGACCACGACCTCGTGCTGCGCCAGATCCGCCCCGAGGACGCGCCGCCAGGCGCCATCCGCCTGTTCGGCGAGGTCTGCACGCCGGTGATCGGCGCGAGCCTGGCCGACGCCATCGCACGCGGCGCCGCGCCCCCGCTGACGACGCCGTCCGACCTGGTCGATTGCACGCTCATCGAAATGGACGACGACCGCGCCAGCTCGGACGTGCTCGGCTGGCCGTTCTGGCTGCAGCAGCGCGGCCTGTCGCAGCTCGAGCCGCGGCGCTGGATCAGCGTCACCTTCACGCACCAGCAGGTGCAGACGGCGCGCGCCGGCCAGGGCGTCGCGCTGGCCCGGCTGCCGCTGATCCACGAGGCCCTCGAACGCGGCGACCTGATC
>CAIMXF010000459.1 GCA_903845345.1 uncultured beta proteobacterium
CGAGCTCGACGCCGCCGGATGACCTGGGCACTGATGCTTCGCGCCGCGACGTGCATGTCCACACGGTGGCGGCGCTGGGCAGGCTTGGCTGGCAAGAGGTGACCAGCTACGGCCGGCGCGCGCTGGTCGAGACCACGATGGGCCGATACAAGGCGCTCATCGAACCGCGACTGCGTGCGCGTCATGACGCGGGGCGCCGCACCGAAGCGGCGGTCGGTGCGGTCGTCCTGAACCTGGGTTATGAGACCAAAAGAATCGATGCGTTCCTGTAGCGATTTCGGAAGACGTCATGAGGGTCTGATTGGTATCCCTCAGAGGTGGGACAGGATTGTTCATGGTTCCGCCTGAGGCGGAAACTGTGACGACTAAAACCTGGCTAGCCCCCTTCATCACATGGACTGTCACAGTTCATCTCCAAAAGCGAGAAGCCTCAGATGCGACCGTTGGGCTGCAGTGATGCCGATTAACCAACGACTCCACAGCTTGGGCTCTTGACAAGACGCGCCGGTTCATTTTACCTTTCGCCTACCGAGCGGCTCGATGAATGCCGCCACGGCGAGCACCGGCATAGGCCGCGCCCCGTTTACCGCAGCGATCTGATCACTGCAACTCACAGTGTGGTTCCAGTCCACACATTTGCCCAGTCAGGGCCAACCGTCAAACGGTTTGGCCTCCTGCAGGAAAGGCACCTGCAGGCAACTCCTCAGCGAGTTGTGCATTAAAGCCAGGCGCAGCATTGCTCGCCCGGCATCCTCCCTCCCACGCACCGCATAGTCCGGCCGCTCACCATCGGCACGTACTCCTCGACTCCAAAGTCGGCGCCATTCGCGCGCATGGCTCGCGGTGACCTCAGCTTAGTGGCCCCGCCACTGATGCCATCCCCACTTTTCAATTTGGCCCACACACCGCAGGCGCGCAGTCGCGTCATCGGCCAACTGCGGCGCCAGGTCTTGAGCTGCCGGACGTCAGTCCTGCAAACGTTCCTTCGTCCCTAGCCCGCCACCGCAGGCTGGGGCGCAAACACGCCACGCCGTCGGCCGCGGCATCCATCGTCAAAGGGCCACCAGCTCTCGCGCCGGGTTGAACTCAGCGCGAGCTCGAAGCAATTGCAAGGAGTTCCCGTGCCAACTCCAAATCGCCTTACCAATTCGTCATTTCAGCGTTCCCCAAAAGTCCTCCTCGCGAGGAGGATTAGCCCTGGGCGCTCGATAACCAGAGCAGTGCCGCGAGGTGCGCGATGAAGCCGCTCATCAAGCCAAGCATCGCGCTTCTGGCGCACAGCGCAATCCTGGATGCGCTATCGACGCACGACTCAGGCGCGGTCCGGGTGGCGACTTCGGTCTTTGTCAACACCTTCAAGCCCCCAGCGCACGCGACTCGCCTGACTGAGGCAATGGCAAAGCTGTTGCGCGGACTGGAACTCCTTGCATCACGCGAGGCGAGCTTGCAGGCGATGGTCACTCACGCGACCAACGGGATTCGACTTCTGCGGGAGACCACGAATCTGGAAGCGCCGGCAGATCCGGCGCGCGAGCAGCCCGTTGCGACCTGGGTCAAGCAGCATCCCATCTACGGCGCGCTGATCGAGATCCCGGAGGACGACGACGACTCGCTCCTCGCCATCGCAACTGCTCATGTGCTCGGCCAATTCACTGGCAAGCGAATCGACGCCGCCTTCGCCAGAAGCCTGATCCGCGAATCCGCGTCCTCTCGCGCCATCGCCGTCGATACTGTACCGGCAAGCCGTCGATGGCATGAAATCCATCAAAGAAACCTGAATGCGCTACATGGCCTCGCACGCGGAGTGAACGGCGAGACCGATGCCGACTTCCAGCGCGACGCGTGCTCGCACTTCATCTGGCGGTCGAAACTGCCCGGAAGGAACGACCGTCACGGCGTCGTCCATGACCGGTGCCTCACGACGGAGGCGTTCGATGAGGCTACGGCATTTTTGAGGATCGGTCTCGTAGCCGGCGAAGGACTCGCGGCAGCCATCTGTGCTGGCTGGCTCTCGGGCCTGACGTGGCCACTCGTCAAGCGAATCCCCCTGTGCAAGCCCGAAGCGGACGACTGGGTCATCTGGCTGGATGTCGCGACGGGTTGCTACCGGGTGAACTTGAACCCGATCGTTCGGAACGCCGCTTTGGCCAAGGGTAACCTGAACTACATTCAGGCGACCAAGCAGTTCTCACGATTCCTTCCGGCCGAAGTCGTCTCGGCCCTTCGCCGCCTCAAGGTGATCAGGCCGGACGCCGTCTTGCTCGGCGCACTGACGGCGACGGAGACCGTGCCAGAGGAGCAATCCATCGGAGAGACCAGGGATCAGGTGCTCAAGCCCTCCATCGCGCGGCTCTTCAACACTCGCTCCAGCGCCTCCAAAATGCTCGGGCTGTCCGGCCCGATCACCGCCCTGGCCACCGGTGAGACCGGGAGGGTCGTTCACAGCCGCCTGTTCTACAGCAGTACAACCCCGAATCAACTCGACGAAGCGCTGGCCCGCGTCGCGGAGTTGCTCGGATGGGGACCCATTCGCAGCTCCGATCCCGAGGCACAGGCGATCGGCGCAAGCGTGGTGCCGTCATCCGAAGTGATGGCGGCAATTGCCCGCGAACTCGCCAGCAACGTGTTGGCGGCCCAGCCGCCCAAGCGTTACCGGTGGCATCACATCCGCGCCTTTCATAATGCGCTTGCCATTTACGTTGCCTTTCTCATCGGCCTGGGTGTGCTGGGCCGCGATCGGGACGCGACCATCCTGATTGGCGCCCTGTCGGCTCCAACGACCGGTCTGGTCGGGCTGCATGACAAGAAGACGCCCTCGAGCAGGGGGCGACCCAGGTGGCTGTCAGCCTGCGGCTTCGCGAACAGCTGACGTCCTGGTTTATCTGATACGAAGACTGCCACGTGGGTTGGTGTCAATCCGGCCAATCTGCGGCAGACGCGATCACGCAACGCTCGCGATGCCGCTGCCGAGATCCCGCACGAGCTGCGACCTGAGTTCGTCCCTTCATCGCAATGGTACTGGGGCGTTCTCCAGTCCACCGCTCGAGCGAAGGTGTTTGCATCTGCGGCGGCTGATTTCCCGATGTGTTGCCCGTTACCTCCGAAGCCGCTCGGGGCTAGGCGTCCTTGGACGGTCATTGACGTCCTCGCGTTTCTCGGGGATCTCGAGCATGGAGACCCACGCCGGCGGCTCGACTCGTTGAGCACACGCAAATCCTTCAGAAGCATCGACAAGGCCGTCCGCAGCCCGTCGGCCTCGCGCTCGACCCGCTTCATCTCGTTGTCGGTAATGACCCCGTCGGCCAGATCGTCGGCCACCTCACGCATCAGCTCACCAAACTCGGCCGACATGCGCGCCAGGTCCCCCATCAGGTTGGGCGCCCCCTCGGCAGCAGCGCGGGGTACCGGCACAAACATCCCATCGAAGGTTTCGGCCAGAGCGTTCAGTAGTCGCAGGTTACCCGTCACCCGCATCAGCGTGACCGCCTCCTGCAGCGTCAAGTAGTGCGTGGTGTTGTTCAGGCCCACCTTGTTGACCAGCACCTGGTGGCTCATCGCCATCTGGGCCGCCACCACCTTGGCGCCCCCGATTGCGCCATGGACGGTGTCGTAAGCGGCCTGATCGATCGTCGTGTTTTCTGGACTCATCTCAAAACGTGGCATGTGCGCGGCCTCTCCGACAAAGTGATCCTCGTCGCGCCGATGCACCTCGCAGCAGCGGACCAACCCAGAGGATCACCATGAAACCGAAGGACAACGCTTTGAATCTCAAGAACGCGAACCGCGGCACCCGCGGCACCAACCGCCAGTACGACCAGGCGCAAGGCAATCGCGGCAAGCAGCTTGCGCCCACCCCCAACGATGCCAACCGCCGTCGCCAGCGCAAGAGCGCGTGAGCCGGGACCCATTCCCCCCATGCGCCATTATTCGTCGAACAAGGACCTGGCTCGCTACATCCGCGAGTTGGTGTCGCAAGGTTGGGCATTCCGTCACGGCGGCCGCCACAACCGGCTCGAGTCGCCCGATGGCGTCGTCTTCGTGACGCCTTGCTCCCCAAGCGACTACCGCGCCGTGTTGAACCTCAAACGCTACATCGCACGCCAGCTGCGCAGCCTTCGTGGCTGAGACGACCCCAACCCCTTTGTCATCCTCCATGAACGCCTTGACCAACACGCCGGTCATCAACTGGCATGTCACCGAAGCCTGCAACTACCGCTGCCGCAATTGCTACGCCAAGTGGGAGGAGCCCGACGAGCCCGAATTGATCCGCGATCCGAGCGCCAGCGCGGCGTTGATCCAGGCGCTCTTTGCGGGCTTTGCGCAAACGGGCGCTTGCCGGCCGCCGCGCCTGAACTTTGCCGGCGGTGAGCCGCTGCTGCACGCAGGGCGCGTCGTGCGCGCGATGGAAGTGGCGCGGGATGTCGGCTTTGACGTCTCGCTCATTTGCAACGGCAGCCGTCTGGACGATGGGGTCGCCACGCGCATGGCGCCGCACCTGTCGATGCTGGGCGTCAGCGTGGATGCGGCCGCGCCCGCAGTCAATGCGCTGATCGGGCGGGCGGATCAGCGCGGCGAGCAACTCGATCTTGGGCGGCTGGTCGACTGCATCTCCCGGATGCGTCGCATCAATCCGTCGATGACTCTCAAGGTCAACACCGTCGTCAACGATGCGAACTGGCAGGAGGACTTGCGCCCGTTGATCGAAGCCCTGTCGCCCTCACGCTGGAAGGTGCTGCGGATGCTGCCAGTCGTCACAGACCGACTGGCCCCCTCCGACGCGCAGTTCAACGCTTTCGTCGATCGCCACCGTGCGCTTGGCGCGATCATGAACGTCGAGGACAACGACGACATGGTCGAGTCCTACATCATGGTCGATCCCCATGGTCGCTTCTTCCAGAACCGGCCGCACGGGCGGGGGTATGCGTACTCGCTGCCTATTCTGACCGTTGGCGCGCGGGCGGCGTTTGAGCAGATTCGCTGGTCGGTGAGGAAGTTCGAGTCTCGCTATCCGACCATCCGCCTCGCGTCCGCAGCGTGAGGCATGCCGCGTCCACACTCAGCTATCCTGGGCGCAATGTCCTCCGCACCCTGCCCCTGCCTGACTCCCCCTCTGGCGCACGATGCCTATTCCGAGCAGCCCGTCGGCATCGATGAAACCGCGGGCCGTTTCGGTGAAGTCTCGATCTGCCGGTGCAAGCACTGCGCGCAGCCTTGGCTGCGCTACTTTGTGGAGTACGAAGGCTTCACCGCCTCGGGACGCTACTTCCTGGGCGCGATTTCCGAGCAGATCGCAGCGACCGTGACACCAGAGTCGGCCCCCGAGATTCTGGCATCTCTGCCGTCGTACTGGCGATTCGGCTCCTACTTCGGGAGCCGACAGGGCTTGAGCTCCGGGCCACCCGAAGTGGGCTGAAGTTCGAGGGCATCTGTGTCGCTTGCACGCGCCCCCGCGCTGCCATCTGGCGCGCGTGACAAACGATGCGTGTCGCAATGGACGATGACCACGTCATCCATCTCAACGTGGAACTCATGTTCGAATGGGCAACCGGAGCGGTTGGCCGGGTCAAAGTGCCTTCGATCGCGGGCACGTCCTTATATCCGGCAATGTGGCACCGTCTGGCGGGCACGAAGCGGTTGCGCCCGTAGGTGTCGGCATACTCAGAAGGTGTGCGATCGACGCCTGCGTCGGGGCTCCCGGCTTGCAACAAAGCGCCCCGTGGCCGCAATCGGATTGCTCAGCCATACTCCAACGCGAAGGAAAATTGGTCGACATATAGATCAATTGCCCATGTTTTGGTTATTATATTGACCAAATGAGCGAGCTCACACTCACCTCCGTTCTCGATCGGCAGTTGCTGCTGCAGCTGGGCGATCGGCTAAAGCGCCTTCGCAAGGCCAGAAAGCTTGGCACCGTGGAGATGGCGCAGCACGCCGGAATGACCCGCAACACCCTGCGCGCCATCGAATCCGGAGACCCGACGCCTTCCATGGGAGCCTATCTGCGCGTGATGTCGGTACTTGGCGTCAGCGGCGAATTGGCGTTGCTGGCGAGTGGCACCCTGAATCCCGAGCCGTCGGGGGCGGCCGCAGAACGCTCACGACGCGCCATGCCCCTGGTTCAGGTCGAGGTCAAGGCCGACGATGGTCGCCATCGTTTGCAGGACCTCCAGAGCATCGCCCTACATGAGGCGGCCGTACGACTTGTCAAAGACCAGCCGGACCTGCTTCAAGCGGCCAAGGATACGGCCACACGTTGGATTGCCAGTGGAGATCCGCGCTCGGCAGTTCTGTGGCGAGAGTGGTTAGAGGTCATGGAGTCCGGCGCCTGGCGCAAGGTGTTGGCCCGCACTCGCCATGCACAGCAATTGCGGCAAGCTTCGCCCTTGGTGACGGCGCTGCCGGCCACGGTTCGCGATGACATCCTGGCGCAGGTAGTACGCCTCAAGCAAGGCATCTCGCTCGGTGCCGAATCGGGGCCGTCTTCGAGCGTGCGGCCTGTCGGAGAGCCAACATGACGCGTGAGGAGCTGGAGCACATCATCCGAGCCAGCGCTGACATCACGGACCAGTATGAGTTCGTGATCGTCGGCAGTCAGTCGATGCTGGGCTGCGTGCCTCATCCCGAACCTGTCTTCACGGTGTCCATGGAGGCCGATATCTACCCGCTGCAGGCGCCTGACCTGGCCGACAAGATCGATGGTGCTATCGGAGAGGGCTCGCAGTTTCACGAGACCCATGGGTACTACGCGCAAGGAGTAGGCCCTGACACAGCCACCCTGCCAGAAGGTTGGATGGGCCGAGTGCACCGGGTCCAGAACCAAAACACAATGGGTCGCGTCGGATACTGCCTGGATCTGGTAGACCTGTTTCTCTCCAAGGCCGTTGCCGGGCGCGACAAGGATCGCCAGTTCTGCATGGCACTGATCGAGCACGGCCATGTCGCCTCGGACGCAGCGCTGGAGCGCGTGTCCGAGATGCCGATCGACGATCTGACCCGACGCGCTTTGCGATCCACGATCCGCCGGTGGGCAAATTCGGCAGGCGCACCGGGTAGATAGGCCGAGCCGAAGTCGCCAGCGCAAAGTACCCCTGAGCAGATGTCGACTTGGCGAGCGCCCAGTTTTCACAACTCCATTTGTTCGCGTGACTCCCCGGATCCGACTCGGTAGCCCATTGCGCGATACCCAACCTGCCGTTTCTGCCACATTCGCACCAGCGCCGGGTGGCCCGTATCGACGACATCGATGATCCGCACATCCGACTTGCCAACGTGGTCGCGGTGAAGGCGCCCGGCGTACTGCTGTAGCGTTCCCTTCCAGGAGATCGGCATCGCCAGGACCAGCGTGTCCAGTGCCGGATGGTCGAAGCCCTCCCCCACAAGCTTGCCGGTCGCGATCAGGATCCGAGGCTGGTCAGGTGGTGTTGGCGCCGACCGAAAATTGAGCCACTTTTGAGGGTCGTGCCGACCGAAAACTGAGCCAGGTGTTTCACCTACCCTGCTGCTTTTTTGTGCAGCGGGGTTCGACGAGTGATCACCATGGACATGATTGGAAGAATCCGGCGTCTGCACAGCCGGGGCAAGAAGTCGGAGCGCGAGATCGCGCGGCTGACTGGCTTGTCGAGGAACACGATTTCGAAGTGGCTTCGCGAGCCGATCGAGACTGCGCCGAGGTACCGCCGAAGCGAAGGCACGACCACGCTGGCGCCGTTCCACGAGACGCTGAAGCTGTCGCTCAAGGTCGACTTGCGCCGGCCGCTACACGGTCGTCGAACGGCCAAGGCGCTGTTCGCCGAGATCAAGGCCGCGGGCTACAAGGGCTGCTACTCGCGCGTCACCGACTTCATCCGCGAGTGGCGTGCCGGCGAAGGAATGTCGGTGTCGAAGAACGCATTCGTACCGCTCAAATTTGAGCTCGGCGAGGCGTTCCAGTTCGACTGGAGCGAGGAGGGATTGGTCGTCGGTGGCCTCGGCGGCCAAGCTGGGCATGGCGGCGGAATTCGCATCCGCGGGAGAGCTCTCGGCTTCCGGCCGCTCATCCTGCTTGCCAGTGGAGACCGACTCAGCGGCGGCGTGAGGCTCTTCCGCATGGGAAGAGGATGGAAGGTCGGCGGTGGCGGTTCCAACGAACCGGGCCGCCAACGCGCGGATGGCGTTCACCGCGTTCGCGCTCTTCGCCAATGCCAGAGCATCGCGCCCCTGAGCGTCGAGCAGAGAAGAGTCCGCGCCGGCCTCGATCAACAGAGAGCAGACGCCCGCCTTGTCGCGGGACGCGGCGATCATCAGAGGGGTCAGGCCCTGCGGGTCGCGCGCGTTGAGATCGTCGCCGCGCCTGATGTGCACCAGCACGGAGGCTTCGACGCCGGCCCACGCCGCCATCCGAAAAAGGCGGTTGAGCGGAGCGGCGGCCAACGCCGTGGGCTCGCTCAAAGCTCCGCCCCGCGGAGCTTGTCCATGCGCGGCTTGGCCACGACGCGCGCGTGGCGCGGCGCAGTCCTCCTCAACGATCGGCTGGCGATCAATCGTCGCCCTCCCGTGGCCATGACGGCTCTTTTGGATAGATGTATCAAATTCTACAGACCAAGCGACTCTCGCCGGTCCGTGGTTGGCCTATGTCTGCGCCCGATCTCACGCGCGCCGCTCCTTCGCTACTTGCAATCCACCGGCGCGAACTTCTTCGGCACCGCGACAGGCGGGAAGAGGGCCGAGATTTGGGAAGGCAGATATTCGAGCTTGGGGGCGATGATGGCTCTGTCGCCGGCCGGCCCGATGAAGGCGGCGGCGTCGAGGCCCGGGACGCCAGCGGAGCATTCGAAGCTGTCGTTGAAGTCGTAGCTGCGGGCGATCTGGTAGAGGTTGCTCGCGCGGCGCTGCGGATCTTTCACCAGCGAGAAGATCGCTCCGAACATCATCGAGCAGGCCAGGAAGACGGAGACCGCCGTCCAGGCTCGGCTGATCTGCTTTCGGGTGGCGAAGATCAGCGCGGCGGGCAGGCCAAGCGCCAGACCCGCGACGATGGCCGGCGCGATCCAATCGAGCACGACGAAGCTTGTGGCCGCCGCGACCGCGTGCGGAAAGTTGGACGGGTCGCGGCTGAAGATCGCGTTGACCTCGCCTCCGGCCCTGCCGTGGGCGAAGAAGGCGAGCACGCCCAGGCCGAGCGCCGCGAAGAGCGCCGTGGTCTTCGTGTTGACCGCCTCACCCGCAAACCTCTCGACCGCCGCGCAAAGCGCGTAGAGAGCCAACGCGCTCGCGCTGGCGATCAACCAGAACGTCTGGATCTTGGTCGTCGCATGTGCGGCGGTGAGGCCCATCGCGCAAAGGAAGATCGCCAGGGCGGCGCCGGATGCTTTCAGCGACACGGTGAAGTCGCCGCGCTTGCGCATGTGGCGGAGCTGCCTTTTCCCCGACGTGAACAGGTCTCGGAATCCCAACGAGCGGCGGGATGTCGTCGTGCTTGCTGTCATTCGCTCTCCTTGACGTCGCCGCGGACGGAGATCGTCGCGGTCAGTCGACATCTTCCTGACGAGCAGGCTCAAGGGATGCGCCACCCCCATGCCAGCGCGGTTTCCATTCGCGCTTTTTCGGCGCGCCTGTGGACGTTCGCGCCGATGCGCTTCCGTAGCGCTGAATGTGCGTGTTAGGGACAGTGCGCTTGGCGCCTTTGGCTCGGCGCCATCAAATAAGCGAAGCGCTCTCTGCTCGACATTTGATGCTCGGTGAGCCGGGTTGGAGGTGCCGACATACGCTTGTAACGCCTTTCAGCGTCCCACTTGACACCAGATATGAAGTGAGAGATCATGCCTGCCAAGAAGAAAGCTTCTGTCGTAGTCACTGAGCGGTATGCGCCCAAGGACGTCAAGATCAAGAAAAGGCTCGGAGGTGGCGTTCTCAAGGAGCTCGTCATTCGCCAAGTGCCTTCTGGCAATGTCACCCATTACGCGTTGGCGTATATCAATCCCGCGATCTTCTCGGGCGACGACGGTCGAGTCCTTGGGTATGACAACAGCCACGGCTACTCGCACAAGCACCATCTGGGCGTCGTCACACCTGAGCCGTTCACGAGCTACCAACAGATTTATGACAGGTTCCAAGCCGAGTGGATGGCGATAGCGATCGCCTACGTCAACAAGGGGAAATGATGGCGACCAAGAAGATCAGCATGGCGGACTTCCATAGCGACCCGGAGCTGGCCGCCCATGTCGCGAGGGGCCTGGAGGTCGCCCGCGCTTTGGACGCCAAGGCGCCGACGCTGCCGCATTCGATGACCTTCACGAGCCTCGAGTTCGTCGAGTTCGTGTCGGAGATGACGCCCAAGCGCGTGGAGTTGCTGCGCGCCGCGGTCAAGAAGGCCCAATCGATCTCGGAGCTCGCGGTGACAGTGCGGCGCGAGCAGAGCGCGGTGTCCAAAGACGTGACGCGCTTGGCGAAGTTGGGGCTGCTGAAGGTGGAAGAGGTCGCGAACGCGGGGCATGGACGCAAGAAGCTTGTTGTCCCGGTCGCTGAGTCGATCTCGTTCAGCGCCAACTTCGCCCTTCCCTGACCTTGGCGCGCGGCTGCAAAGCTGCGGACCGAGGGGGTTCGAGCAGCAACCTTGGTGGCCTCTCAGACGCGTCGCGCCGAGGAAGCGATGACGGCGGCTCCAGCCGCGCGCTCCAGCTCAGCGCGCTCTCGCGCCACGGCTTCGAGCTCTTTCAGGCGCGCAGCCAGCTGCCAGAAGCTCGAGTCGAACGCGTAGCTTGACGCCGCGCGTCCCCTCTTGTCCGTGGCCGAGGGCGACGCGCCGGCTCGCAGAAGCAGATCGACGCAGGACTCGCTGCCGCCCCTCGCAGCGTGCATGAGCGAGCTAAGGCCCGAGTCGTCAGCGATCGAGACGTCCGCTCCCGAAGCGATGAGCTTGGCCGCGCAATCGGGTTGACCTTCCCGGCAAGCGGCCATGAGCGCCGTCTGGCCGCGCCGGCCGCGGATGTCCACCGACGCTCCGTTCGCGCAGAGCATCGACAGCGATTCCAGGTTCCCCTCCCTGGCGGCGTGGAAGGAGGCGGTGTCTCCGCCGACATCCTGCGCGTCGACGTCACAGCGGCCCCGGAACCGCGCACGAGGCAGTCTACCGCCTAATAACGCGGCATTGCCGTTGCGCTCACCTGAGTGGGGCGAGCATGTATTCGAGCAACTCGCCAGGGAAGTCCAGAGCACGACGACTCCCAGCGCGCGTGAGCCAAAGCGCGGCGACACGCCTACCGCCCGAGTCGAGCGCGTCCTGAGTAACTGCAAACCACCACCACGCGGCCATGACTGCTGGACACCAGAACTACTGCGCGGCCACCTCGGGGCCCACATCGAAGCGTCAACGGGCGATCGAACCCTGGCCTGGCTCATCACCCTTCGCGAAAAGGCTGCTGGCCAGACGCGCCTGTACTACACCCAGCACAAGCTTGGGCGTTTGGCGGAGTGTTGGGTAATCGGCATTCGTTCCGCCGGCTTGGCGGCGTTGCTGGGCGCCGATGCCAACGGGAAGTGTGCAAGCCAAAAGCGCCTTCCGCACGCACACGTGCCCTCAAGCGAGCGGCCGGAGCCTGAGCAGCGTTCAGTCGCACCCACCAACCAAGCGCCTGCGGATCCACCTCCGTTAGCGGGATGGCCCTGGAACGACGAGGATCACATGCAACCGGTCGTGGGCGCGGCCTTTACTGCAACTCCCGCCGATGTGAAGCGACTGATCCAAGTGTTCAGAGAGAAGCTGTCCGCGCCCGTAGACCTTGACAGCCGCTCATCCATTCGAGAGCACCATCGCCACTTGCTGCTTTTCACCCTCGTTCTTCAGGGGCTGTGCACTGCATTGCGGGCAGTGCGATCGCCGACGACGGTGATTCGCGCTCTCGAGCAGTTCGACCGAATTCGCGAAAGGGCTGGGCTGCCGCCGTCCGACGACGACATCTTCGCTGGGCTCGCCGACAAGGAGACCTATTACAACCAACGTGCACGACTTGTTTCGGTACCAGCCGTGCTCGTGCGCCAGCTGCGAATCCTTCAGCAGCATCAACGGATGCTCGTTGTCCGCCTCGATCGTGTCACGCAATGGCAGGCGGCGCCCGCGCGCGTGCGGGCAATGTTCTGTCTGGGCGAAAAGGACAACCCGGCCGAAGTCACGGTGTCTTGGTTCAAAAAGCAACTCGCCGATCTCGGATTTCCTTGGCCAGGTAACTTCTGGCGCGCCTTCGTGCGCACCCAGATGCTCGAGCGGGGTTGTCCGGCGGCCGACCTCGATGCGCTGCTTGGACACCGTGACAAGAGCGGCGGCGCGATCGCCTTGCACTCGACCCATGACTTCCGTGCAAGCTCTTCACGCCTGCAGACCACGTTCAAGGAAATTCACGCCGAACTCAAATTACGGACGGTGCGCAGCGCCTTGCTTCCCGAGGGCGACTTGGCCCGGGACCGCGAGATCATCTTGGCTCCCATGCACGATGCGGGCCCGATGGGCAGAGGGCGTTCACTGCGGGTGCGCCATCAGCGCCAGCAGCGCAACCTGCCGCTGTTCTGGCAGTCGATCCACCAGGGCGCGACCGACGACGATCGGCGCCAAGTGCCCATACTCTTCAGGCTTCTTCGCAACTGGGCGCGCGGCGGCAACGTCTTTGCTGGGCTATTGTGCTCACCCGATCCTGTGCATACAGCGAGGGAGCGGATGCGTTCACCTGGACTTTTGGCTACCAGCGTCGGGATCGGTTGACCGCAGCCGGCACCGGAGCCTGCACGAGTGACATGCAGGCCATGCAGGCCCACTTGCCGCACACGTGACGTTCCACCGTGAAGTTCCGGGCGTGTAGTCGAGCTAATCGCTAATGTCCTCGCCGACGCGCTTCATGGCGCAGCCGGAGGAACAGTTCGCGTCCTGCGGTTCGTGGTGCACATCACGGCGAGGGCAGCGCTCCGGAAGCCGTGCGCTTCGGGGTGTTCTTCTGCTCGCCTTCCTTGACCGCGCACGCCGCCGCAGACCTGGATCGTGTCTTGCTCTTCCTGCACGCCGTCGCGATGGAAGCGGATGCCTGCGCCGCCGGCCGTGCTCGCCGACGCGACGTCTTCGGGGCAGCTGTCCGCCGCGGTGGCGTCGGCGAAGAAGACGACCGTCGCCCCGGGCAAGCCGTCCGACCGGACCCAACGGCGCACCTGCCACCGACCCCGCTGTCCAATCGGCTGTATCCCAAGGGGATCCTCGGGCCGGCGGCTGTTCCAGTCGGCCCTGTGCGCGAAGCGGTCGTACGAGTCGATCGCGCTCAGAGGGGCATTAAGTTCCGGGAGGTAAGCTTGCTGCAGGTATGGGTCCGGTTTGGGCGTACTGCGGTCATGAGGGCGCGAATGCAGCCTTGAATGGCCCCTCACCACCCCTGGCCAAGCCGCGCTGGTGGGATTTCACGCTGAGAGCGCAGCGAACGACGGCTCCCGGGCAGCGCGACCGGCTGTTCCCGACCCGAAGCCGACAACGGCTACGCCGTTTCGGATGCCCGGAAGCTGACGTTCGCCCTGTCGAGCACGACCGGCAGTTCCCGAACCAAAGGCGAAGTTCGCATGTTCGACCTCGACGCCCAAACCCGGACATTCAGACCGTCAAGTATTTGCGTTTCGGCGTCGACAGGTCCGACCCTTCCCGGCAGGCATCATCATGGTCTGCACGGTGTGGTGATCAAGCCGGCGACGCATCTCGACCGGGTCATCGCATCTAAAAATCAAGCGGACACCCACCCCATGCCTCTCGCCAGGAGCAGCAGCGCCACGGCGCCACTCGTGATCGCGAATGCCCGCTGCAGGTGAGCGCCGGCCACCCTGGCGGCAATGCGGCGACCAGCCACGAGCGCCACGACAGCCCCGAGGCCGAACGGAAGCGCGACAGCCCAGTTGACTGAGCCTTGCGCCGCGGCTGCCGCGACGCCTCCGATTGACACGAGCGCGATGACGGCCAGCGACGTCGCCAGAATGCTGCGCGTCGCCAAGTTAGTAAACCGCGTGAGCGAAGGCACGATCACGAAGCCCCCGCCCACGCCCAGCAGTCCGCTCAAGAGCCCGGAGACGGCGCCCGTCGCAGCCAACGCACGAGCGCACGGCATCGTCCAGGCCAGCCGGCCCTCGGCGGGGTTGAGCACGCAAGGCAAGCTGGCGCGCTGCGCCTCGGTTGCCGGGACGGCACCACGGCGTACCTGCAGCCACATGCGCACCGCGACATAGGCCAGCACGACGGAAAAGGCGACGGTCAGCGGCCCGTTGGGGACGATCCGGGCCAGCCTGACACCCACGGGCGCGAGCGCCATGCCGATCAGGCCGATGACCGACGCGGCGCGGTATCGCACCAGGCCCTCACGCAGCCCAAGCACGGCTCCGATCGCGGAAGCGCCGCCGACAGCGATGAGGCCCACCGGTGCGGCCTGCATGATCGACAAGCGCAGCCCGAACACCAGCAGTGGCACGGCGAGGATGCCGCCACCGGCGCCCGTCAGTGCCAGGATCAATCCCACGATGGCGCCGAGCGCCAGTCCGATCAGGCTCACCTCCATCTCGGTGCCCCGGTCACGACGTCATCTCGGGCTGCGCCAACCACTCGCGGCCCTTCAGCATGCCCTGCCAGTAGAGTGGCGGTAGCAGGCGCTCCTTGAGATACCAGGCCGCACGCGACGGCCTCGTGCCATTGATCAGCCATTTGGGGAACGTCGGCGCGACCTTGCCCCCGTACAGGAACTCGGCGAGCACGATCTTGCCGCGCTCTACGGTGAGCGGGCAGGATCCGTAGCCGTCGTAGTGCGCCTCGCCCTTCACGAGCCCTCGGTCGCGCAGCAGGTTGTGCGCGACCACGGGTGCCTGCACGCGTGCGGCCGCGGCGGTCTTCGCATTGGGTGAATTGCCGACATCGCCCAACGCGAAGACATTGGGAAACCGTTTGTGCCGCATCGTCGCCTGGTCGATGTCGACCCAACCGGCGGCGTCGGCCAACGAGCTGACGCGGATGAAGTCGGGGGCTTTCTGCGGCGGCACGACGTGGATCATGTCGAACGGGCGAACCACCGTTTCCTTCGACCCATCGGCGTTCGCCTTCGTGAACGTGGCCTTGTGCTCAGGACCGTCGACCGAGACCAGGGTCTCGCCGAAGTTCAGGTCGATGTCGTAGGCCTCGATGTACTCCATCAGCGCGGGCACGTAGGCCGCCACACCGAACAGCACGGCACCGGCGTTGCAGAACTGGATGTCAACGTCCTGGAGCACGCCTGTTCGACGCCAGTGGTCGGCCGAGAGATACATCGCCTTCTGGGGCGCGCCGGCGCACTTGATCGGCATCGGCGGCTGGGTGAAGACGGCCTGGCCGCCGCGCAGTTTCTGCACCAGTTCCCAGGTGTAGGGTGCCAGGTCGTAGCGGTAGTTGGACGTGACGCCGTTGCGCCCCAGCGTCTCCGACAGGCCTTCGATGCCATGCCAGTCGAGCTTCAGGCCTGGGCAGACGACGAGTTGCCGATATTTGACGACGCGGCAGCCGTCGAGGACCACCGCGTCGCGCTCCGGCTCGAAAGCCACGACGGCCGATTTGATCCAGTGAACGCTGCGCGGCAGCACGGACGCCATCGTGCGTGCCGTCGTTGCGGCATCGAAGACGCCCGCGCCGACCATCGTCCATCCAGGCTGATAGTAGTGGATGTCGGCCGGGTCGATGATGGCAATGTCGAGGTCAGGGCTGCGCGCCAGCAGGCTGGAGGCCACGGCGATGCCCGCGGCGCCACCGCCGATGATCACGATCTCGTGCGTGGCGTCCACCACCTCCACGGGCGTCTTGCCACCGTTGACGATGCGCCGCACGACCCCCTTCAGGTCATGGCCCGCCTTCGAGGACAACTCGACGATCTCCGGCAGCGCTCTTCGCCCCGCCTGCGACAGCGCCCACATCGTCGTCGATCGCATCCCGGTCCTGCAAAAGGCCAGCACGGGCTTCGGCAACTCGCCCATCAGCGCACCGAAGGCGACGCCCTGCTCGTCGGTCACCTTGCCAGATTCCGCCGGCAGATAGCGCACGTGCAGGCCCTGTTCGGCGGCAGCGCGTTCGATCTCCGCGTACAGAGGTTGGTCGGCGCCCTCGCAGTCGGGCCGATTGCAGATCACCGACCGAAAGCCGGCCTCGGCGATGGCCGGTAAGTCGGCGGCAAGGATCTGCGGCGAGACCGCGAGTTCGTTGGTGAGCGTTCGGATGTCCATTTATTCGTCTCCTGGTGTCGTTCGAATGTGCGTTTCCGCAGCCGGGGCGGTCGATGGCTTGGCCGCGAGCAGCTCTCGTGGAGAGCGCGGGCGCTCAGACCGCGTTGAGTGGAATCTTCAAGTAGCGGACGCCGTTCGACTCGGCCTTTGGAAATTCGCCGGCGCGCATGTTCACCTGCACTGAAGGCAGGATCAGCGCGGGCATGCCCAGCGTCGCGTCGCGCGCATGGCGCATGGCCACGAATTCCTCTTCGCTGATCCCATTGCGCACGTGCACGTTGTGCTCGCGTTCCTCAGCCACCGTGCTCGAGAAGCTCACCTCGCGTCCGCCTGGCTGGTAGTCGTGGCACATGTAGAGCACGGTCTGGGGCGGCAGGCTCAGCACCTTGTTGATCGAGCGATACAAGGTCCGGGCGTCTCCGCCGGGAAAGTCGCATCGTGCCGTGCCGTAGTCAGGCATGAATAAGGTGTCGCCGACGAAGGCCGCGGCCGGTGCCTCCACGCCCTCGCGATCGCTGACGACATAGGTCATGCAGGCGGGCGTGTGTCCGGGGGTATGCACCGCCCGTGCGCGCAGGCCACCGATCGCGAAGATCTCGCCGTCCGCAAACAGATGGTCGAACTGGCGCCCGTCACGCGCGAAGTCGCCGTCCTCGTTGAACAGGGTGCCGAACACGCCCTGCACGGTGGTGATGTGTTCGCCGATGCCGAGTTTGCCGCCCAGATGCGTCTTCAGGTACGGCGCGGCGGACAGGTGATCCGCGTGCACGTGCGTCTCGAGGATCCACTGCACCTGGCCGTCGAGCTCCTTGACGCGGGCAATCAGCCTGTCGCCGCTGGTGGTCGACGTGCGGCCGGACTTCGCGTCGAAGTCGAGCACGCTGTCGATCAGGGCGCAGTGCCGCGTCGCCTTGTCGAGGACGATGTAGCTCACTGTCCAGGTGCCCGGGTCGAAGAATCCCTCGATTTGCATGTCGCTGCGATGGTTCATGATGTGTTTCCTCGTTGTCCCTGCAAGCGCCGCCAATGACGGCATGACTTCCAGCGGCGATTGACCGGGCAGGTGTTGGCGCCCAGCATCGAATAAAGGGGAGATCCCAACGGCGCCCTCAAGGTGATGGATATCAAGACCCGTGCCAAAAGCGCGCACGCCGGGACAGATAGGTCAACTCATTGATTCGTATAGGCTTTTTTCGCCAACGATGCGCACGATCGCTGAGTTGGAGACCCGCGCGCCGTGCGCTGGCAGGCCCTTCTGGCAGCATGTCTCTGCCAGATTGGCAGAAGTGGCAGCAAAGCGCAGAATGCTTCTTTTCGCACCGGCCGATTCGATGTCCATTCCCGCCAGCCTTCACGAGACAGCCGATGCGTCGATCGATGCGGACGCGCAATCCGCACCGCAGGTTCAGGCGCTCATCTCGTTCCTCGAGCACGACGCGCAGCCAATGATCGTTCTGGATCCGCAGTACCGCATCCTGGCCGCGAACACTGCGTACCAACGCCAGTTCGGCACGGCCGACAAGCCCTACATCGGCCACAAGTGCTACCGCGTCTCCCACCACTACGACGTGCCCTGCGACCAGGCGGGAGAGCACTGTCCGATGAAGCGTGCGTTCGAGCTCAAGGGCCCCGACCGAGTGCTGCACATCCATCACACGCCGCGAGGCCCGGAACATGTAGACGTCGAACTGCGCCCCATCCTCGATGCCAACCGCGACGTCGTTGCTTATGTCGAACGGCTCGTGACGGTGCGCCACGCGTCCGCCCGCCCGAGCGCCGATGGCCTCGTCGGGCGATCTCCCGCATTCAACTCGGCACTGGAGTCCGTGCAGCGCGTGGCGCCGTCGATGCTCCCTGTGCTGCTGCTCGGCGAGTCGGGCACGGGCAAGGAGTTGTTCGCGCGAGCAGTCCACGAAGCAAGCGAGCGTGCCGGCGGCCCCTTCGTCGTGGTGGACTGCTCCGGCCTGACGGAGACCTTGTTCGAGAGCGAACTGTTCGGCTACGAGCGCGGCGCCTTCACCGGCGCGAACACGCGCAAGAAAGGCCTCGTGGAGACGGCCGAAGGCGGCACTCTGTTTCTCGACGAGATGGGCGACGTGCCGCTGGGCATGCAGGTCAAGCTGCTGCGCCTGATCGAGTCGGGCACGTTCCGACGCGTGGGCAGCATCGAGACGCAGCAAGCGAATTTCAGGCTGGTCGCGGCCACCCACAAGCCGCTCCAGGAGATGGTGAACGACGGGCGCTTCCGGCAGGATCTGTACTACCGGATCAGCGCCTTTCCGATCCATCTGCCGCCTTTGCGCGACCGCTCGGACGACATTCCGATGCTGGTCGATTCGTTCCTCCAGCGGGGCGGCAGTTCGAAGCATCGGGTCACTGTGCAACCCGCGGCCATGGCGAGATTGCAGGCCTACGGCTGGCCCGGCAACATCCGCGAATTGCGCAACGTGCTGGATCGCGCCAGGTTGTTCGCAGACGACGGGCTGATCCGCGTCGAGAACCTGCCCGAGACGCTGGGCCATGCCGCTGCACCGGTCGTTCAGCCCCCGGCAGATCGCAAGGCGCCCTCCAGCCAGGCGGCGCGCACCGAAGCCGAGATTCGGCGTCTGGTGGCCGAAGGTCGGCACACGAGGCGCGACATCGCGACGACGCTTGGCCTCAGCGAGCGGACGCTCTACCGAAGGCTCAAGGACCTCGGCCTGCTCTGAGCACTGCCAACCAGTCCGCCAACCTCTGCCAAATGGCAGTCGCGAGTTGGCCGGCCGGGCCGCACTGACAGCTCGCTGGCGTCCCGTTCACCTATGACAGCGGTCGAGGCGCGGCCCGGGCAACACGGTTGGCACGCTTCTTGGATTGATTCCTCAAGGACTGCCCTTTCGGCAGTCAGAGAGAGCAATCGAAGATGACCATAGCCTGGAATGCATTCACTCCCTGGACGGCGCTGGCGGGTGGCGCGCTGATCGGACTCGCCGCTTCGGCGCTCGCGCTACTTGGCGGGCGCATCGCAGGCATCAGCGGCATCCTGGGCGGACTTTTGCGACCGTCGACAGGTGACGTAGCCTGGCGGGTGGCCTTCGTGCTGGGACTAGTCATCGCGCCGATGGCTTGGGCACTCGCAGCGCCGGTGCACGTCCCAACGATCGACAGCGGCTTGGTCGAGTTGGTCGCGGCCGGACTGCTCGTCGGGATCGGCACTCGGTACGGTTCGGGTTGCACCAGCGGGCATGGCGTGTGTGGTCTGTCCCGGCTCTCCCCGCGTTCGCTGGTCGCGACCCTGTCGTTCATGGGCGCGGGCTTCGCGACCGTGCTGGTGCTGCGGCACCTCCTGGCGTGAGGACCACCATGCAGATCCTCGCGTCGTTCATTGTCGGCCTGGTCTTCGGGCTGGGGCTCCTCCTTTCTCGCATGAGCGACCCGGCGAAGGTGCTCGGCTTTCTTGATGTCGCAGGACGGTGGGACCCGTCCCTCGGGCTCGTGATGGCGGGCGCCATCGCGGTCGGCGTGCCCGTCTTCGCGATCGCCTCGCGCCGCCAGCGCTCCTTGCTGGGCGCGGAGATGAAGTTACCGACATCGCGACAGATCGATGGCCGACTCATCGGAGGCAGCCTGCTGTTCGGGATCGGATGGGGCATCGCCGGCTTCTGCCCCGGGCCCGCATTGGTCGCGCTGACCATCGGCGGCTGGAAGGCCGCCACGTTCGTGCTCGCGATGATCGCCGGCATGGGCATCTTCGAGTGGCTGCAGCGCCGCTCGACCCACTGAGAACAGGAACCTGAAGATGGACGCGTTGATCCTCGCCCGCGCGCAGTTCGCGGCCAACATGAGTTTCCACATCCTGTTCCCGACCATCAGCATCGCGCTGGGATGGACGCTGCTGTTCGTGCGCTGGAGATGGCTGACCACGAAGGACGGCGCGTGGCTGGAGGCCTACCGCTTCTGGACGAAAGTCTTCGCGCTGACCTTCGCGCTCGGGGTCGTCAGCGGTCTCACGATGAGCTTCCAGTTCGGCACCAACTGGCCTGGCTACATGGAGCGAATGGGCGAAGTGGCCGGACCTTTGCTCGGCTACGAGGTTCTCACGGCGTTCTTCCTGGAGGCGACGTTCCTCGGCGTGATGCTCTTCGGCCATGGCCGGGTCGGCGAGCGGATGCATTTGCTGGCCACCTTCCTGGTCGCATTTGGCACGACACTCAGCGCGTTCTGGATCCTCTGCCTCGACTCCTGGATGCAGACACCGGCCGGCACCGAGGTGGTCGATGGCGTCGTGCATGTCACGAGCTGGCTGGAGGTGCTGACGAATCCGTCGTTCCCCTACCGCTTCAGCCACATGCTGATTGCATCGGCCCTGACCGTCTCGTTCCTGCTCGTCGGCGTCAGCGCCTGGCAGACCCTGAAAGGCAAGGCCACGGCCGCGACGCCGCGGGCCTTCCGACTGGGCTTAACGCTGGCAGCGTTCCTCGCGCCCCTCCAGATCCTCGTGGGCGATGCGCACGGCCTTAACACCCTCGAGCACCAGCCCGCCAAGATCGCGGCGATGGAAGGTGTCTGGCACACCGAGCGCGGCGCGCCGCTGCTGTTGTTCGCGCTGCCCGACGAAAAAAACCAGCGCAACGACTTCGCCATCGAGGTGCCTCGCGGTGCAAGCCTGATCCTGCGCCACGATCCTGATGGCGAAATCAAGGGCCTCGACGAGTTCGGATCAGCGCACCCACCTGTCAGGCCGCTCTTCTTCGGCTTCCGGTTGATGGTGGGGATCGGGATGCTCATGCTCCTGTCCGCCTGGTTAGGCACCTTTGCGGCACGCCGCGTCGCGTGGAACCCGGAGCGGATGCCCAGGCCCCTGCTGATGTTGCTGAGGGCGATGACCTTCGCGGGCTGGGTCGCGACATTGGCCGGCTGGTATGTCACCGAGGTGGGTCGCCAGCCCTGGATCGCCTATGGCCTCGTGCGTACGAGCGAAGTCGCTTCCACGGTACCCCAGTCGCACATCGCGGCCACGCTAACGATGTACGTGACGCTGTACCTCGTGCTGATCGTCAGCTACGTGACCGTACTGAAGCACATGGCCGGCAAGCCGGCGACGGAAGGCCCGGTGACGCCGCAGAGCGGCAGGGCTGTCACCGATGTCGCGGAAGTCATATCGGGCTCGTTCAACAAGCGGAGGATCCTGCGATGAGTTTCGATGCCATGCTTCCCGTCATCTTCATGGTGCTGCTGGGCATCGCGATGCTCGTCTACGTCGCGCTCGACGGCTACGACCTGGGCGTGGGGATGCTGATGCCCTTCGCCAGCAACACCGAAAAGGACACGCTAGTCGCGAGCATCGGCCCGTTCTGGGATGCCAACGAGACCTGGCTCGTTCTCGGCGTCGGCTTGCTGCTCATCGCATTCCCGCGCGCTCAGGGGGTGATCCTGGGTGCGCTGTACCTGCCTGTGGCTGTCATGTTGCTGGGGCTGATCCTGCGCGGCGTCGCGTTCGACTTCCGCGTGAAGGCGCACGATGACCACCGCGCCATCTGGAACGTCGTCTTTGCGGCGGGTTCTGTCATCGCGTCCATGGCGCAGGGCTGGATGCTGGGGAAATACGTCACGGGCCTGCAGGACTCTTGGGCGACGGATCTCTTCGCCGCCTTGATCAGCCTGGCATTGCCAGGCGCCTACATACTCCTGGGCTCGACGTGGCTCATCCTGAAGACCGAGGGTGCGCTGCAGCTGCGAGCGATCGACTGGGCCCGCCGCGCATGGCCGCTCTTCATCGCCGGCTTTTGCCTGATCTCGATCGTGACACCGATCGCGAGCACCACCGTGCGCGACCGCTGGTTCGCGCTACCAGAATTCTTTGCGCTGGTTCCCATTCCGCTCATGAGTGCGCTGGCACTCGCCGCGATCCGTGGCCTGCTGAATTCGCACCGCATCCAGGGCAAGCTGTGCTGGGCGCCTTTCGTCCTGATGCTGCTCGTACTGCTGCTCGGGTTCTTCGGCTTGGCCTACAGCATCTTCCCCTTCATCGTGGTCGACCAGATCACCATCTGGCAAGCGGCCAGCAGCGCTGCGACGCTGAAGATCATCCTTGCGGGCGCCGCGTTCGCGATTCCTGCGATCGGCGCGTATACCGTGCTGGCCTACCGCGTTTTTCGAGGAAAGGCGACAGAACTCAGTTATGCCTGAGGGCGCTGTTCAGCGACGAGCTATCGAAAACTTTAGGGGCCGCTTTGGGGGCTTCTGCGCTCACTGCGGGCATCGATGGGCCATTGCTGAAAGCCTTGCGGAGCAGCCGAGCATGATCCGCCGTCGAGTACGCGGGATTGACCTGCAAACCATAACCACATCGCGCGATTGCAGGCCAGTTGGCGTGCCGGTAAGCCGACGCTCGCGACCGGCCGCAAATGGCCGAAAACGCTAGTAGCTATCGGAGCAGCCCACGCGCCAAGAGCACGCACTGGAACGCGAAAAGCCCAATGAGAACGGCGATGTTCAGGAAGAAGTCCGACCCAAGATGGCTCAAAGGTCCGTTGCCCCACAGCAGGTACAGGAAGGCGATCGTCCAGAGCAGGGTCAGGGCGAGCGACAGTTTCTTCTTCGCCAGGATCGCAACGCCGGTTGCGATCTTCATGAGGATCACGGGCAAGTACCGGTATGGCGACATGAGCGGCTCGATGATGGATCTATCGAGCAGGCGCGCCCACGATTGGCTGAGCCCGTAGAGACTGATAAGCGCGGAAATTAGGACGAAGGCTCCGACGACATAGCGCAGCACGAACAACCAGGGAAATGCCTTGCGGATCACTTGGACGCCAGAGCCGGCAGGGGCGGCATCAAGAATTGCCTTGGGCGGTGCGAAGCGATTGGATGTGTTCACTGATTGAATCCGAGAGCGTTGCGGCGAAGCATAGCCTTCCCTGGAGCAGTCGTCCGCGACTGACCGCACCTGGCCGAGGGTGTGTGAAAACCCCGGTCCGCGAATGAGGCTGGCCACGTAGAGTTCTGAGCATATCGAGAAAGGATCGGTATGCCCAGGTTCATTGAAGGACAGGATCGACACCAGGTCACGCTGCTGCCGGAGTCGCTGGACGATTTCATCGCCGAGGACAACGCGGTGCGGGTCGTCGATGCATTCGTCA